>NZ_CP171690.1:2502066-2830083 GCF_043702085.1 Altererythrobacter sp. GH1-8 | reverse complement strand
GCACGGCGCTGGCAGAAACGGTGATCATGGCGCCAGCAAGAACGCAGAAAAGCACACCGTTGATAACGCTGTAGATCTTGATGAATCCGGGACCAGCGATTTTTTCGAGATAGGCGTAAAGCGTCAGCCGCGTGTCAGTGGCGATCGGGGCGCAGATCAGGACCCAGCTGAGCACCGCCAGCAAATTACCAAGCAGCAGGCCATAGATGACATCGCCAGCGCCCACTCCCCAGGAAACGAACATCGCACCGATAACGAACTCGGTGCCGGCGACGTGCTCACCCGCGTACGAGGCTGCAAAGTAACGTCCCGGCTTCAGCGCAGCCGGGGCCACCGGCTCGCGTTCGAATTCTTCCATGCGCTATCCCCTCCAAAGATATGGGCACAAGATTAGCTCGCTTTTTGCGCGATGCAAGAAAATGATCGAAAGTGATCAAAAAAGATTGTTGATTTGTGTGTTGGCCGCTGCGGTGGATGCTACATCATGCCGAACAGGCGCGGCAGAGCTTCTGAGAGAGCCGGGAATGCAGTGGTCGCGGCGAGCGCGAGCAGCATTGCTGCATAGAGCGGCAGCATCGGCCGAACCATGGCAGCAACCTTTGTTCCCCCTACCGCTGCGCCCACAAACAGCACCGTTCCAACCGGCGGGGTGCACAATCCGATCGACAGGTTGAAGATCAGGATCATCCCAAAATGCACCGGCGAAATGCCGAGCGCTACGGCGACCGGCAGCAGGATCGGCGTGAAGATCAGGATCGCGGGCGTGATGTCGAGGAAAGCGCCAACCACCAGCAGGATGACATTGATCACCAACAACAGGATCAGCGGATTGTCGGAAATTGTCAGCAATGCATCGGCGATGGCGCCTGGCATGCCGGAATAGGCCAGCATCCACGCCATTCCTGTCGATGCCGCGATCAGGAACAGCACTATCCCGGTGGTCTCTGCCGATTTCACGATGATGCCGGGCAGTTCGCTCCAGCGCATTTCGCGGTGCACGAAGATGCCCAGCGCCAGCGAGTAGACCACTGCAAAGGCGCTCGCTTCGGTGGCAGTGAACAGGCCGGAGACAATGCCGCCGACAACGACCAGCAGCATTGCGATGCTAGGCACCGCTGGACCCAGCGCCGCTAGCGACTCCGCAAGCGAAACCCGCTCTGACACGGGGTAGCCTGCCCGCCGCGCAACAAGGATGGCGGCGATTATCAGCGCTAGCCCGGCAATAATGCCCGGGCCATAGCCGGCGAGGAACAGCGCCCCGATCGAAACCCCGCCCGCAGCGACGGCATAGACGATCATCACATTCGATGGCGGGATCAGTAGGCCGAGGATCGATGCCGATGTGGTCACTGACGCTGCGAAGGGCGCGTCATAGCCCTCCTTCTTCATGGCCGGGACCATGAAGGAACCGATCGCCGAAGTGGCAGCGACGGCCGAGCCGGATACCGATCCGAACAGCATGCAAGATATGATGTTCACCACTGCCAGCCCGCCCGGCAACGCGCCGATCATGCCTTTTGCCGCATTGATCAAGCGGCTGGCAACGCCGCCGGCGCCCATCAGGTAGCCGCTCAGGATGAAGAACGGAATCGCAAGCAGGGTGAAGCTGTCGAGCCCAGCCACCATGCGCTGCGCCATAGTAGTGGTGGCGGGGTCGAACGGCATGATCGAACCGAGCGCGGCCAAAGTCGCAAGGCCGATCGCGAAACCGATCGGGACATTGAGCAAGACCAACAGGAAGAAGATGGAGACAAGGATCAGGCCACTGATCATGATTGATCTCCTTCACTGGCTTCGGGCTCGGTCGCGATGCCTTCGAGCAGGAAGGATACCGCGAAATAAGCAATGATCAGGCCGCAGGCGGGCATCACGGAATAGATCACCCACATCGGCAGGGTGAGTGCGGCTGAGGTCTGCCCCAGCGTTGCAGTGATGCGGACCAGCAAGCCACCGCCGTAAACCATGACACTGAGCGCGAAGACAATACAGGCAAGCCAGATCCCCCGCGCGGCAAAGACCTGCCTAGACGGGGACAAACGTGCCGAAATGAGATCAACGCCCACATGCATTCGCCTGGCAAAGGCATAGGTCATGGAAACCATGCCAAGCCAGATCAGCAGGAAACGGGCGATCTCTTCGGTTGCGGAGCTGGGTGCTTCGAGCAGGTATCGGCCGATCACTTGCCACACCACAGTTGCGAGGGTTGCGACGGAAAGGATCACCAGAAGCGCAGCGAGCAATTGTTCGACCTTGGTCCGCATCATGCATCCCCCGCCATGGCTTCGATTCGCCGGGCAAAGTCGCCAATGCGGGTCCCGTCATAGCTCGCCCTGAGCGGTCCGACGGCGGCGCGGAATGGTGCCTTGTCCGGGCGGTTGATGATCACGCCGCTGGCTTCGATCTCAGCGAGCGCGTCGTCAGAAGCCTTGCGCCATAATTCGCGCTGGTAAGCTTCCGAATCCGCCATGGACTGTTTCACCCAGTCGCGTTGCTGCGCATCCAGTTTGTCCCATATGCTCTGGCTCATCACTACCACGTCAGGGGCGCTGACATGCTCGTCGAGCGAGAAGTACTTGCACACTTCATGATGCCTCGCGCTTAGCAAGCTTGGTGGATTGTTTTCTGCGCCGTCGACCACGCCTTGCTGGAGCGCTGCATATAGCTCTCCAAAAGCAATCGGGGTGGCTGCGCCACCGAAGATTTCGATCGTTTTGACCAACGCTTCGCTGGGTAGGACTCGCACAGTCTTCCCGCGAATATCATCCGGCGTGTTCACCGGGCCGCCCGTCATGTAGAAGCTTCGCGAGCCTGCATCATAGTGACCAATTCCCTTGAGCAGGATCTTTCCCAAGCCATCGAGAATTTCCTGACCGATTTCGCTTTGGACTACGCGCCTTTGGTGTTCGCTATCGTCGAACAGATAGGGCAATGAATAAACGCCCATGTCAGGCGCAAAGTTTTCCAGCGAAAGCGAAGAGACCTTGGTCATAGAAATCGCCCCGAGCTGGACGAGCTCGACCAGCTCGCGCTCGGTACCCAGCTGGGCATTTGGAAAAATCTCCACAGCCATCGTTGCGCCTGAAAGCCGGATCAAGGTATCGCGGAACCGTTCCATAGCCAGATGGACGGGATGTTGCTCGTCCAAAGTGTGGGCCAGCGTGATTCGATCCTTTCCACCAGCGCTCATGCATCCGGGGAGCACCGCCGCGAACGCCGCCGACGACAGGATCTGCAAGCTTCTACGCCTGGAATGCACGAGCAACTTCTCTCTCCCCGTCATGCCAGGATTAGCTTATTTGCGTTTTGGCAAGCGCTAGTGGTAACCGGTGTCATGCGAAGTGCAAGCCCGATTTCGGCAATTGCCTTTGATGCAATAAGGTGACAGCACATGGCAAATGTCCAATTCCTATTTTCGGCAGCTTGGCTGAGGGGCCCGTTTGATGTCGCGTGACGTTGAGTATTCGCGAAGTCAGGGCGCGCCGACCATTAATGACGTGGCCGCGCTCGCTGGAGTTTCGAAGAAAACAGTGAGCAGGTTCATCAACAAGTCCCCGCTGATGAGCCCTGAAACGCGCGATAAGGTCTCTGCTGCGATCGAGCGTTTGGGCTACGTCCCCAATCCGCAAGCGCGTGCCCTGGCATTGCGGAGGAATTTCATGATCGCGATGCTGCATGACAATCCCAACGCGCAGACTGTGCTGAATTTTCAAAAGGGCGTGCTTTCGGCGATCAAGGATACGGAGCTTGCGCTTGCCGTGAGGCCGGTAGACCGGACTTCGTCGGACTTGCTTCAAGACATCGAATCCTTTCTGAGCAAGCAGCGCCCGCTTGGTGTTCTGATCCTGCCACCCGTCTCCGAACGCGACGACATCGTCGAGCTCTGCAAGCGGCTGGATGTCGAATATATACGGATCGGATCGACTGCTCTTGATACGCCTGAACATTGCGTGGCTTCGAATGACCGCGAAATCGTGCGCCAGCTGGTCACGGCTCTGCTGGACAAAGGGCATAGAGACATTGGTTTTGTTCGGGGGCCGGACGGCTTCCGTTCTCCAGTCGAGCGTGAAGCGGGTTTCCGGGATGCCTTTGCGGCTGCGGGCATTGCGCCACCCGAACATCTGATTTCCAAGGGCAGTTACCGTTTTGAGTCCGGCCTGCGCGCAGGCCACGAATTGCTGGGCCGGGCTGACAGGCCGAGCGCAATCTTCGCCAGCAATGACGAAATGGCCTCTGGTGTGCTGCATGCCGCCCACGAACTTGGCGTTTGTGTGCCCGATCAGCTCGAACTTGTTGGGTTTGACGATACGGCTACGGCTTCGCATGTGTGGCCACCGCTTACGACGGTGCATTGGCCCATCGAGGAAATGGGGCGGCTGGCGGCGATGAAGCTCGTTCCCGGATTCCTTGGGGATGTCTTGACCAGGGGCGAACTCTCCCAAGTCGTCGTGCCGTCGCATATTGTTGAACGGGCGACTGCCAAGCTCAGCTGACCGTGCAAGCGAAACGGCGCCCATGCGGCGCGAAACTGCCGTGCCCTGCTTGTCGCCCCTCTCTTCCATTTGCAGATGTATTGCACGTTCAATCAAAATAGGTCAATAATGATCATGTAGAGCGTCGGGCAGGAGAATCGCTTCGCCCATTGGGCGGGGGCGACAAAAATGCAGAAGGTGAGGCTTAGGACGCAACTTGGCTGGCTGGGCTTTGTCGTCGGTTTATTGCTCTTGCCTCACGCTGCATTCGCCGGTGACCAGCCGCATCTCTTCTTTGACACAACCGACCATGCGTCAATCGATGCGCGCTCGCAGGCCTTGCCTTGGCTTCAACGTGCCCGAACGGAAATTCTCGCGAAGGCGGATTCCTACTTGCAGGTTCCGACTGCACCCTATCCTTTGACCGGTCCCCAAAATGATCTGGGTACGGCGGGACGAACCTTGCAGAATCGGCTAGGAACACTGGGGTTCGCGAGTTATCTCACCGGCAACCCGCGCTATGCCGAAAAAGGACGCGACATCCTTCTTGCCGTAGTGCGTCAGACCGAACCCGGCAACAAGGCGCAATGGCAGACACATTTGCAGCAAGGCGACGCCGCGCAAGCTTTCGCAATCGGATATGACTGGTTGTACGATGCCATGACAGAAGCTGAGCGGGCCGAAGTTCGCGCTGAAATGGAAGAGGTTGGAGCGCTTCTGTATGAAGCAAACACGACCTGGGGCAAAGATGTGCCTGGGGTCACTTCGTCGAACCACAACTCGGTTCATTTTGGCGCACTCGGTCTAGTCGGGTTGGCGCTGGGCGACAGACCTGACTGGGTCGATCTTGCCACCCAAAGGGTCCGTGCCTTCTTTCGCACGTTTGCCGATCCGACCGGTTATGCCACCGAAGGCGTCCACTATGTCGGCTACGGATTGGGCGGGGCGGTGCCGTTTTCGATGGCACTGAAGCGAAAGGGCGGTCCAGACCTGCTCGCTGAAGCTGACGAGACCCTCGCGCATGTTGGTGACCAGATGGTTTGGAAGTTGCTGCCGTTCGATGGCTTGATGCTTCCACTCAATGACAATTTTGACCGTCCGGCTGAGATTGCCGCGCTTGTTGGTACGCTGCGCCACAAACGTGGCGATCAACTCTGGGCCACGTTGGAGAGCCTTGAGAAGTCGGGTTCGATCGACGAACTGGGCGGCTATTTTGGCATCAGCTATACAGCGCCCTTCCTGTTCCTGTGGGGTGACGAGCCGGTCGCGCCTGTTGATCCCATTACTGCGGGCCTGCCACTTGGGCACCGGTTCGAATCCGGCAAGGTTTTCCTGCGCGACAAATGGATAGGTGATGATGCTACACATGTCTCCTTCAAGTCCGGCTACGATGAGCACCGCGGGCACGATCACCAGGACGAAAATTCGGTCACCTTTTATGCCAAGGGGGAAGGCTGGCTGATCGATCCGCAATACTGGCTCGAACGTAGTGACGCGCATACAACGTTGAAGATCAATGGGGCCGAACAGATCAAAGGTGGCGACGGGAGGCTGGTCGAGTATCGCGAGGATGCACGTGGTGCCTTCGTTCGCGGGCAGGCTGAAGAGGCCTACGACTTCGACACTGCTTTCGTAGGTCAGGCCGATCGCAAGCTGTATTTTGTACGAACCCCGCGTCCCTACATCCTCTTCCGAGACGACGCTCGAACCGAGGACAGCGGACAAAAACCGTTCGAGAGCCGCTATGTGACCTATCCCGGCAACCGGGTGGAGCAGGCGGGTGAAGCAGTGATCATCCACGGCGAGCGCAATGGCGCCAAGGCGCTGCTGGCGGTGTTCTCAGGCACGGAGCAACTCCGGGTTGGCGAGGACGATCTGAGCGACGTGGTGCTGGTGCGCCGTGGCAGCACCTTCCGCTATGACAAGTATTTGAGGCGCCTCGCAGTCCGCTTCACCGACGAAAGCCCGGAACTGATCAGCCTGGTTGTTCCATTCGAAGGAGATGTGCCGCCCGCCATTGCAGTAACGCCCGGCACCCAACGCTATAGCTTCGTCGTCTCGGTCACATTTGCCGATGCTCAGTGCGATGCGTTCCTGGTCGAAGAGGACGACATCTCCCTGCAATGAGAGCGGGGAGACGTGTGCGCTGTCACCGCATTATATCTGCGGCTGCCGAGGCCGGGATATAGGAGGCAAGCCGCGCCTTGACTTCCTCCAGTCCTCCCCGACCAGCAAGGTTATGCCATTCCATCGGGTCATTTTGGTGATCGTAAAGTTCCTGCGATCCGTCAGCATAGCGAATGTAGCGCCAGCGCTGGTCGACCACCGCGTAATTGCCTTCGCCATAGACCGAGACCTGCGGTTGCAGCGGCAGGACGGCGCCATCGGTCAGTACCGGTGCGAGGCTGCGTCCGGCGTTTTCGGGATTAGAAGGCAGGCCGAGCATATCGAGCACGGTGGGATAGATATCGATCAGGCCTACCGGATCGGTCACGACCTGTCGTTTAACGCCCGGTCCTGCGAAGATCATAGGGACCCGGGTCGAACGTGCCCACAATGACATCTTCGCAAAGCGCTGCTTCTCGCCCATGTGATAGCCGTTGTCAGAGATGAGGCAGACCAGCGTATTATCGGCATGGCCATGTGCACGAAGCCCGTCCAGCGCGATCCCCACGCAATGATCGGCAAAGGCGATCGAGGCGAGATAGCCCTGCAACATAGGGCGCCATTCCTCGTTCTTCTTGGCCCATTCGAGCGTCGGCATTTGCGGGACAGCGGCAAGGCTGCGGCCTGCAAAGGGCACGTCATCGAGGTCGTTCTCTCGGACCACCGGAAGCTCAATTTCGTCCAGCGGGAACATGTCGAGCCAGCGCTGCGGGACATACCATGGCACATGCGGCCGCACGAAGCCGAGCGTGAGCATGAAGGGGCGATCAGCCTGCCGCGCGAGGAAATCCGTTCCCCAGGTGGCGGTCTGGAAGTCGCGCATCTCCGCGTCGGTGTCGGGATAGGCGCCCCAGTCCGTGTGCGTGCGCGGATCGAACCATTTGAAGCGCTTCTCCGGACTGGGGCCATATTCGATATCGCTGCGGAGATATTCATCGAACATCCCGTCCTGACCGCCCTGGTGCGTGACTTTGCCCGCGCCGCCCGCGTAGTATCCATGGGTGCGCAAATACTGCGGCAAAAGCTTTGTCGGTGAGACTGCCGCGACCGCAGGGCCAAGCCGGGCATCGGATATTTGCCCGTAGATGCCCGTCTGGGCGGGATAGAGGCCGGAAAGAAAGCTCGCGCGCGAAGGCCCACAGATCGGTGCCTGCGAATGGGCGTTGGCGAAGGCCGTGCCCGAAGCCGCGAGGGTCTGAATGTTCGGCGCCCTGACCTGAGGGTGGTCGCCGAGCGCTGTCACCCAGTCATTGAGATCGTCGATGATCAGCAGCAGCAGGTTCCTGGCGCGGCTGTGCACTAGTCGATGCGGCGAAATGGCGCAGCCAGCCGTTGCGGCGACGCCAGCCAGAGCGCACAGCGCGAATCCCCTGCGTGTCAGCTGCATCGCCGTTCCCCTTTTTGCCTCCCGGTATGCAGTTGATCCGGATTCGCGCCAAATTGCGCGAAAATGAGCGTTACTGAACATTATTGTATTGCATTTGAAGTGGGGTCCGGCAAGGTGTTGCCAAGGCGGTGCGCCGTGCAAGGCCTTAGTCGGCCCATGATCGATTGAGAGGAAGCGCCATGATGTACAGGATCTTCGCTGGTCTGACTCCGATAGCGCTTGCCATTGCGGGCACATCTGCGGCGCTTGCCGATGATGGCGCGCCTCTCCCGCTCAGCGCCGACCAATCCTGCGGCAGAGTGGTGCCGGAATGGAAGGTTCCGGCGCTCAGCGATCCCTTAGCCGCTTCTGCGGAAGAGATCGGCTGTGCAGTCGCCGCCTGGCAGCTCGCTGCCAAAGAAGACATGAGCTACCTTGGTGAAAAGGTCCCTGAAAGCTCCTATGGCCGGGGCTGGGTGAAAGCTGCATTCTACATCGGGCTCGACCGGTTTGCGGCCCGGATGGGCGAGCGGCATCTTCTGGCTCGGGTACGGCAGTATTCCTACGAAAACGGCCTGGAGCTGGGCGATCGTCCCTGGCACGGCGATGACCAGGCGGTAGCAGCTGTTTATGGTGCGATAGCCGTGCGCGACAAAAAGCCAGAGATGCTGTCGAAATCCATCGAGGTATTCGATCACATTATCGCGCAAAACTACACCAACAGCCTCGAATTCACCGAGCCGACCGTCGCGGGCAAAGAAGGCGACTGCCAGAAGCGCTGGTGCTGGGCCGATGCGATCTTCATGGCACCTCCGGCGTGGGCTCTGGCATCGCAGGTTTCGGGAGATCCGCGTTACGTTGATTACGCCGCATCAGAAACACGCGCTGTAATCGAATATCTGCAGGATCCCAAGAGTGGCCTGATGTTTCGCGACAGCCGCTATTTCGAAGCGCGCACGCCTAATGGCAAGCCGGTATTCTGGAGCCGCGGTAATGGTTGGGTGTTTGCGGGCCTCGCTCGATTTATCGAGGCATTACCGAAAGACCATCCTGAGCGGCCCTTGATGGTAGCGACCTTCCGCACACTTGCCGACAGGCTCGTCACGCTCCAGCGCACTGACGGTTACTGGCCAACATCGCTGATGGATCCCGAGTTGCTCACCAACCCGGAGACCAGCGGCACGGCATTCTTCGGGTTCGGTTTGGCTTGGGGGCTCAACAACGGGTTGCTCAAAGGTCCGCAATACGAAGCAGCGCGCAACAAGGCTTGGGACGCCATGCGCAAGGCCACAACCGACAGCGGCAAGGTCGGCTGGGTCCAGCAGATCGGCAAGGATCCGCAGAGTACCGATGCAGGCACAAGCCAGCTCTATGCTGCAGGCGGGTTGCTGTTGTTTGCATCCGAAATGCTCCAGCCGGGCACATAGAGGGCCAGATCGATGGGCAAGCGAATTCTTCTGGCAGCCACCATCATTGGCCTGGCGGGGTGCGGCCCCACAGATGGCTTGCAGAGCGCCTCCGCGCCAGTAAGCGAACGCAGCGACCATTTCGCCGACAACGGGTTCGGAAATGCAGTGGCGGTGGTCCAGCATCCGGCGGGTGAATATCACGACGGCATCACCTACGTCAGCTATCAGGGGCCGCTAGAGGATCCCTATGTGGCGTCTTACAATCACCGGACCGGCGAATGGAAAGGGCCATTCAAGGCCGGGGTTAGTGCGATGGGCAAGGATCCCAGCCGCAAGATCGACAATCATGGCAAACCGACCATGATCATCGACAATGCTGGCTACATCCATGTCTTTTTCGGGGGGCATGGGGGCACCGCCGAGGCGCATGGCCCCAATCCGCTTGGCAACCACCACTACGGCGAAAACAGGCATGTAGTCTCGAAGCGACCATACGACATCAGTGAGTGGGAGCGTCTCGACAACATCCTGCCCTTCGGCACTTACAACCAGGTGGTGAAGATGGACAACGGCGATATCTACCTGTTCTATCGCCACGGCGCACATCGCAGCGACTGGGTTTATCACAAATCGACCGACAACGGCCGCACCTTCGCCGCGCCGGTCTCTTTCCTCAAGCACAAGCGCCGCACCGATCTGCAGGCAGTCGACAGCTGGTACCCCTTCGTCACCAAGGGGCATGGCGACCAGATCATTGTAAGCTTCGACTATCACCTGTGCTGGGACAATGACGGTGCACCAGACGCGCGCGGCCATACCGCCAACCGGCAGGACGTCTACTACATGGTTTTCGACACTAAGGATGACAGCTGGCGCAATGTGAAGGGTGAACGCTTGCCTATGCCGCTGTCGCGCGAGGTGGCTGATACGAAAGCACTGGTTGCCCGGTCCGACAAGCTATGGACCTTCAACGGCACTGCCGCGCTCGATCCGAAGGGGCGTCCGCACATCGGGATTACCATGGGGCAGGATATCGGCGGGCAAACCGGTGGTCCAAAGCAGATGCGGCACTATCGCTGGACAGGCAGCGAATGGGTGAGCGGCGGCTCAACCAAGTTGCCGATCGCGAACGGCGACCTTGAGGTACCTTCAGCCGACAATGTTCGGTTCTTGCTCGAATGGCGCGAGCCAGGCGGCGATGGGGTGGTCGGATGGTGGCAAAGCAGTGATGGTGGAGTAAGCTTCGCAAAGGCAGAAGAGCTCTTGCGACGCCCCAAGGCCGGCTTTGCCATCAGCGCATTCATTCGCAACGCGCATCCGGATGCGAGGATACTGGTGGCAGAAATACCGCGCGGATCGACCTCGCGCCGCATGTATTTGCTTGGCGATAACGGGCCGATTCAGCGGGTAGCGGTGGACTAGTTGCCATTCCTCGACAACGAAATTGGTGCGAAAAGCCCTAATTGCGACGAGCGGTGGGGCATCTGATAGAGCAGTACGCATCGGATTTGGCGGGTTTCACATTTGATCTGGTGCGCTATTGTTGGGGCGCCGCATTGATCTGCAATGTCTTCGACGGGCAGAAGCGACCCTTGGGCCCGTTCGAACTCTTGGTTGAGCCGAACGATGCGAATGATGGAAAGGCTGGATGACGTCTGATCGATATAACCAAGCGCCGCAGATTGTTTGCTTCGGCGAAATCCTGCTGCGCCTGGCTGCTCCGTCCAGCCAATTGCTGTTCCAGGCGCCAGTGCTCGAACCGACCTTCTGCGGTGCGGAAGCGAATGTTGCGGCCAACTTGGCTGGCCTGGGCCACCGTGCGGGCATGGTTTCCGCCCTGCCGGACAATCCAGTCGGTGAGGCTGCGGCGCGCGCCATCGCGGGATTTGGTGTCGCGCTTGCGGCGCCACGCGTGGCATCCTCGCGCCTTGGCACCTATTACCTCCAGCCCGGGGCAATGACCCGTTCTCCGCGCGTTACCTATGATCGCGCGGGATCGGCTTTCGCTCAGATCGACCCCGGCAGCTATGACTGGCCAACGCTCCTCGCGGGGGCCGAATGGCTGTTTGTTGGCGGGATTACTGCGGCATTGGGTGACAACGCGCTTTCAGCGTTGCGCCAGGCGATCGCGCAGGCGCAGGCGATCGGATTGAAGATCGCCTTTGACACCAATTACCGCCCTGCCTTGTGGCAGGGGCGCGAAGAACAGGCCGCGGAAATCCTGCGCGATCTTTCGTTTGAGGCGGACCTGATCTTTGCCGGACGCCGCGCGACCGCGATGATGGTGGGCGGCAGCTACGATCACGCCGATCCGGACGAAGGTTTCCACGAGGCGGCGCAAGCCATGTTTGCCGCCTCTGCGCGCTTGCAGCACATGGCCGCGACGCGGCGGGTGGTCCATTCGTCTGATCGCCAAGATCTGACCGGGCTGGTGGCCGATCGAAGCGGCAGCTCTGCAAGTGCGACGGTTGCGCTGGAAAATATCGTTGACCGGGTCGGCACGGGGGATGCCTTTGCCGCGGGCGTGATGCACGCGTTGCTGACCGGCATGCCGCGCGATGAAACCGCAACCTTCGCGACTGCCTGCGCCGAATGGGCGCATTCGGTGCGTGGGGACATCATGCTGGCGACGCTGGCGGACGTTGAAGCAATCGCCAGCGGCAGCAGGGATGTGCGGCGTTGAGGCACGTTACGGCGATCGCATTGTTGCTCGCAGTTTCTGCCTGCAGCGGCCCGGAAGAAAGTGCGGAACTCCCCACCTCGGCGCTCGATTTCGCGGCGGCGAAGACCTGCGCAACTCCGCCCGATGCGCCGGTACGGATCGAAGGTGGCTCCTTCACCATGGGCAGCAGCGCCGTCTATGCCGAGGAAGGCCCGGAGCGCCAGACAACGGTTGGCGGGTTCTGGATCGATCCGCATGAAGTGACCAACCGGCAATTTGCCGAATTCGTCGAAGCTACGGGATATGTCACAGTCGCGGAGAAACCGGTCGATCCGGAGCTGTTCGGCGTGCCGGTTGAACAGATCCCCGCCTTTATGCTGGAACCCGGCTCGGCGGTCTTTACCCCGCCCGACAAGCCTTCGCGCAATTACAATGACTGGTGGGAATACCTGCCCGGGGCAAACTGGAAGAAGCCCTACGGCCCCGAAGGTCCGGATGCGGTGCCCGACCAGCCGGTGGTGCACCTCGCCTGGGATGACATGCAAGCCTATGCGGCTTGGAAAGGCGGGCGGATCCCCACGGAGGCCGAATGGGAATACGCCGCGAGCGCTGGTGCGAAGAAATATACTGAGCAGCCTGCGCCCGAACTCGCCAACAGCTGGCAGGGCGTCTTCCCCGTCACCAATGAGGCGAGCGACGGGTTCAAGGGCATCGCCCCGGTCGGCTGCTTCAAACCTAATGCATTCGGGCTGTACGACATGGTCGGCAATGTCTGGGAAGTGACCGCGGATTTCTTCCGCGCGGGCCATGATCCGGAAGATCGCGACAATCCTCGCGGGCCAAGCGAGAACAACGCATATGATCCGCTCAATCCGGGCTTCTCAAGCCGGGTGATGAAGGGCGGCAGCTATCTTTGCGCGCCCAATTACTGCCAGCGCTATCGCCCTGAAAGCCGCCATGGCCGCGACCCGGGCCTTGGCGCGTCAAACGTGGGATTTCGACTGGTTTACGACCGCTTTCCGCAAGAATGACCAATTCGTTCCTACGCCCCTATCGGTCGGGATAGAGCGCGCGCCTCGTGAAATCGGCATCAAGTTCGAAATGGCTAGCGCAAGTTGATGCAATCACATCGGCACTGTCAGAGCAACTGTACATAATTGACGGCTGAGGCGGTAAGGGTAGGGCGAAGTGATGCCAAGACCAACGAAGCCAGCCAGTCCATTCCGCTATTTCAACTCCTCGCCCGAGATCATTAGGCTCGCAGTGCTGATGTATGTGCGGTTTCCGCTGTCGCTGCGGAACGTCGAAGACCTGCTTTTCGAACGGGGGATCGACATCTGTCACGAAACCGTGCGCCACTGGTGGAACCGGTTCGGTCCAATGTTCGCAGCAGACATCAAGAAGCAAAGGATCAGCCGGATGAAGGGATTTCGCCAATGGCGCTGGCATCTCGATGAGATGTACGTGAAACTCAACGGCGAGATGGTTTACCTGTGGCGAGCCGTCGACCAGGAAGGCGAGGTCCTTGAGAGCTATGTCTCGAAGACAAGAGACAAGAAGGCTGCTCTCACCTTTATGAAGAAGGCGCTCAAGCGCCATGGCAAAGTAGAGGCTATCACCACTGATGGTCTCTCCTCCTACAAGGCAGCGATGAATGAGCTCGGCAACAGGCAGAAACAGGAGGTCGCCCGCTGGGCCAACAACAGGGTCGAAAACTCGCATTTGCCCTTCCGAAGACGAGAGCGGGCCATGCTCAGGTTCAGGCAGATGAAGAGCTTACAGAAGTTTGCTTCCGTTCACGCCAACGTCCACAACCACTTCAACCAAGATCGCCAACTGATCGACAGAGAGACTTACAAGACCCGCCGCTCTGCCGCTCTGGCTGAGTGGCAAAACCTCATGGCCTGATAGGCGGTTGGGGAAGGGGGCACTTCGCCAAGTGGAGACTGGTTAGCGTTAGACTGACAGCACCGCCACCCACCCCCGGCATTCGCGCCGAACTGGAACGGCGCAGCCGTGCCGACGTCCTTCAGGATGGGGTTTCTTCAGACGAAACTGGATCCACACCTGACCCGAACCTTGGCGCCGCGCTGCAACGTATGCCCGGCGTGCAAATCAGTTTCGACGAAGTTCGGCAACCCGGTCGGTATCTTTGGTCCGTCGATCTTCAACGGTGCGAATGTAATCAAATCATTCAACGCCGACTTGCCTTTCGATGATGGAGCTAGGTAGGATAAACCAATCGCAATGGAGAAGAACATGCCGAAGACTTCCACTGTTGAGCATAGCGGACTGGCTGAACTCCATGCGTTGCTGAACGGCGGCAAACTCATAACAGAAGAGGCTGAACTCGAGTATTTTTCGCACGACTATTTCAATCGCGGCCCGGAGCCAGAAGCTGTCTTTCAACCCTCAAGCGTAGAAGAGCTTGCAGGACTTGTGGCCGCTGCCAGCGCGCGGGGACTGGCTATCTACCCGCGCGGCGGCGGGTTTTCCTACACTGACGGATACTTGCTCACGAAACCGGGCATCTCGATTGACATGCGCAGCATGGATCGCGTGATCGAGATTAACGAAGAGGATATGTACGTCACGGTTGAGGCGGGGTGCACCTGGGCGCAGCTGGACGAAGCGCTTGCTCCGCGCGGACTGCGCACTCCGTTCTGGGGGCCGATGTCAGGGCGCAACGCCACGATTGGCGGCGGCGCATCGCAAGGCGCGGTCAGCTTCGGCTCTGCCAAATATGGCATTTCTGCCGACACGATCATCGGGATGACAGTGGTGAGTGTCGATGGCCGGATCATTCAGACAGGCTCTGCCGGTCAACCCAATCATTCGCCATTCTTCCGCAATTACGGGCCCGATCTGACAGGCCTTTTTTGCGGGGATTGCGGCGCATTGGGTATAAAGGCGACAGTCAGCCTCAAGCTGATCAAGCGGCCCAAGTCTGTGCTGGGGCTGTCATTTGGATTTGTCGACTATGAAAGCTACTTCAAGGCGAGCGCTCGTGTGGCCCGCGAGGGTCTTGCAACCGAGAGTATAGGTACGCTCTCTGAAACGGTTGAAGAGCGCGCTAAGAGCGAAGGATTGGTCGGCGGGATCAAGGCGCTTGGCAAGGTCATCTCGGCCAGCCCATCGCTTGGCACCGGGCTTGCAAGAGCAACGAAGATGGCGCTCGCTGGAGCAAATTTCGCAAAGAACCATCAACTGCTCCTCCATCTTGTGGTGGAAGGGCACGATGATGCGATGGTCAACTCGCAGGCTGCTCGCATCCGTGAAGTTGTGGGCGACCTCGGTCAGGAGATTGCCAATACCGTTCCCACAATGCTGCGGGCCGAACCCTTTCCGTCCTACGACATGCTCTCAGTGACCGGTCAAAGGCAGTTGCCGCCAAGTGTTATTTTGCCCTTCAGTAAAGTGATCGAGTTTCATCATGACCTTGAGCAACGGATTGCTGCGCGAAAGGAGCAGATAGAAGCGCTCGGGGTTAGTGTCATTCCTGTGTTCGCGACAATCGGGACAGGTGCCTTTCTCTATGAGATCGTCATGGCATGGGATGACAATG
The DNA here is from genome assembly GCF_043702085.1 of Altererythrobacter sp. GH1-8. Taxonomy (GTDB): domain Bacteria; phylum Pseudomonadota; class Alphaproteobacteria; order Sphingomonadales; family Sphingomonadaceae; genus Erythrobacter. Next base: position 2,814,446 of record NZ_CP171690.1, on the reverse strand, counting down.
TCGACGAGTTTCACCGGCGTCACACCAATCCGGACCTGGTCGCAAAGGTCGAGCATCGTGAACCTGCGCCCGCAGCTCGCCAGCTTGCAGCAGATCTCAGGAGCGATCTTGTCGAGGCGGGCTACCTGTTTGGTGGTGTTCACGTGCAGATCGGCAAGGTTTATCCCTACGATCGGGAACGCAACACCGAAGCCCTGTCCTTGCTGAAGTCGTTAAAGCAGGAACTTGACCCGCGAGGTCTCTGCAATCCCGGCGCGCTGGGACTTGCACTGGTCGATTGAGCAGGCAAGTCAGTCGCCGAGCTTTGGGGACGCTTTCCCGCTTGCCAGTGTCGAGCGGGAAAACCGGATGGGATTTCGGACGCCTGGGACTTTCAGGCCGTCTGACCGATCCAGCGCAAGCTTCATCCCGCGATGGACAATTTGCGGATCAGCAAAGACGTCTGTGATGGAATTGATTGGTCCCGCCGGTACGCCAGCTTGTTCAAGCGCAGCCAGCAAGTCTGCCCTGCTCCATTTTGCGGTCGCCTCATGCACAATCGGAGTGAGCTCCTCCCGGGCCTTGAGCCGCTTGGCGTTGCTCGAGAACTCCGGTCGAGGGGCGATCCCAACGACGTCACAGAAGCGTTTGTACTGACTGTCATTTCCGACCGCCAGAATGATCCAGCTGTCTCTTGTCGGGACCGCTTCGTAGGGTGTGATATTGGGATGACGGTTGCCCATCCTTGTGGGCGACGTCCCCGTCACGAGATAATTCATTGCCTGGTTCGCCAGCGTCCCAACCATGACATCAAGCAGCGCCATGTCGATATGCTGGCCCAGTCCGCTGCGTTCGCGTTCCGCCAGCGCCGCCTGGATCGCGATGACGGAGTAAAGGCCTGTCAGAATATCTGCATAGGCGACGCCAATCTTTTGTGGTTGTCCGTCGGGCTCACCCGTGAGGTGCATGATCCCGCCCATGGCCTGGATGATGTAGTCATAACCTGCCCGCTTGGCGTAAGGACCATCCTGTCCGAAGCCGGTAATCGAGCAATAGATCAGTCGTGGGTTAGCTTGTGCGAGGTTGTCATAGTCGAGGCCGTATTTGGAGAGACCACCGACCTTGAAATTCTCGATGAGAACGTCCGCCTCGGCGACGAGCTCGCGAACCAGGTGCTGACCTTCGGTCGTCGCAAAATCGATGGTGATGCTCTGCTTGCCGCGATTGGTGGCGTGGAAATAGGCGGCATCTTGCGATCCATCGGGGTTTTCAATGAACGGCGGCCCCCAACTGCGTGTATCATCGCCTTGCGGGCTCTCAACCTTAATGACCTCAGCGCCCAGGTCCGCAAGGACCTGACCCGCCCACGGACCGGCCAGAATCCGCGCCAGTTCAACCACTTTGATTCCTTCGAGCGGTGCTGAACCCATTCCCGTCTCCCTTTGCACTCCTGCCGCCCTTCGCACCCCTGCTGGAAGCGGCGAGCCAATCCAGTATTATCAAAGTGGAGAGATGATCGAAGCGATTTTCGAGCGGGCATCGCCAAAGTACTCGACACGCGGGCACGATACACTTCAGTCCTGCAAAAGGTTAAGCAAGCGAGGCAGAAAGCATGCGCAACAATCGAAGGAAGAGCGCGTGCCCGCATTGCTGATCGCAGACATCGATGTGAAAGACCCGGAGGCTTACGCCAAGTATCGGACCGCCAATCCTGACATCGTCAATCAGTTTGGTGGACGATACATAGCATTGGGTGGAGCGGTCGAAGTTCTCGAAGGTGATTGGCATCCGGCCCGGACTATCGTTATCGAGTTCCCGACGATGGAAGACCTCAAGGCTTTCTACAATTCGGAAGCATATGTCGAATTGCGCAAGATTCGCTGGGCAAGTGCCAGCTCGAGAATGGTCGCGATAGAGACTCTTCCTGAACCCATCGATCGACCCTGAAATTCGAAAGACCCTGAAGTTCGAAAGAAAGACGAACAAGTATGACTGAAGCCAAAGCGATCGTAGTCCACCAGCACGGCGGCAGTGACGCCATGTCGTACGAAACCGTTCAGCTTGATGCTCCAAGTGGCAGCGAAGTGTTGCTGCGACAGACAGCGATCGGCGTCAATTTCATCGACTGCTATCACCGCTCAGGCCTTTACCCTGTCCCGGTGCCGTTGACGCCCGGGATGGAAGGGATCGGATTCATCGAAGCGGTGGGCCCTGATGTAACCTTGTTCGAGCCGGGTCAGCGCGTCTGCTATGGCAATGGTCCTTTGGGAGGTTACGCGTCCAAGCGACTCATTCCTGAGGCCAACCTGGTCGCGGTTCCCGATGGCCTCGATGACAACAAGATCGGCGGGACTATCCTTCGCGGTCTTACGGCATGGTACCTGGTCGCGCGAATGCGACCGCTCGAGCCGGGGACCACCGTACTGTTCCATGCTGCCGCTGGCGGAGTTGGCACCATTTTCTGCCAATGGGCCAAGGCTATTGGGCTGAAGGTTATCGGCACAGTAGGCAGTGAAGCCAAGGCTGAAATCGCGCGCGCCAGCGGGTGCGAACATGTGCTCGTCGCACCGGGCGATAATCTTGCCAGCGAAGTGCGCAAGCTCACCAATGGCGCAGGGGTGCCTGTGGTATTCGACGGTGTAGGCAAGGATACCTTCGAGCAATCGCTCGATTGTCTGTCCCCGACTGGACTTATGGTGTCTTTCGGCAATGCTTCAGGTCCGCCTCCCGCTATCGAGATCGGCAGTCTGGGACCCAAGGGATCGCTCTTCGTAACCCGTCCGACGCTCATGCACTACACCGCGAAGCGAGCAGATCTGGAAGAAGCGATGAGCGCCTATCTTGGCATGGTCGCGGGCGGACAGATCAAGAATGAAGTCGGACAGTCCTATGCTCTTGCTGATGCGGCGCAGGCCCATGATGACCTTGAAGGGCGCAAGACCACCGGCACAACCATGCTCGTGCCTTAGCTAGGGGAGCGGAAGCGAAGTCTCCATGACCGAGAATGAGACCATGCACGATCGAATAGCTCAGCCTGTGCCAAGACATATGGCGATGGTCGAAAAGATACTGTCGCGCGGCTGCGGTGCCGCAGATGTTTCGCCAGGCACCTCAGTTGTGGTCGATATCGATCTGGTATTTGGACATGAAGGATCAGGGCCGCGCCGCTGGCAACCGATCCTTGACGAGCTTTCGTGCGATGTATGGGACCCGGCCAAGGTCGCTGTGGTGGTGGATCACTATACGCCCGCCACTGCGGTCAAAAGCGCGGAGTTCATCCAGCAGGCCAAGGTCTTCGCGGAGCGGCATCGCCTCGCACATTTTCTTGATTCTGTCGGCATCAGCCACATTGTCCTCGCTGAGAGAGGCGTTTTGAGGCCCGGCATGATCGTGGCCGGAGGTGACAGCCACACCACCATGGGCGGGGCGTTTGGCACTTACAGCGCGGGCTATGGTCTGACTGACATGGGCGCTATGGTCGCGACGGGAAAGACGTGGGTTCAGGTCCCACACACTCTTCGGATCGAATGCGACGGTGCCTTTGGGCAAGGCGTGACCGCAAAGGACCTTATGCTGCGCCTATGCCGCGATCTCGGCATGGAAAATACGTTCTGCGTTGCTGAATTCGCGGGCAGCACAATCGATAATCTCTCGATGTGGGAGCGCATGGTGCTGTGCAATATGGCAGCCGAACTCGGTTGTGACAGCGGCATTGTGGCCCCGGACGCAGTGACATTTGATTTCCTTAGACAGGTTGGCGCTCCGATCGAAGATGAGGACCAGGCAGCCAGTCTTGCCTCTGATATCGACGCAGAATTCATCCAGACCCACCGTGTCGAAGTAGCAGCGCTCGCACCGCAGATCGCTGCCCCGCATTCGCCGCAGAACAGCGGTGACGCCGCCGATTACTCGGGTCAAGAGATTGATCAGGCCTATATCGGTGCCTGCGTTGGTGCGAAGCTCGATGATCTGCACAGCGTCGCGAAGGTACTGAGAGGCCGACAGGTGGCAAAGGGCGTCAAACTGCTCATCGCGCCTGCGTCGACGGCAATTACGCATGAAGCTACACGCGACGGCACGCTGGATATCTTGCTCTCGGCAGGTGCGATCCTGCTCCCGACAGGATGCGGCGCATGCGCTGGGCTGGGGGCTGGCGTACTCGCCCCCGGCCAACGGTGCATTTCTTCGACCAACCGCAATTTTCAGGGCCGGATGGGATCCTCTGAAGCGGAAGTCTATCTTGGATCGCCTTATTCTGTAGCGGCAGCTGCAGTCGCCGGTCGCATCGTCGATCCACGCGAAATGCTGGAGGGCTGAGGATGGGACGCGCATTTGTTCTTGGCGATGACATTGATACCGATGTAATCGCGCCCGGTGCCTACCTCATGCTCGACCCGGCTGAGATGGCAAGTCATTGCCTCGAAGCGGTGCGCCCCGACTTCGCGCCGTCTGTAGAAAGGGGCGACGTTCTGTTTGCCGGCAAGAATTTTGGGTTAGGCTCGTCGAGAGAACTCGCAGCTGCTGCGATCAAGGAACTCGGCATTTCATGTGTGCTGGCCCGTTCCTTTGCGCGCATCTTCTATCGCAATTGCATCAACCTTGGACTACCGGCGCTTTTATGGCCAGAGGAGTTTTCGGTCGAGGAGGGGGATGCGATCGAGATCGATCCATCAAGCGGAATGCTGGTCAATCTGACGCAAGGGCTAAGTGCCAGGACTGTGCCACTGCCCGATCATCTTCTCGAGATCGTGCAGAACGGCGGCCTCATCGCACACCTTAAGAAGGAAAAGGCGAAGTCAGCATGACCGATTTTCGACCACTGCTGATGCGCGCCGAAGGGGTTCATGCCCCCGGCTGCTACGACGCGCTGAGCGCGGCGCTGATCGAACAGGCCGGGTTCGAAGCGACCTATCTTTCGGGCGCATCAATCGCCTACACGCAGCTTGGCAAGCCTGACATTGGCCTCGTTTCAATGAGTGAAGTCGCTGATGTCCTGATGCGCATACGGGATCGGATCGGACTTGCGATAGCAGTCGACGCCGATACCGGTTTCGGCAACGCGCTCAACGTCGAGCGCACGGTCCGCACTTTCGAGCGTGCGGGGGCCAATGCGATCCAGCTTGAAGACCAGACGCTGCCTAAGCGCTGCGGGCATCTTACGGGGAAGACTCTGGTCTCTAGCGGAGAGATGGTTGGCAAGATCAAGGCCGCGCTTGACACGAGGCAATCGGAAGCGACGCTGATCATTGCGCGCACCGATGCGATCGCAGTCGAAGGTTTCGCTGCGGCATTGGACCGCGCGGAGGCTTATCTTGAAGCAGGGGCTGACGTCCTCTTTGTGGAAGCGCCATCGAGCCTTGAAGAAATGAAGCAGGTTTGCGCAAGATTTGGCGGGCGCGTGCCGCTTCTGGCAAATATGGTCGAAGGCGGCGCGACACCGGTCAAGACGAGGAATGAACTGCTAGAACTTGGTTATCGTTTGATTATTTCGCCAGGTGCCTTGGTACGCGCCATCACGCCTGTGATGGAGGCGCTGCTCGCTGAATTGTGCGAGACGGGGTCTTCTCACGCTTGGCAGGAACGCATGCTCGATCTGAGCCAGCTCAACCAGCGTCTAGAACTCAAGGAAATACTTGCTCAGGCAGAAAGCTACGCTGATTGTGAATGATAATCAGCCCTGCTTTGGTCGCCTGTCGAATGATTCCTCGAACTCTCCCGATTAGACGCCACGTCTGACTTAACATTTCAAGCGTGGCTGGGCTGCGACCAGTCAGGGTTAAGGTTCGATCCGGGGAGTTTGGGCCAACAATGAAGCTTGATCGTCGCGAATTCGCGTTGGGAGCATCTGCTCTAGGGTTGGGTGCGGCCTTATCTGGGTGTTCTGGAGGCCAAGGTTCGACTGAGTCTGACACCAACAAATCAGGCGCAAGGACTGGCACCCACTCCGATGTGCTTATCCTCGGTGCTGGGGTTTCAGGGCTTTATGCTGCGTGGCTGCTTGAACAGCAAGGCAAGAGTGTAACCCTGCTTGAGGCGCGTGACCGTGTGGGCGGGCGCGTCATGACCTTGATGGATCAGCCGGGATATCCGGAGATGGGCTTCAATGCGTTTTACGGCGGCTATGGGCGCAGCCTTGCTGCGGTTGAGCGGACCGGCGTTAAGCTACAGGAACTCGGCAAGCGGATTTTTGGCGGTATACCGCCACAGATCCACGTAGATGGGCAGTTTTTTACCCGAGAAGCTTGGGCAGCTTATCCGGGCAATCCGTTCCCCGAACGTTACAAGACCGCATTTCCGGGCGAACTGGTCGCGACTGTGATGATGGGCAATCCCAAGCTCAAGAACGCCCTGGCCTGGCGCGATCCGGCCAATGCCGCCCTTGACGTTCCTTTGTATGACTTCCTCAAAGCAGAGGGCCTGTCGGATCCTGCGATCCATCTGGCACAAAACCTTTCGCCCTATTACGGCTATAACGCATGGGATGTTTCTGCCCTGATGCTGGACTACCATTACGGAGTGATGGGCGCGCAGGCAGAGGTAAATCCTGGCATCTGGGCAGTCGAGGGCGGAAACATTCAGTTTCCTCAGGCAATGGCAGAACAGATCAAGGGTGACTTGCTGCTCGGGTATGAGGTGGTGGCAATCCGCCAAACTGATACCACTATCACCGCGCATTGCCGCGACGGGTCGAGCTTTACCGCTGACCGGATTGTCTGCTCACTGCCATTCTCCGCACTGCGCAATGTCTCACTCGACCCGGTCTTGACTGGTCCGCAAGCACAGGCTGTCCAGGCACTGGGGTATCTGCCCATCTCCATGGTCTTCATCACGGCAAAATCGCCATTCTGGGAAGAAGACGGGATCGCGCCAAGCGTTTGGACTGATGGTGTTCTGGGCAACGTAATGGCGCAGAAGTTTGGCGACGATCCAGATGAGATTACCGGATTTGTCGTTCAGTCGCGCGCTTCTCTGGCGGACTATTGGGACGATCTCGGCGGTGACACAGTCAAGGAGATGGTCGTCAACAAGATCGAGGAATTGCGGCCTGCTGCAAAGGGCAAGATCGAAGCGCACTCCTATTGGAGTTGGGGTGAGCAAGCCTTCACCGGTGGTGATCTCTCCTATTTCAAGCCGGGCCAGGTGGCCGCGTTTGTGAATGAAATGTCGAATCCGTCAGGTCGATTGCATTTCTGTGGTGAACACACCGCGACGAGCGCTCGCGGCCTCGAAGGAGCCATGGAATCGTCGGAGCGTGTCGTGCTCGAGGTGTTGTCTGGCTGAGAGCCCGACCCAGGCACTGCCGCAACCCCAGTTTTTGTAAATGAAGGAAACGAAAGATGCCTATTGCAAGCCAATTTTCAAAGCAGGGTTTGAAGGGCGCATTGCTCGCCGGCTCGACAGTATTGCTCATGGGTTGCTCTGCCAGCGCCGCAAGCACCGCTCATGCAGCGACCGTTTGCGAAGATTGCCCTGAGATGGTTGTTGTTCCGGGCGGAACCTTTACGATGGGGCGCGATGGGGGTGAGCCCGATCGCTATGATGGCCCGCCGCACGAAGTGACTTTACCCAGCTTTGAGCTGGCGAAGTATGAAGTAACCCATGGCGAGTACAAAAAGTTCGTCGAAGAGACCGGACATGTTTCTGCTCAGGCGTGCAGCGTGGCCGTTGATGGTTTGTGGGGGCATCGCGACTGGGCGAACTGGGAGAACCCGGGGCTGGGGCGTGATCCGCAGGACAATGAGCCGGTTGCATGCGTGTCATGGAATGATGCGACCGCTTATATAGCCTGGCTTTCCGACAAGACCGGCCAACCTTATCGCCTGCCAACCGAAGCCGAATTTGAATACGCGGTGCGCGGCGGAAGCGATTCAACTTTCCCGTGGGGCGAGGACCCTGAGACTGGCTGCGAAGTAGGCAATTTCTTCGATAGCCAAGGCAAGAAGGCCGTTCCGGATTTCCCGTGGGAAGGCACTGAATGTTCAGACGGGTTCGGCATGGTTGCGCCTGTCGGCAGCTTCAAGCCAAACCCTTATGGCCTATACGACATTGTTGGAAACCTGTGGGAGTGGACGCAGGATTGCTATGTCCTGCCATACCCTGAGGACAAGCCTGTCGATGGGACAGCACAGGAAGTAGATGGCGAATGCGAAATGCGCACGGTTCGCGGCGGTAGCTGGGAAACTCGTGCAAGCCGCATGGCCTCTGCATGGCGTGGTCGTGACAAGCCGCATGAGGCTTTCCGGACCTTTGGTTTCCGTTTGGCAAAGTCAATCGAGAAAGCCGATTGACACTCTACAGCAGCGACCGGGATTATCCCGGTCGCTGAGCAGCTCTGGTTTGGTGAGCCTAGCCTGACTCGCGGGCGGCACGCTGGATCGCGCGGGTAATGCGCGGGTAGGTCCCGCAGCGGCAGACATTGGTGATCTGACTGCGAATGTCTGCCTCGCTAGGGGAAGGGTTCGATTGCAGCATCACCTTTGCCGCCATGATCATACCGGGCTGGCAATAGCCGCATTGAGGAACCTGCTCCTCGATCCAGGCTTCCTGCAGTGGATGCAATCCGTCTTCGCTCAGCCCCTCGATAGTGGTGATCGGGCTGCCTTCGACATCCTTGACAGTGACCGAGCAGCTGCGCACCGCGTTACCATCTACTTCGACTGTGCACGCCCCGCAAACACCCACGCCACATCCGTATTTGGTGCCTTTCAGGCCTATGGCATCGCGGATCGCCCACAACAGGGGAGTATCCGACGCGACATCGATCGAGCGGTTTTCGCCATTAATGTTGAGAGTGATGCTCATCTTTGAACCCAGTATCCTGCGTCGACGATAGGAAGGTCACGAATGGCCTCTCCCGTCGCGTCTCTGATTGCCCCGGTCAGCGCAGCTGCAACTGGAGGCACGCCTGCTTCACCCACGCCCCCAAGCTCCTCCGGGGTTGCGATCAAATGTACGTCGATCCTCGGAGAATTGGCCAATGTTACAACGGGATAATCGGCATAGTGGTTCTGTTCGACCTGGCCTTCCTTCCATGTGATCTTGCCGAACAGCGCAGCGGAAAGGCCAAAGATGATCCCGCCTTCGATCTGAGCGATCACGTTGTCAGGATCAACCGCGAGACCACAATCAAAAGCGCAGGTGATCTTCTCGATCTCGACTTGCTTGTCCTTGACCGATACTTCGATCACCTGAGCAATATGTGAATTCCACCCGCTGGCATACGCAATTCCCCGACCTGTTCCATTCGGCTTTGGAGCAGTCCAGCCTGCCTTCTCGGCAGCCAGTTTCAGAACCGCTGCACCGCGCGGGTTCTCGATCATCTGTTCGAGCCGATACTGATATGGATCACGGCCCAGTTCACCCGCGATATCGTTGATTAGAGCTTCGGTGAAGAAGCCGTTGGACGATGCAGTTACCGATCGCCAATAGCTGGTCGGGATGGGTGCCTCCAACTCGGCCGCGTCAATGCGCTTGGTGCCAACATTATAATCAGGCGAAATCAAGCCAGCGATGATCGACGGGTCGGCTAGGCCCTCGAAGCGCAGGAAACCGGTCGTCATTGCTTGGCTCGCCGCGCGGCTGTGAACCGCCGCCATGGCTCCGTCAGGGGCGAGGCCAACCTTTGAGCGGACCGCAATTCCGGCGCGATAGTGGCTATGCTTCATATCCTGTTCGCGTGACCAGATCATTTTGACCGGTCGACCGGGCTTCGCCTGAGCGATCTGCGCCGCCTGGATCAGGAAATCGCGATCGTTCTTGCGACCGAACCCTCCACCCAGATAAGTCCGATTGACGATGATTTCCTTTGCCGGAATCCCTGTTGCGGCTGACACGTCTCGCGGGATCGACTCTCCCGATTGCGTCGGCGCCCAGAATTCGCATCGCCCCGGTTCAACCAGCGCGGTTGCACACATCGGTTCTAACGTCGCATGTGCAAGATATGGCACACTGTATTCGAACTGGAGCTGGCGTGCAGAATTGTTGATGGCAGCATTGACCTCGGCAAGCTCTGCCGACTGGATCAAGTTCGGTGGCCACCCGCCAACCGGGAATGGCAGTTTGTTCCTGTCGTTGTCGAGCTCCTTGCGAAAACTCTTCATCAGCTGATCGGTATCGACGCGTCCTTCTTGCGGGGTCTCGAAAGTGATTGTGTTGACGGCCTGCTGCGCCTGCCAATAGCTTTCTGCAATGACTGCTACAGCTTTGTCGAGCGGTACGATCTCGACCACGCCCGGCATGGACCTCGCTTTGCTGGCGTCAAAATTGCCTAGCTTGGCTCCCGTCACGGGAACATGCCGGACGGCGGCATGAAGCATGTCGGGTAGCTCAACATCGATCCCGAATTCGGCAGTCCCCATGACCTTGGGCGGGATATCCTTGCGCGCTGTAACCTTGCCGATCAATTCGAAGTTTTCGGGGTCCTTCAGTTGAGGATTTTCAGGGATAGGAAGTTTTGCCGCATCCTCGGCAACGTCGCCGAAGCCAAGCGTCTTGCCCGTTCCACGATGCGTCAGCACGCCCTTCGCAACGTCGACTTCATCGACCGGGACGTTCCACTGCGCCGCTGCTGCCGTTGTTAGCATTTGCCGCGCGGCTGCGCCCACATTGCGCAAAGGTTCAAAGTAGCTCATCACAGCATCGCTGTTGGCACTGATCTGACGGCCGTTGGGTTTGGCAAATACCGGGTTGAAGCCTGACAGGCGTATTTCGACTTTCTCCCAGTCCGCGCCCAGTTCCTCGGCGATGATCTTGGGCAAGGTTGAGGAAACACCTTGCCCCATTTCCGCGCCGGGGGTGGTGATTGCAACGGCGCCATTGTCGAAGATCTCGATATAGGCACCCAGTTTACCGGCAGGGACGGGATCGCGGGCTCCGATGCCGAGAACATCGCAACCAGCAAGCATGAAGCCAGCACTCAGACTGGCGCTGCCCAGCAAGAAGGATCGACGCCTCACAAGGATTTCACGACTATTCTGCATCATTGGCACAAGTCGCTTGAAGGTAATCGGCAATCGCTTCGCGGTTTTCTGCGCTAGGGACGCCGCCGAACGCCATGGCGTTTCCGGGAACCAGAGCCATGGGCTTTTCTAGGAAGGACAGCATTGTTTCGCGATCCCACGTCAATCCATCGTTTGCTGCTTGCTTGAAAGCTGTCGAGTAGTTGAATTCCTCTAGCGCACCAGCCTGCCGCCCAATCACGCAATGCAGGTTTGGGCCTACCTTAGGCGGAGCTTGTGGTTCGACCGCATGACACGAAGCGCACTGGAGAAATTGCAATTTGCCGGGCGCATCGGCGCTCGCCAAGGTCTCGGCAGGGGCGCTTGGCTCCGCGGCAATTGCTGTCTGGCTCTCGGTATCGTCAGGCTGCGACGCATCGCTGCCACAAGCGACCAGCGCCAATGCAAGGATAAAAGTGGAGATTATGCGAAACGGACGGGTTTGCATTGAGCAAGGATCCTCTTTTGCTAGTCATCTGCTGGTTTCATGCCGGAGGCTACGAACCAGGAACGGAAAACGCCCTTGTTCTCAGGCGCGAAATTTTCTGGCGTGCTGTCAGCTGAGCCGGTCGCGTCCTGATAGCCGGTAGCGACATCCGTGAAGCCTGCCACTTTCAACAGCGTGTCATAGTCCGCGCTGATCGCAGTCTTCCAGTTAGGCTCGTTATTGAATTCACGCTCTAACTCGCCGCGCACCTGCGTCCACAGGGTTTCGTCCTCATAGCGCTGAGGCACTTCGAGATGCGCGACTATCCCGCCCGGGCGCAGCAATCGGTAGCATTCGTTCAAGATGTTCGACATGGCTTCCGGACTGGTCTCGTGGAACATCGCGCAGCTGAATACGCAGTCGAAGCTCTCGTCCGGGTAGGGGGTCGATTCCGCGCTGCCCTGCTGGAAATGGACCGCCACGCCGAGATGGCGCGCGCGCGCCAAAGCATAGCGAAGCATGGATGCTCCGACATCGAGCGCGTGAACCTCTGCATCGGGATAGGTCTTTGCGAGCGGGACCACCGAAGCACCGATCCCGCAACCCATCTCGAGGATTTTCTCAGGCTTGAAATCAGGCCAGCGCGAATGGAGATGCGCTGCCAGTGTCCAGCCGCGCCGGTCGTTGAGGAAGCCGCCGTTCTGTCCGAGCATATAGACCGCGCCTCCGCGATCCATCAGCGCGCCCTGGACCAGACTGCCATCGTCGAGCGCATAACCGCCCGGCATCATATGAATATCACCTTCCGCGATATATTCCGGCTGCTCCATTTCTGGATCGAGCTTAAGCGAGCCGAGATCCCCCGGCGCCTGCGATGCAATTTCCTCAAGCTCCGCTGCCTGGCGTTCGACGCTATGCCCAACGAGCGACCACAAAAGTTCCTGGGATCCGCGATACAGACCGACAAAGCGCGAAAATCCGGGCATTTTTGAGACCGCTTCATAGGTCGAGTCGACCCGCGAGTTGCTTTGCTCTCCGGGATCGAACGACTCGGCAAGCTTGCCGGCAAGCGGGTCGATGGTTCGGAACATGTGGACCTTGAGATCGCGTACGAACATTTGCTCTGCGAGTTCATCATGCGTTGGTTTTGCCAGCATTGCATGCGTGTCAGTCATCGCGGTTCTCCTGTTGAGCAATATCCTTTTCCAATCCTGCGGCGATCGGCTGCATGACCTTGGCGACGATGGAAGAGCGCAGCGCATCACGGCGATCAGCATCTTCTTGAGACGGAGCGAAGCCTTCAATCGCATCTCGTGAGAATGGACCGCCTGCTTCCAAGAGGCTCTCAACCGTATCCAACCGTTCTCGCAAGACCGACACTTGAGACGTCAAGGTAATAACCATCTGAAGCAGGGCCTCCTCCGTTTCGGAAAGACCCTCGATCGGCAGTCTGCGCTTGTGCGTGTGATGCATGGATTGGACGACCTCCCAGCTGAATCAAGATAATAGTCGAGCATTATCGCTCATGTCGGAAAGCCGCGATGAGTAGTCGATAGGTGGATAGTCCTGTGCCACCGATTGCACGAATGGCCTTCACAACCGCACCTTTCCCTTCGGAGCGGGATGGGGTCGAAGCACCCCGAATCTCCATTACTCTTGGTCGAGGCGCTGAATATTATGCAGCACATTCAGTCATGACATCAGCGAAAGCAACCGCACCCACTTCCTCCGTCTTGCCGGAAGAAACCAGCAATGCGGGCGCTGCTACCAGTCCAAAGTCGGCTATCATCGGTTGGGGGATAGGCTCGCTCGGCATTGCCTTGCTGTACAATACGACCAGCATGCTCATGCTGCGCTACCTGGTCGACTACATCGGTATTGCAGCCGGGCTTGCATCAACCCTGATCGCGGTTTCAAAGGTCTATGACACCGTCACAGACCCAATGATGGGCGTCATTACGGATCGCACCAAATCACGCATGGGCCGGCGCCGCCCATGGCTGTTTCTTGGTGCAATTCTGAGTGCGCTGGCGCTTCCGATCCTTTTTATGGACGTACCGTTTACCGGTACGGCGCTGATCGTATGGGTGCTGTTCGGTCTAATCTGGTACGCGACGGCCTATACAGTCTTTTCCGTTCCTTACATGACCATGCCAGCGGAGATGTCGGACGATCCGCACGAGCGATCCGAGATTTTCTCCTGGCGTGTAAAGGCGATTGCGGTGGGGCAACTGGCTGCTGGTGCAGGTGGCCCTGCGCTCATCGTCTATTTCGGAGGGGGGCAGACCGGCCATATTATGATGGCTACTGTGCTCGGCGTGCTGATCCTGATCTCTATGATGATCTGTTTCTTCATGACGCGCACAGCACGCTCATTACCGATGACCGTGGTGAAGCACTCCACGTTGAAAGAACAGGCACGCTCGCTACTTGCGGACCGCAACCTCACCTGGCTGCTGAGCGCAAAGATGATGCACCTGATCGCGGTGGCGTTCGGCGCGTCGAGTATGGCGTTCTACACCATGCGCGTGCTGCAGGTTCCGGACACCTATCTCAGCCTGATTATCGGATCGGCTACCGCCGGCATACTCGTCGCAACGCCTGTCTTGACCCGGATTTCCAAGCGGATCGGCAAGCAGGCAACCTATTCGTTGAGCGTCGCGATCTATGTGTGCGCGAATATGGCCTGGTACTTCTGTGAAATCGGTTTGCCCGCCTGGGTCTATGTCGCGATCGGCTTCACGTCCGGTGTCGCCGGTGCGGGAATGATGCTGATCGCCCAATCACTGCTTTCTGATATCATGGCCGACGATCGGGCGCGCAATGGCTACTCGCGCGAGGGTGTCTACGCGGGCTTCTACACCACGGTAGAGAAGCTCTCATACGCAATTGGCATCGTGTTGGTTGGAACGTTGCTGCAGGCTTTCGGCTACATCGAAGGCGGCGGCATGGACATCGTCCAGCCTGACAGCGCGATTTACGCCATCCGCCTGTCAGCATCGGTTGCGCCTGCGAGCTTCGCGATCCTGGCCGCGATCATGATGACACAGGTCAAGCCGGAGAACCTTTCAAGGCGCGAGGAAGGCTAATGCTGACCGGTCGCCGCCAGTTTCTTGCTAGCGGCGCTGTTGCGCTGGGGCTTGGACTGAGCGGAGCAAGCACGCGCCTGCTCGCATACGAGACCAGCGCAAAAAAGCAAACCGTCGCCCGCGGTTACACAACTTGCCGCTATGGTCAGTTGCATTACCTGCGCGGCGCGCCTGCGGACGGTCTTGCCAAGCATCCGCCACTCATCCTGCTGCACCAAACGCCATCCTCGAGCGCGGAATATGCCAATCTCGTCGCGGAAATGGCCAGGGACCGGGTGGTCATCGCATTCGACACACCCGGCAGCGGCATGTCGGACTGGCCGCCGGGACCGATGGAGATGCCTGGCTATGCCTTGGCCTTTGCGGACGGGATCGAAGCGATGGGCCTGTCAGCAGCAGGCCCGGTTGACGTGTTCGGCTATCACACCGGCACACTGCTGGCAGCAGAGCTTGGTATTGCGCGGCCGCGCAATGTGGGACGACTGGTCATGTCCGGCATTCCCTATCGATCCGTGGAAGAACGCAAGGAGCGTCTCGAACAGATCGAGAAAGGCCCCAAGCTAACCGAAGACGGCGACGAGATCCTCGCGCACCAGCGCAATTTGTGGGATTACGTTGTCAAGCGCCGGGACAAGAGTATTCCGCTGCGCCGCGCAGCGCAGCTTTACATGGACAAGGCCAAGCCGATGGACCGTTACTGGTGGTCCTATCGCGGCGTATGGACCTACGAGGTCGAGGAGCGCTTTCCGCTGATCACACAGCCCTTGCTCGTTATCCAGCCGCACGAAGCGCTGTTGCAATCCTCCCGCGACGCCGCTGCGCTTGTAAGTGATGCACGGGTGGTGGAACTGCCTGAGCTCAGCACCGACGTCTTCGAAATCGGGATCGATCAGTTCGCGCGCGAATTGCGCAAATTCCTCGTCTGAACGAAGCGGGGATGTAATCGGGAGTTGCGACGTGACGCAGCACAGCCAGCCCTATTCGGCTGAAGTTATCATTATCGGAGCGGGGCTGTCTGGCCTCAACGCAGCGGTGCAGCTCACTGATGCCGGGGTCGATGTACTCGTGCTGGAAGCAGCCGATCGGATAGGCGGGCGCGTCCATACGATTGACCTTGGGGCCGGTCCGGAGGAAGCAGGCGGCACAACCTATGGCCCGACGCACAAGCGTGGGCTCGCCCTGCTTGAGCGGTTCGGGATTGAAACCGTGCAGTTCACCGACGATGTCAGCTACGCCTACTCGGTCAATGGTCATATCTGCACCGCGGAAGAATGGCCCACTTCGCCCGGTAATCTGCTGGTCGGCGAAGAACGCGAGATATTGCCGTCTCGGATCGACAATTACTTCATGCAGGCGTTCCTGCCTTTTCACGGTCTGGACGACTGGCTGAAACCTGAATTTGCGAAATACGACATTCCGTTTGGCGATTTTCTGCGCTCGCAGGGAGTGTCGGACGAGGCGCAGCGGCTCGTAAACATGTGCATCAACACCGACGATATCGAGACTGTCTCTGCGCTGTCGATTTTTCGCGATGCAATCAAGTGGCGCGAAGTGGGCTATGACGATCCGAAGAACTTCAACCAGTATGGCGATGCGCAATACCGCCCCGTGTTCGCCAAGAACGGTGCAATCTCACTGCCGAACGCCATGGCAGCGCATTTCGAGCGCGCTCCGCAGCTGGGCAAGAACGTTGCCGCGGTCCGCTACGACGACAGTGGCGTAACGGTCGAATGCCTGGACGGCACATCCTATCGCGCTGCGCAGGCGATCATCTCCATCCCGGTCATGAAGCTGGGGCAGATCGAATTCGACCCGCCTTTGCCCGCGCCGCTGCGCCGGGCAGTGCAGACGGCGAAGGCTTCGGGCAACACCACATTCTACATGGTGGCGAAGCGGCACTTCTGGGAGGATGACGGCCTTCCCATGTCGACCTGGAGCGACACGATCTTCGAGCGCATCTTTGTCGGCAAGCTTGCCAATGGCGATTACCGCGTGCGCGCCTGGATCAATGGCGACAATGCGCGTCGGGTCGACAAGCTGGGCGATCAAGCCGGGGACGTCCTGCTCAAGACCTTTGCGAAAATCAGGCCAGCGACCGAAGGCGCGATCGAAGTTGTGGGATCCTACAGCTGGGGTTCGGACCCGCTGATCGGCGGCGAGAAATACGTGATGGGGCCAGGCGACGTAACGCGCTTCGGCAAGGTCTTGTCAGAACCGGTCGGGCCGCTGTTCTGGGCGGGTGAACATCACAAGGGCCGCGATCAGGGGCTCGAAGCTGCGCTCCAATCGGGCGAGCGAGCCGCGGCGGAGGTTCTTGCGCGCCGTGAACGGCCTACTGGCATCTCCCAAAAAACCAATCAGGGAATTGAAGCATGAGTTTGCGCATTACCATAGGAAAGAAAGCAGCCAGGATCATCGCAGCGTTAGCTGCGCTCAGCGTGCTGCTACTCAGCCCCGCGCAAGCTGGAGCGCACCCACAAGAGCCGCCTGAGATAAGTTGGGAAGAATTGAAGGCGAAATATGCGCTACCGAACTCGAAATTTGTCGAGATTGACGGGGTCAATGTGCACTATGTCGACGAAGGCGAAGGCCCTGCTGTGGTGCTGCTCCACGCTTCGTACAACAGTCTGCTGACTTGGAATGGCACCGCCGAAGCGCTGAAAGCCAATCACCGCGTGATCCGCTTCGATTTTCCGGGTGCGGGCCTTTCCGGAACGGAAACGAAGCCAGTGCCCGAAGGCAAGTACAACATGATCGAGCGCTATCATGAAATCCTTGCAGGGCTCGTCGACAAGCTTGAGCTTGAGCAGTTCGCGCTCATTGGAACCTCCAGCGGAGGGAGCGTCGCGTTTCGCTATGCATCACGCCACCCGGATCGCCTGAGCCGTCTTGTCCTGATCAATTCAGCCGGGCTGCCGCGCACCGCGCAAACCAATCCGCTGCGCGAGCTGCCGCAATTCGCGCAATGGGAGAACATGAAAGTGCGCCCGCTGGAGTTCTGGCAGGAAAGCCTGTCGCGCAACTACTTCCAGATCGACGGTGCGCCAGAATGGCAAGTCGAGCAGGCGTATGATTTCCGCCGCCGGGCAGGACTAGCGGATGAAGTGGAGCGGTCATACGGCTTTGCGACTGGCGATCCCAGAGCGCTGCTGGGTGGTATTCGCGCGCCGACCCTGATCATGTGGGGTATGTCCAACCCCACGGTCATGCATCTCGAGGCGGACGTCATTGAACACTGGATGACCGGCGCGCCCACGACGATCCGCAAGTACGAGGGTCTTGGCCATTATCCCTATATCGAGGCACCGGAGCGATTCCTGCCCGATCTCGCCGCGTTTCTCTCAGGGGAGATGGACGAGGAGCTGCGCCGAACCGCCCGCGTTTCAGCTGAGTGTGTATGCGAGCAATAATTGTGCTAAAACCGCGCTGTTTCGCGCAATTATGACCGCCTTGCGGAGAAAATGGAGCTTTCAAGGCTCCACCACGCTCCCTTGTCGTAGATTCCATATTGAGAGGAACCACGAGGACTGCAGTCGGGACTGATCCTTCAAGAGATCCAGCCGCCACGGTCCTTGCATCTCGAACGGGGAGATACATCATGCGAAACACCTTTAATTTCGGTCACAAGACCAAACGTGCAGGGCTGCTGCTAACCTCAGCTCTTGCAACAGCAGCCTTCTTGCCAGGCATCGCTGCCGCTCAGGACGAAGCCTCTGCAGAAGAGGATATTGACGATGATCGCGTCATCATCGTTACCGCGCGTCAGCGGGCTGAGAACATCCAGAGTGTGCCACTGGCCATTACCGCCTTTGATGCGGAAGCGATCAAGGACAAGAATATCGAGAACCTCGATGACGTGGCGCGCTTCACCGCCGGTTTTGCGTTTGAAGACGGGCAGGGCGGTTTCGCCTTCCCGACCATCCGCGGCCAGTCGCAGTTGTTCACGACCGCTCGCGAGCAGCCCACCGCTGTATTCCTCAATGGCGTTTACCTGCCTCGCTCATGGCTCGTCGACCTCGGCGTCAAGGACTTGCAGCGGATCGAAATCGTCAAGGGCCCGCAGAGTTCTCGCTATGGCCGAAATGCCTTCTCCGGTGCGATCAACTACGTGTCGAATTCCGCCGATCTCGAAAAGACGGGCGTCAATGGTTCGGCCACGTATGGCAACCGCGAGCGGTTTGATATCGGCGGGGCGGTGAACATCCCGATTATCTCGGACAGGCTGGCGATCCGCGCTTCGATGGACCACACCCAGAATGACGGGACGTGGAAAAACACTCACCCCAATAATGGTTTGATTGATGGGCCAGCCACAGAAGGCAATGTTGGAGGCATCAATCGTGAGGCCTATTCGTTGAATATCTTGGCCGAGCCGGTTGATGGGCTGCGTATTTCAGGACGCTATAATCGTTTCGAAATAGCAGACGAAGCAACTGCAGGTTACTGGCTGAATACGAACCTCAACCAGGGTACATGTGGCACCGTCATTCCTGAATCCGATCCATTGCCCGCGGTTGGGCCGCGCCTTTTTTGCGGCAATTTCGGAGTTTTGGACGACACTGTTGAAATCGAACCGCGAGCTTATGGCCGGCGGGTCGATGCCGATATCTATGCACTGGACGTGAACTGGGAAATCAGCGAAGCGGTTACACTCAGTTACCTGTTCGGCAGGGTCGAAGCCCGGTCGGATGGCCAGTACAGCACAGAGCCGGACCAGGTCGCTTGTGGCGGTCTGGGCGGTCTGTTCGCTCTTACCTGTAACTTCCAGGGTGGTTTGACCGGCGAAGTCGAATACGATTCGCATGAAGCCCGTGCGCGTTTCAGTTCTGGCAATCTCGATATCGAGGTTGGCGGCATATATGTGGACGGTGAAGACCGTCCGGTTGCCATCAGTGTCAACATTCCGGCGGGTGGTTTGACCAACCAGAGGGTTGATCCTGTCAACACGACTGCATTCCCGGATTTCTCCAATTTCATCTTCGGTCGCGAAATCACTGTCACCAAGGTGAAAGCACTGTTCGGTGAGATCGGTTATGCGTTCAATGAAGGTGCGACCCGCGTTTCGGCTGAAGTTCGTTATACCGACGAGGAACTAACGACCACCAACCTGCGCGCGGCGCTTGGGCCCAACAATCCCTTGAACGAAACTTTCAAGTTTTGGACCCCGCGCTTTACGCTTGAACATGACATTGGTGAAGACACTTTGCTCTACGCGACAGTTGCTCGGGGCGCGAAAGCTGGTGGCTTCAACGCCGGTGCCTTCAACCCTGACAATCTGACGTTTGATCCAGAATTCAACTGGACGTATGAAGTTGGCGCGAAGGGTTCGTGGTCCAATGCAACCGTGAATGTTGCTGCGTTCATGACCAAATGGAGCAACCAGCAGGTCACCGCAGCTGATCCCGACGACCCAGGCGATTTTTCGCGTGTGCTGATCCGCAACATTGGCGATGCCACAATCTATGGTGCCGAGCTTGAAGCAGCCGTGTGGGCAAGCGATAACCTCTCCTTTGACGGTACCTTGTCCTACATTTCTTCCACGTTCGATGATGGAACGGTGGACGTTGCCTATCGTGCGTTCCGCTTTGGCTATCCGCCAAGCTGCGACGGCATCGTGTGTGATCCTGCCACAGGCGACATTAGCGGTAACGACCTTCCGCGCACACCGCGCTTCCAGGCATCTGCGGGTGCTGAATATCGTGCGCCATATAATGGCAACGGAGATGAATACTTCATTCGGGTAGACGGTTCCTATCAGGACGGTTTCTTTGCCGACACGATCAATGCTGCGAAATCGCCTTCCCGTTTCCTCGCCAATGCGCGCGCAGGGATCGAGTTCGGCAATTTCGACATCGCGATCTGGGCTCGTAATATGTTCGACAAGAAGTATGTTTCGACCTCGACCTCGATCATCCAGAGCGGCGGTGGTAACCTGTTTGGCGCCTATTACGGTGAACGTCGAACGGTCGGCATTACCGCGTCGTTCGACTATTGATTGTTCTGGGCGGCACGTCAGGCTGAGCCGTAAGGCCAGCTCAAGACCGTGCCGCCCGGACCATCATGCAAATCCAAGTCAAGGTAAGGCGTGACCCGATCGCACGTCGTCTGGAATGATCACATCGCGCTTGCCATGGCCGCCAGCCAAGGGTGGGCTCTGTGCACTATCGTGGCCATAGAAGGGTCGTTTTCGCGTCGTTTGGGGGCGCAACTGGCCGTTTCTGACCAAGGCGAGGTGGTCGGGTCTCTTGCTGACGGCTGCCTTGAGCGGCAATTGGTGACTGAAGCTGATTTGGCTCGGCAAGATCAAAGTCCAAGGCTTGTGCGGTTTGGCAAAGGCTCGCAGTCAATCGATTTCCAGCTGCCATGCGGCAGCTCGATCGATGTGCTGGTTGATCCTGAGCCGAATCGTGTTGAGCTGCGTGAGGCATTGGCGTCCCTTTCTCGGCGCGATCTAGCGTCGATTACGCTGCCGATAGTAGGCGAAGCCGAGTTTCCAAAACGGCACTATCGCCCTGCGCCTCGGCTGCTCTTGCTTGGGACAGGCCCGGAGGTCGATGCGGCCCTGGATCTGGCTGCGAACCTCGCGATTACAGTGGATGTTCAGCGCCCGGCGGGCGAGGGTGGCAGCACGCAAGGGCTGTTCCTTGGCAAGATACCGTCTGGCCTGTGGGCAGATCGCTGGACTGCCATTGCCCTGCTCTTCCATGATCACGAGTGGGAGCGAGCGCTGCTCGCATGGGCGCTCACTACCGATGCGTTCTTTGTCGGAGCGCAGGGAGGTGCACAGATCCGAAGCCGCAGGCGCGAAGATTTGCTGGCAGCCGGACTGGATGAAATCGCAATCGCGCGGGTCAGCAGCCCGGTCGGATTGATTCCTCACGCTCGCGATCCGCAGACTCTTGCCTTGTCCCTTCTTGCGGAAGTGATTGCGAAATACGATGCCGGCGCAGCGGGCTGACCATGGCAAACTACTGCCAGTGATCCTTGCCGCCGGTCGGGGGGAGCGGTTTGGCGGCGATAAGCTCAATTCGCTCTGCGCTGGGAAACCACTCGGCCACTGGGCGTTGCAGAGGGCAAGCGAGGCGGGCTTCGGTACGGGCCTCGTGGTATACAGCGAAACTCAGACGGAATTTCTGACCGGTTTTCCAAGCTGGACAATTCGCCAGATCGTTAATCCGAGTGCCCAGATGTCGGATAGTCTCCATTGTGCGGTGCGATATGCCAGCGAAGTTCGCGCGGAAGCGATCTTGATCCTTCTTGCCGATATGCCGCTGATCGATCCGCAGCATCTGAAAATTCTGGCGAAGCAAGAGGGGGTGGCAGCGACCCTCTACCCGGACGGAAGAACCGGTGTGCCTGCGAAAATTCCGGAACAGCACTATTCGCAGCTGTTGTCTCTCCATGGTGACCGCGGAGCTGCAAGTTGGTTGAACCATCTATCCCATTTGACCCGCATGGAGGCACCAGCTGATTCGCTCCTTGATGTCGACACGCCTGAGGCGCTGGCCGAGGCAGAACGGTTGCTTGAGGGGGCCTGAGGACCGATGGGTTAAGAGGGTTGCAACAGGTCCCGGTTAAACTCGATTTGCTCGCTTAACCAGGTGCTGAGAAAGCGAACTTTGGCGAGCCTGTGCGTGTCCTGGTGGGTCACGACCCAGAAGCTTCTCGTGATGCGCAAATCAGGTAGCACTTTCACGACGTCCGGGCTGCGATCCCCCATGAAGCATGGCAGCACGCCAATTCCGCCGCCGCCTGCGATCAAATGGAGCTGCGCGTTGATGCTGGAAGATTGCACCGAAGGCTTCAAACCGACGTGAACTTCGCTGAGATAATCGAGTTCAGGGGCGTAGATAAGGTCAGAGATGTAGCCAACCAGGCGATGGTTTCCAGCCAGATCGCATGCTGCTTGCGGAATTCCGTTCTGCTCAAGATAGGCCGGCGATGCGTAAAGCATCAGGGTGTAATCTGCGAGCTTTCGCGCAATCAGCGGACCGGATTTCGGCCGCGACAGCATAACAGCTATGTCCGCTTCGCGCTTGGACGGACTGAGGAACCCACTGCTCGCCACGAGTTCTACGTTTAGCTCTGGTTGAGTGCTGGCGAGGATCGGCAGCCGCGATGCCAGGAACCAACTGCCAAACCCTTCCGATACGCTAAGCCTGATTTGACCAGCCAGCCCGCGACTGTCCGGAGCAGACCCGGTCAGCTTTGAGGCGGCGTCGGCCATGCGCTCAACTTCGACGAGCATGCTCACGCCATGTTCCGTCAATGTCTGCCCTTCGCGGGTTTGCTCGACGACGCGCTGGCCAAGCGAGCGCTCGAGCCTGCGCAGCCTTCGGCTGACAGTTGTTTCGTCGACCCTCAGAGCCTTGGCCGCGCGCGCAATCTGTCCGCTTCGCGCAACGGCGTAGAATATGCGCAGGTCATCCCAATTTATTGGCTGCATAATTGCAGGTCATATCTGCAAAGTTTCGCCTTGTCTGCAAAAGAGCTCATAGGCATCATCGTATTTGAAAAATTGGGAGTCATTGCGATGCGTCAGATCGAACATTTCCTCGCTGGGGGCTCAACTGCCTATGGAAAGCGCTCACACCAGGTTTGGAACCCCTCGACCGGTGAAGTTCAGGCGGAAGTCGGCTTAGGCGATGCCGCCTTGCTCGATCAGGCGGTTGCGGCAGCCAAGAAGGTCCAGCCAGCATGGGCTGCGACCAATCCGCAAAAGCGCGCGCGGGTGATGTTCAAGTTCAAGGAACTGATCGAGGCAAACATGCAGGAACTTGCCGAATTGCTCAGCTCCGAGCACGGCAAGGTCATCGACGATGCCAAGGGCGATGTGCAGCGCGGGCTCGAAGTTATCGAATACGCCTGCGGTATCCCGCAAGTCCTTAAGGGCGAATATACACATGGCGCTGGACCGGGCATCGACGTCTATTCTGTCCGCCAACCACTCGGTATTGGTGCTGGCATTACCCCGTTCAACTTCCCGGCGATGATCCCGATGTGGATGTTCGGCATGGCTTGCGCGGCGGGCAACGCCTTTATCTTGAAGCCTTCCGAGCGCGATCCTTCGGTGCCGGTTCGCCTGGCGGAGTTGTTCCTTGAAGCGGGCGCACCTGAGGGACTGCTGCAGGTCGTCCATGGCGACAAGGAAATGGTCGATGCCATCTTGGATCACCGCGACATCGCCGCGGTAAGCTTTGTGGGAAGCTCGGACATCGCACACTACGTCTACAAGCGCGGGGTCGAGAATGGCAAACGCATCCAGGCGATGGGCGGGGCGAAGAACCATGGCATCGTGATGCCGGACGCAGATCTCGACCAGGTGGTGAACGACCTCGCTGGCGCGGCCTTCGGTTCTGCGGGCGAGCGCTGTATGGCTCTGCCGGTAGTGGTGCCGGTGGGCGAGGACACCGCCGAACGCTTGAAGGAAAAGCTGATCCCGGCGATTAACGCCTTGCGCGTCGGCGTCTCCAACGATCCCGAGGCGCATTACGGTCCGGTCGTCACGCCTGAACACAAGGCAAGGGTGGAGCAGTGGATCACCACGGCCGAGAAGGAAGGCGGCGAGATCGTGATCGACGGGCGCGGCTTTACCCTGCAAGGCCATGAGAAAGGCTTCTTTATCGGGCCGACGCTGATCGACCATGTTACACCGCAGATGAAGAGCTATCAGGAAGAGATCTTCGGTCCGGTGCTGCAGATCGTGCGCGCGAAGGACTTTGAAGACGCAGTTCGCCTGCCGAGCGAGCACCAGTATGGCAATGGTGTCGCGATCTTCACTCGCAACGGCCATGCTGCACGCGAGTTCACCGCGCGCGTCAATGTCGGAATGGTCGGAGTCAATGTGCCGATCCCGGTGCCGGTGAGTTACCACAGCTTCGGCGGATGGAAACGCTCTGGATTTGGCGACATCGACCAGTACGGCACCGAAGGCCTGAAGTTCTGGACCAAGCTCAAGAAGGTGACGCAGCGCTGGCCGGACGGCGGTGGTGACGGGAGCAACGCCTTCGTCATTCCAACGATGGGATAGGAGAATGGCCATGAAGATTGCATTCATCGGGCTCGGCAACATGGGTGGCGGGATGGCCGCAAACCTGGTCAAGGCAGGCCATGAGGTGCGCGCATTTGACCTGTCGCAAGACGCGCTCGAAGCAGCGGAAGCCAATGGCTGTAAGACATTCGGCTCAGCCCGCGATGCGGCGGAAGAGGCCGAGGCGGTGGTCACGATGCTTCCTAACGGTGAAATCGTGCGGGACGTCTATACCACGGATATCATTGGTCAGGCGCCTGAAGGCGCTATCCTGCTTGATTGCTCGACCATCGATGTGGCGACCGCGCGCGAAGTTGTCGAACATGCCGAGGCGGCGGGCTATGACATGGTCGATGCTCCGGTTTCCGGAGGAATTGCGGCGGCCAATGGCGGAACGCTCACGTTCATGGTGGGCGGCACGGAAAGTGCCTTCAATCGCGCTGAAGGGGTGCTGAAGGCGATGGGCAAGGCAGTGATCCACGCAGGCGAAGCAGGCGCGGGGCAGACTGCCAAGATCTGCAACAACATGCTGCTCGCAGTCCATATGATCGGCACGTGCGAAGCGATGATCATGGCCGAGAAGCTCGGCCTCGATCCGCAGAAATTCTATGAAATCTCCAGCCAGTCCTCTGGCTATAACTGGTCCCTCAATGCCTACACCCCTTTGCCGGGAGTTGGTGTCGCGAGCCCAGCCGACAAGGATTATCAGGGCGGGTTTGCGACAGCGCTGATGCTCAAGGACTTGCGGCTTGCGATGGCAGCGGCTGAAGGATCAGGTAGCGCTGTTCCCCTGAGCGCACGGGCCGCTTCCTTGTATGAGGACTTTGCGGGCGCAGGAAACGGCGCGCTCGATTTCTCTGCGATCATTCGCACCTACCAAGCCTAGCGAACAGAACGCGGAAAACTCCGCATGACACGCTGGCTCAGGCGACGGCCATCAGGGTAGCGTTGCCTCCGGCAGCGGTCGTGTCGATCGAGGTTGAGACTTCCTCCAGCATCCAGTCCCTGCGGTAGGGCCGTTCAGGAGAACCAAGCTGGACAGTCGGGATTGGCCCGTCCTTGGCGGCGATCGCCGCGAGGATTGCAGTGATACCATCACCATTTTCCTCGATCAGAACATGCGCGAAAGACGGCTGACCCTGCCAGTCCTCAACCCACTCGACGCGGCTTAGCTCATACGGCGAGAGCGCTTCAGCTATCGTCCGCGCCTTCTCGGGCAGAACCGCGACATTGCCGGTCTGCGTCACCGCATCCAGTTGGTCACGCAGGCCTTGCTCGCTTGCTGGGAGCAGCAGGACCCGCCCGCGTGGATGGACTGAATAGAGATTGCGCTCTCCCACAGGCCCGGGAAGTTCCACCGCCTCGCCAATCGCCGGTGCCTGATTCGCAAGGCCATTGACCAGACGCCCAAGATAGAGCGGTCCGCCTGCCTTGGGACCTGTTCCGGAAAGCCCGCGACCGCCAAAGGGCTGAACGCCCACAATCGCGCCGATAATGTTGCGATTGACGTAAATATTGCCTGCTTGAGCCTGAGCGGTGATCTGGGCAATGGTTTCGTCAATTCGGCTGTGCACACCGAAGGTCAGTCCGTAGCCGGTCGCGTTTATCTGCTTCAGCACCAAGGGCAAATCGCGCCGCTCGTAGCGCAGCACATGCAGTACCGGTCCGAAGACTTCGCGGCCCAGTTGACCAATAGCATCGATCTCGATCAACGTCGGCGCAACAAAAGTCCCGCGCTGAGTGTTCTCGCCTAGCTCCAGCTGCTCGACTGCGTGACCTTTCGCGCGCATGGATTCGATATGCGCATTGATCGAGCGCTGCGCATCCTCGCTGATCACAGGGCCGATATCGGTACGCAGTTCGTCGGTCGAACCGACCCGTAGTTCGGCGAGAGCGCCCCGCAGCATTGCGAGTAGTTCGTCGGCTATATCCTCTTGCACGCACAGGATACGGAGAGCTGAACAGCGCTGACCTGCACTGTCGAAGGCGCTGGCGATAACATCGCGCACGACTTGCTCTGGCAGGGCAGAGCTGTCGACAATCATCGCGTTCTGCCCGCCCGTTTCTGCGATGAGCGGGATCGGAGAGCCGTCGGCAAGCGTGCGCTCTGCCAACTGGCGTTGAATCAGCTTGGCCACTTCAGTGGAGCCAGTAAAGATCACTCCGCAAATTTCAGGTGCTGCCACCAATGCGGCGCCAATGTCTCCCGCTCCTGGCACGAATTGTAGTGCGTCTGGCGGCACACCTGCTTCGTGCAGGATTGCGACCGCCTGTGCTGCGATCAGCGGGGTCTCTTCGGCTGGCTTGGCGAGTACGGGGTTGCCTGCGACAAGTGCTGCGGCAACTTGACCGGTAAAGATCGCCAGCGGGAAATTCCACGGACTGATGCAGACGATCGGGCCGATAGCGGGCGTCTGGCTCAACGTCTCGCGTGCCTGACTGGCGTAATATCGCAGAAAATCGACCGCTTCGCGCACTTCGGCGATGGCGTTGGCTGCGGACTTGCCCGCCTCGCGCATAATGAGACCAAGTAGCTCTTCCATCCGGCTCTCGAGCAAATCGGCGGCCCGCTCAAGGCACGCGGCGCGCTCGCTCACAGGAGTGGTTGACCAGTTGGCGAATGCTGAAATGGCGATCTTCGCGGCGAACGCCGCGTCGCGTGGCAAAGCGTTCTCAGCATGGCCAACAATGTCGCGCTTGTCAGCGGGATTAGTTACCTGAACCGCTTTGCGGGTCGCTTGCAGAGCGGGGATGAGCGGCGTTGCAGACCAGCTCTTGGCAGCGCTGGCCTGCAAGGTCTCTGACAAGCGAGCAAGTACACTCTCATCGCTCAAATCGAGTCCGCGCGAGTTGGATCGTTCGGGATAGAGATCACGCGGCAGCTTTATCAGCGGGTGGGTTGAACCGACCGGTTGGATCGCTTCGGCCTCCGCAACGGGATCAGCCGCAAGTTCCTCGACCGCGACATCTTCGTCCCAGATCCGGTTGACGAAAGACGAGTTCGCGCCGTTCTCCAGCAAGCGCCGCACCAGATAGGCGAGCAATGTCTCATGTGTTCCGACCGGCGCGTATATGCGGCAGGGGCGGCTCAGCTTCCTCGGTCCGACGACTTCTTCATACAGCGCTTCGCCCATCCCGTGGAGACACTGGAACTCGTAATCGCCCAGCGCGAATTCGGACCCTGCCATGTGGTAGATCGTCGCTAGCGTCTGGGCGTTGTGTGTTGCGAACTGCGGGAAGACATGTTCTCGGGCGGCGAGCAACTTCTTCGCACAGGCAATGTAGCTGATGTCGGTGTGGACTTTGCGCGTGAATACCGGAAAGTCAGCTTGTCCCTCAACATGGGTGCGCTTGATTTCGCTGTCCCAATAGGCGCCCTTGACCAGCCGCACCATAATCCTGTGGCCGCTGCGCCTGGCAAGATCGACGATCCAGTCGATGACGAAGGGACAGCGCTTGCCATAGGCCTGAACCACGAAACCAAGCCCATCCCATCCTGCAAGGTCAGGATCGAGCGCAAGCGCCTCAAGAATATCGAGCGAGAGCTCCAGTCGGTCAGCTTCTTCTGCATCGATATTGAGCCCGATGTCGTAATTCATGGCGAGCAGGGCGAGTTTGCGCACCCTTGGCAAAAGCTCGCCCATTACGCGATCGACTTGCGAGCGCTGGTAACGCGGATGGAGCGCCGAGAGCTTGATCGAAATCCCCGGCCCTGCATAGACGCCGCGGCCTGAGGCTGCCTTGCCGATTGCATGGATCGCGCGCTCGTAATCCGCGTAATATCGCTTCGCATCGCGCATGGTCATCGCCGCTTCGCCGAGCATGTCATAGCTGTATGAAAAGCCCTTGGCTTCCTGTTCGCGCGCGCGCTTCAAGGCATCCTTGATCGTTTCTCCGGTGACGAATTGCTCGCCCATCATCTCCATTGCGAGGTTGACCCCGCTGCGGATGACGGGTTCGCCGGCGCGCTTGATCAGGCCAGCGAGCGAGGAGCCGAGATTGTCCTCTTTCACCGGCGAGACGAGCTTTCCCGAGACCACCAATCCCCACGTCGCTGCATTGACGAAGATTGAACGGTCGCCGCCAAGGTGGGAATCCCAATCGCCAGACGCGATCTTGTCGCGGATCAGCGCGTCGCGCGTTGCATTGTCCGGTACGCGAAGCAGGGCCTCTGCGAGGCACATCAGCGCCACGCCTTCCTGGCTCGACAAAGAGTATTCCTTGACCAACCCTTCAACCCCGCCGCGCTGCCCCTTTTCGCGGAGGCGGCGGACGAGATGCTGCGCAGTCTTGGCAATCGCTGCGCTCTTGCCTGCTGACACGCGCGCGGCTTCGACGAGCGGCAGCACTGCTTGTGGTTCAGGCAGGCGATAGGCCGCTGTTATCGCGCGCCGCAGCGGCGTGGGTTCACCCGGTGACGGTGCAAAGTCTCGGAATGGCTGCGGCTGTGCCTGTTGCGCAGGAATTTCTGACATGATCTAGTTCGCTCTCTTGCCAGCACGGTTGCATTTACCGTCCCGCGGCATTCTAATTTCACCTGTTACCAATTTGGCATCATTTCAAGCCGGATTGATCATTCAAGCGCTTGGGTGAGGATTATTGCGGGCGGGCAGCTGACGCTGCAAGCAAGTCGGACGTCCCATGACAGTTGAATGACGAAGCCAGCGGGAATTTCATCAAACTGCCATGCAACTGAAACGGGTGCGTCGCTCTCGCGATCTAAGGGCTCCTTCAAAGAAAGAAGGAACCCCATTTCATGAAGTATCACTATCTGGTTGGCGCTGCGCTGACTGCTCTTGTTCTCCCGGCTGTTGCCAAGGCTGGCGAAGTTACCGGTGTTGTGATGGATGCAAGCGACACCATCGCATTGCAGGCAGCGGAACTCACCATCGAGGAACTTGGGCGCAAGGCAACGGCAGATCGCGACGGAAGCTATCGTTTTTATGATGTTCCAGCCGGGAACTACACAATTGTCGCAAGTTATGTCGGGGCCGACCCAGTCAGGCAGACGGTGACTGTTCCGGAGTCAGGGGCAGTGCAGCTGAACTTCGTGATGGGCGATAGCGAAGGCCAGATCCTGGTTATCGGCCAAAGCGCGAATCAGGCCAGCGCGCTCTCCCGCAAGCGAGCGAGCGATACTGTGTCCGATGTGCTCACGCGCGATGCCATCGGCCAGTTTCCAGACCAGAATGTGGCAGAATCGCTCCGCCGCCTGCCAGGCGTCAACATCCTCAATGACCAGGGCGAGGGCCGCTTTGTGTCGGTCCGAGGGCTTGACCCCGAGTTGATCGCAACCTCGCTCAATGGTGTGCGCCTTCCTGCGCCCGAAAGCGATGTGCGCTCGGTCGCCTTGGACGTGATCTCCAGCGATATCATCGAATCAATCGAGGTCATCAAGTCGCTGACGCCTGACATGGATGGCGACACCATCGGCGCGTCAGTAGAGATCAAGACAACCAGCGCGTTCGACCGGAAGACGGATCTCATTACGCTCAAGGCAGAAGGCAGCTACAACGATTATTCGGGGGAAGTCACGCCCAAAGCGAGTCTGGATTTCTCCACGCGCTTGTCCGACAATTTCGGCATTTCAGGCGGGATATCCTATTACAGGCGCGAGTTTGAGACGGATAACATCGAGGCCGATGACTGGTTCGATGCCGGCGGAGCCATCTTCGCAGGAGAAGTGCAGTATCGCGATTATGATGTCGAGCGCGAGCGTATCAGTGCGACTCTCGGACTGGATTTGCGTGCCGGCGATTCCACAGAGCTTTACATCAAAGGCATCTGGAGCCAGTTCGACGATCAGGAGTTTCGCCGCCGTTTGACCTTTGACTTCGGCGATTTCGAGGACTTCGGTCCGACAAGCTCGAGCGGATCGGCTGTAGTTTTCGACGATTCTACTGTGACCATCGAAGGCGACGATTCGCGCCAGCGCATCGGGATCGAGCGCGATGTCAAAGACCGCTTCGAGCGCCAGCGTATCCGTTCGATTACTGCCGGGGGCGAAAGCGACTGGGGCGACTGGTTTGCCGAATATGCTGTCAGCTGGGCCAAGTCGACCGAGCTCGAAAACAACAACATCGACCCCGCCGAGTTTCGCCAGCGCTTCTCTGACGACGGTCTTGTGATCGGGTTTGACTATTCGGACCCCCAAGTCCCGCAGTATAGCGTCGTCAAGGATCCCGGCACGTTCTTCGATCCAGCCGAATACGGGCTCAACGACATTGAACTGACTGTGCTGTCAGATTCAGAAGACGAAGAATATTCAGCGCAATTCGATCTTGGCCGCCGGTTCCAGTTGGATGGAGGAGAGTTCACAGTGCAGGGCGGCTTCAAGGGGCGCTGGCGCGACAAGAGCTATAATTTCGATGTCGAGTTCTACGAATTGGACGACTTTGGCCTGTCCGACGTAGTTGGGGCAGATGCTACGTATCGCATTGCAGATCTAAACCCGCTTCCCGGCTTCACGGAGGCTTCCGACTTCTTCTTTGCCAATTTCGATCAATTCGATTTCCAGAGCCTCGACAGCGCGTTCGATTCCGCTGTTTCCGATTACGCCGTTGAGGAAGATGTGATCGCGGGTTATCTGCTCAGCCGCTGGGATAGTGCCGATCTGCGCGTCATTGGCGGTGTGCGTTACGAGCGAACAGACAACACGATGAACGGCAATCTCGTGACGCTTAACGAGGACGCGGAAACCGTGACCGTCGCGCCCATCATGTTCGAGCGCGATTACGACATCTGGCTGCCCAGCCTCAACATCCGTTACGAAGCACAGCCTGATCTGATCCTGCGCTTGGCGGGCTATCGCAGCCTGGTGCGTCCCAAGTTAAGTGCGCTCGCGCCGCGTTTCGCGGTCGAAGAAAACGAGGAAGGCGAACGCGAAGGTGAATTCGGCAACCCCGCGCTCCAGCCATACCGGGCCTGGAATTTCGATGCTTCGGCAGAATGGTACATGTCGTCCAACGGTGCACTCACGGCTGCGATCTTCTATAAGGATATTGACGACTACATCGTCAACGCGGTGTTCGAAGAAGATAGTGAACCGTTCAACGGAAGCTTCAACGGGGTATCCTTCGACGAAGCCCTGATCCCGCTCAATGGCGACAGCGCGCAGGTCTTCGGGTTGGAACTGGGCTTCTCGCAAGCGCTGTCGGGCATGCTGGATGGCTTCATCATCCAGGCAAACTACACCTACACTGATGCGGAAGGTACGGTCTTCAACGATGGCGACATCAGTGATCCGCGCGACATCCCGCTACCCGCAACGTCCAAGCACACCGGCAATATCTCGCTCGGCTATGACAAGGGGCCGATCGACATCCGCCTGTCCGGCACCTATCGTGACAGTTACCTCGACGAGCTTGGCGATGAGGCGGCATTCGACCGCTATGTCGACGATCACTTCCAGCTGGATCTCAGCGCGAAATACCGTCTCAACGACAACATCCAGTTCTTCTATGAATGGGTCAACGTCAACAATGCGAAGTACTTCGCATACAACACCTTCGGCAGTCAGGTGAATAACCTTCAATATGAAGAATATAGCTGGACGATGAAGTTCGGCGCGCGGGTGAACTTCTGATGCGGTTGACGCCGATAGCCTTTCTGATGGCTAGCACTGGGCTCGTGGCCGCTTGTGCCACGACGCCCATCAAAGGAAATCCCGCAGTCGAAGTCACGGCTCTGGCCGAAACCCTGCCGGTGGGGACGACCAATGAAGATGCGGCAGATGATCCCGCGATCTGGCACAATGCGGCAAACCCCGCCGCCAGCCTGATTGTCGGGACGGACAAGAAAGCAGGCCTGCATGTCTATGCGCTGGACGGCAGCCAGAAGACCTTTCTTGATGCGGGCCTTGTCAACAATGTCGATCTGGTCGAACTGGCCGATGGCAGCATAATGGTCGCTGCCAGTGACCGCACCGATCCGGCTACCGCGCATGTCTTTCTTGCGCTGCTGAATGGTGAAACCGGCGCGCTATCACCGCTCGGGCGATATCCGATTGCGGCGGGCGAAGGCTATGGCCTGTGCATGGCGCAACCTGCAGTGAACGGCTCTGTGCGCGTGTTCAGCCCGGTGAAGGACGGCAGTATCGTGCAGACAATCTTCACACCGGGCGAGGGCAGCTGGAAGGCTGAATCGTTGCTACTGCACAAGCTCGCGAGCCAGCCGGAAGGCTGCGTACACGACGTTCGGACCGATACGCTTTATGTCGGCGAGGAAATGGCTGGCATCTGGGCCTTCAATCTCAAGGTAGACGGCGCGCCCAGGTTGGTCGCTGCGATCGACAACGCGCAACTGGTTGCCGATGTCGAAGGACTCGCGCTCGCCCCACAGGGCGACAATGGCGGCTATCTGATCGCCTCCAGCCAGGGCGACAATGCCTATGCCATCTACCGCCTGCCGGACATCACCCCGGTCGGCCGGTTCCGCATCGCGGCTGGGCCATTCGGCGCAGCGGAGGAAACCGACGGCATTGCGCTCGATATCCGCTCCTTCGGTGAGACCTATCCGCTAGGCGTGTTCGTGGCTCAAGATGGACGGAATGGATCAGCCGCGCAAAACTTCAAACTGGTGTCCTGGGCGGATGTTAAGGCAGCGCTGCAACTTCCGTGATCACTAATAAAAGCCCAAACAGCGCTGGCCTGATCGCGGGCGAGGCGGTAGCAACGCACTTCTCATTCCAGCCATGGGATAAGCGAAATGCGTATTGTTGCATCATTTCCACTGGTAGCTCTCGCTGCAGGTTGCGCTCCCACTCCGCCACCTGCTGATCTTGAGTATTCAGAGAGCGACCGCGATCGCAAACTTGTCTGCGATGCACAGGCTGTACAGTCTTATGTTGGTAAGAAGATCGAAGGCGACACGGGCGAAACTATCTTGCTTGAAAGTGGCTCGGCTCGTTTGCGCTGGAGTCCGCCCGACAGCGCGTGGACGATGGATTACCGCCTGGACCGGGTGAATGTGCGTTATGACCGCGCAATGACCATCACTGACATCACCTGCGGATAGAATGATGCGCGATCGCACAACATCAGGTTCACCTTACGAAGCGGAGTTCGGCTTCTCACGCGCGGTGCGCGTCGGTGATCGCATCATCGTCGCAGGCACAGGGCCGGTTGAGCCAGACGGTACAACCACCCCGGGAGACGTTGCCGAGCAGGCGCGGCGATGCTGCGAGATAATCATCGAGGCTGTAACCGCGCTGGGCGGATCGGCTCAGGATATCGTGCGCACGCGCATGCTGCTGACTGATTCGGCTGACCAGGATGCCGTCGGCGCGGTCCACGCGCGCTATTTCTCGACCGCCAAACCGGCCGCCACTATGGCCGGCGTAGCATGGCTTTGCCGCCCAGAATGGAAGGTGGAAATCGAAGCCGAGGCGGTGCTAGGGGCGAATCCATGACAGGACAATTCCAACTCAATGACGACCAGCTTGCGATCCAAGACATGGCGCAGCGGTTCACTGCCGACAACATCACGCCTTTTGCGGGCGAATGGGATGAGAACAAGCATTTCCCTGAGGATGTGATCAAGCGCACGGCCGAACTCGGCTTTGGCGCGATCTATGTTTCGGAGGAATCGGGCGGGATCGGCCTCGGACGGCTTGAAGCTGCGCTGATCATGGAAGCGATGGCCTATGGCTGCCCTGCGACCAGCGCGTTCATCTCGATCCACAATATGGCCGCATGGATGATCGATTGCTTCGGCGGCGAAGAAGTGAAAGCGAAATACCTGCCCGACCTCATCACCATGGACAAGCTTGCAAGCTATTGCCTGACTGAGCCGGGCTCGGGTTCGGATGCGGCGGCGCTCAAGACCTCTGCGCGGCGGGAGGGCGACCACTACGTTGTGAACGGGACCAAGCAGTTCATTTCCGGCGGCGGCGTGAACGACGTCTATGTCTGCATGGTCCGCACCGGCGAGCACAAGTCGAAGGGCATCACGTGCCTCGTGGTCGACAAGGATACGCCCGGTGTCAGTTTTGGCGCGCCGGAAAAGAAGCTCGGCTGGAATGCCTCGCCTACCGCGCAGGTCATTTTTGAAGATGCACGCGTGCCTGTTGCCAGCCGTGTCGGCGCAGAAGGTGAGGGCTTTCGCTTTGCTATGGCGGGCCTGGATGGCGGACGCCTCAATATCGGCGCATGTTCGCTTGGCGGAGCGCAGCGATGCCTTGATGAAGCAATCGCCTACACCAAGGAGCGCCAGCAGTTCGGGCAACCCTTAGCGGACTTCCAGAACACCCAGTTCATGCTGGCCGACATGGCAACCGAGCTAGAGGCGGCCCGCGCCCTCCTCTACCTCGCTGCGGCCAAGGTCACAGATGGCGCGCCTGACAAGACGCGCTTTTCCGCGATGGCAAAGCAGCTTGCGACGGACAGCGGCAGCAATGTCGTCAACAACGCGTTGCAACTGTTTGGCGGCTACGGCTACCTCAAGGATTACCCGATTGAACGTTTTTGGCGCGACCTGCGCGTGCATTCGATCCTCGAGGGGACCAATCAGGTCATGCGAATGATCGTGGGACGGGACTTGCTGCGGCAGGGGTGAGGGCAATGACAGAAGACGTAAAGATCTGGGTCGATGGACCTGTAGGCCGCCTTTCATTGAACCGGCCCAAGGCGCTGCATGCATTAACGCTGGAAATGTGCCATGCGATGAGCGCGGCGCTCTCTGAATGGGCTGCGGATGACGCAATCAATGCGGTGATCCTCGATCATTCCGAAGGGCGCGGCTTTTGTGCGGGAGGCGACATTGCTTTCCTGCGCAATTCGGCGCTGAACGATGGTGGCGTGTCGGGTCGGAAGTTTTTCCATGATGAGTACCAACTCAACCACCAGATGTTCACTTTTGAAAAGCCCATCGTGGCCTTCATGGATGGCATCACCATGGGCGGCGGCGTAGGAATCGCAATGCCGTGCCAATTCAGGGTTGCGACGGAGAACACCCGGTACGCCATGCCGGAAACAGGCATTGGCCTGTTCCCTGACGTCGGCGGCGGCTGGTACCTCTCGCGCCTCGGCGGACGGATCGGCCAGTTTCTTGCGCTGACCGGCGCGCGAATGGATGGCTCAGAATGCCTATGGGCAGGGCTTGCAACGCATTACGTGCCGAGCGAGATGCTCGAAGACATCAAGGCGCGCATTGTCGAGAAGCCTGACCGCATCCGCGGCATCCTTTCAGAGCCCGTGGGCACACCGCCTAAGCCACGGATTGAAGAGAACGCGGTCAAGATCGCGCGGCACTTTGCCAGCGATCGCTATGAGGACATCCTTGCGAGCCTTGAGGCTGCAGTTGCGGATGGGGACGCATGGGCGGAGAAAGAGCGCGACACGCTTGGCACCAAAAGCCCGCAGACCTGCAAGGTTGCGCTGCGTCAGCTCTCAGAAAGCGCTCAGCTGACTGATTTCGCGGACAATATGCGCATGGAATACCGCATCGCATCGCGTGTCCTCACTCGGCCTGATTTTGCCGAAGGCGTGCGCGCGGTGATTACCGACAAGACCAATGATCCCAAGTGGGACCCGGCAACGCCGGAAGAGGTGAGCGAAGAGCTGCTCGACAGCATTTTTGCCCCGCTACCGGCTGACGAGGAATGGAAACCCCTATGAGTTACGAGACCATCACTGTTGAAATCGACGCGCAGGGTAACAAGGGCGTCACGCTGATTACGCTCAACCGCCCGCAGGCATTGAACGCATTGAATTCCCAGGTGCTAGACGAGTTGACTGCGGCGTTTGCGGCCTATCAGGCGGATGCCAGCCAGCTGTGCGCGGTGCTGACCGGCTCAGGCGAGAAAGCCTTTGCCGCTGGCGCGGACATCAAGGAAATGAGCGAGAAGGCAGCAGCAGATTTCTACCTGCAGGACTTCTTTTCGCCCTGGACCAGCGAAGTCGTAAAGAAGACCCGCAAGCCATGGATCGCTGCGGTCAACGGCTTTGCGCTGGGCGGCGGGTGCGAGCTTGCGATGATGGCGGACTTCATCATCGCCTCGGACAACGCCAAATTCGGCCAGCCCGAAATCAAGCTTGGTGTCGCGCCCGGCATGGGCGGCTCCCAGCGGCTTACCCGTGCGATCGGCAAGTCAAAGGCTATGGAAATGTGCCTTACAGGCCGGATGATGAGTGCAGAAGAAGCTGAACGCGCAAACTTAGTCGTGCGCGTCGTGCCGCAAGCGGACCTCATCGCCGATGCGCTCAAGACCGCAGCCACGATCGCCGCGATGCCGCCGATGGCTGCCATTGCGAACAAGGAAATGGTCAACGCTGCGTTCGAAACCACGCTCGACCAGGGCCTTATCATGGAACGCCGCATCTTCCAGATCCTCACCGCGAGCGAAGACAAAGCGGAAGGCATGACCGCCTTTATCGAGAAGCGTGA
Organism: Altererythrobacter sp. GH1-8; assembly: GCF_043702085.1. GTDB lineage: Bacteria > Pseudomonadota > Alphaproteobacteria > Sphingomonadales > Sphingomonadaceae > Erythrobacter. The sequence goes on along the minus strand of NZ_CP171690.1, from coordinate 2,777,540 downwards.
AGGCGAGTGGAAGGGTAGATAGGACGTTGGACGGATTACCCTACCTTCTTTTCGGCCTTTGGGGGATTGCGTTTTCGGTCGAGGTGTTTTGGACTGCGAGAACCGGTCGCCGCGGTCCCATCAATAGGCTTTGCTCAAAATTCGTTCCTGTTTGGTCGCCACCAGAAAGCCAAATGCAAACTCTCTCGCATTTGCTTTGCGGAGTAGTAGGCTTGGCGATAGGTGCAGCTTTCCTGCTGTTAGGCTGGCACGCACTCTAAGTTTCGAGAAAGGATTCCATGAAAATCGCGTTTATCGGCCTTGGCAACATGGGCGGCGCTATGAGATCGTTCATCGAGAAGCGCGAGGGCCAGTGGAAGGGACGTTAGAAGCTCCCCTTGACGCCAGCGAGAATTGCGGAAGTTCGGACTTCATGATCTCTGCGGTGTAGCGCTAATGTTCGGTAGTCGGACAAGGCCGAAATCGCGGTGTATCTGACAGGCACTACGACCCTAGGCGCAGAGGGTTATGATCGCATAATTTGCAGAGGTCCGTTTGGGCATTCGTCTTCCCATGATCCAGGCCAATCCCGTACACCTCGCCTGGGGTATGGGCTCCCTTGGCACGATCACCATGATCACGGCCCTATCCAACCTCTATCTCTTCTTTTTGGTCAGTGTGCTCAAGATCGCTCCTGCTGCGGCGGGACTCCTGATCTTTGTTTCCAAGTTGTTCGACACGGTGTCTGACCCTGCGGTGGGCTGGATTAGCGACCGCACCAACACACGCTGGGGCCGGCGCAGACCATTCATGCTCATCGGCGCGCTGCTCGGACCGGTCAGCCTGATCGCCCTTTTCGATCCACCGGCTGCGTTAATGGGCCTGGACGAGCAAGGTGTCATCCTGGCACTGCTCCTGTTTTACACCATCGCTCTGACGCTGTTCAACGTGCCCTACCTGGCGATGCCCGCAGAGATGACGGAGGACTATCACGAGCGATCGACCATCATGTCCTACCGCGCGCTGTTCCTCGTCGGCGGAGGCTTTCTCGGAGGTTCGCTGGCAGGCCCGATCATCGCCGAAGGCGGGGGCGGGCGCGAAGGCTATGCCACGCTCGGCTATATTCTTGCCGCGGTCAGTTTTGCCGCCATGATGTGCGCGATCATCTTCACCAAGCGCGCGCGCTTTACGAAATTTACGCGTCCATCAATCTCGCGTATCATGCAGGCGAGATTATTCTTCGCGAATTCACCATTCCTGTTCCTAGCAGGCGTGAAGGCGTTCCAGTTTCTGCAATTGGCCGCAGGCGGAGCCAGTACGCTGTTCTTCTTCATCTCCGTAATGGAAAAAGACGAGGCATTGTTGTTCCCGTTCGGTGCATCAGTGATCGCTGGATCACTCTCCAGCTTGCCGCTCTGGCTCCCGATCCTGAAGCATTTCGGGAAGAAGCAGGTCATGCTGATTGCCTTGCTGGCTCAGGCTGTACTCTATCTCAGTTGGCTTGCCTCGGGCCCCAACGAAGCAATGGCAGTATTCCTGCTACGAGGATTCCTGCTCGGTGCGATGGGCGGAGCAATCCTGATCGCAAGTCAGTCCATGATCGTCGACACTATCGAATACGACCGTAGGTTGAGCGGCTTGAACCGCGAAGGGCTCTACTCCTCCGTATTCAGCTTCGTAGAGAAAATGATGCATGCAACTGGCCCGCTCATCGTAGGTGTGTTGCTGGCTTGGTTCGGCTACGATGCAAGCATTCCGCGCGGGCAGCCGCAACCTGAAGAAGCGCTGTTTGCGATCACATTCGGGCAAGCGATCCTGCCTGCGATTTGCAGCGTATTGATGGCATGTGCACTGGTATTTTATCACCTTGATGAAGAGACGCTCGCAAAGGTCAAGCGGCATCCCTTTGGTGAGAATGAAGCAAAGACTGGAGAATGAGATCATGACAGCCCCAGCCAGACCGCAATTGCCTGTGCTGCCGCAAACCGGCCGCGCAGGGCTGCAATTTCTCGGCGATCTGCAGGTCTATTCCTCAACCGCGTTGAAGGATGCCGCGAAAGCGCAATTCTATGCCGATGAGGAGATGGCCGCGCTTGGCGATCAGCCAATGGGCGACCGTCAACCGGAGGAATTGGAAGCGATTGTCGCAAAGGCCACCGAGAAAGCAGAAGCAATCCCGGCGCACCGTTTCAACCGCCTCTATCAGCGTGTCGTTGCAGAAGGGGTCTATGATCGCGGCATTCCAGCCGCTGAAGAAAAGCGGGCAGAGTACGAAGCCAGCATCGAGGATGATCCGGGCAATCACCCCAAGGCTGGCACATTGACGATTGATCCTGATTTCAAGGAGCCAGCCTACACCAGCGATGTAGAATGGCATTTGATGCCGGGTGGTTGGGACGGATTTGATTTGTCCATGCTGATGTTCATGTCCGGCGTGATGCCATATATTTTCCGCAAGGGTGGCTATGCTGCCGTCGATGTCGGCGCTGACATTTTTGCGCAGCGCCTGACGGTGCTTGAACAGCTTCCCAAGGACCGCGAGTACAAGCGGATCTACGAGTGTGGCAGCGGCGGCACGCCAACTCTTGGCATGCTGCGGCAAAAGTTTCCTGATGCGGAACTTGTTGGCGCGGACCTTTCAGCTGCGATGCAGCAGGGCGGCCACAAGATGGACCGCAAAATGGGCTTTGGTGTCCACTTGAAGCAGGAAGATTGCCGTAACACGTCCGAGCCGGACGGTCATTATGATGCGGTTGTTGCCTATGCAGTATTCCATGAAACGCCCGATGACGTATGCCGCGATATCATGGCTGAAATGTTCCGCATTCTCGCGCCGGGCGGCACTATGCTAATCTCCGACCCCGGCCCGTTCCGAGCGCTCACGCCTTATCAGGCGGTGCTCTATGATTGGGAAGGTGACAATCGCGAAGAGCCTTATTTCAGTGCTTCGATCCGCCGTAACCTGCCGCAGATAATGCGCGAGGTGGGCTTCGAAAATGCACGCGAATATGGTGTGGGTAATGGCAATTACCCTTGGGTCACGCTGGGCCAGAAGCCAGTGAGCGAAGGAGCGTGACGATGCCTTCCAAGCGCAAGCAGCCAACCTATCTGCAGGCAGAAGACCTGGATACGCTGGCACGGCAGAACATCCAGCTCATGGCTGAGCTGTGGATCGTGAAAGACCGTCTCGCGATGCTGGAGGATATGCTGGCAAAGCAGGGGCTGATTGACCGCGCGACTTTCGAAGCCACTGAACCAGACGAGGCCTTGTCAGCAGAGCTGGAAGCCGACCGGGTCGCCTATATCAAGCGGATCGTAGGCCTCAGTGCGGATCAGCGCACGATCCCGAACCTGCAATCTGTTGCTCCGCAAAAGCGGGGCTGAGGACGCAGAGTGCCGCTCGGTCGAAGGTCATATGCCGATGGTGATCACGGTCAGATCCACTTTCGTGCAGCTGACCGAGGCATCCCGCTGGTGCTAATTCACCAGGCACCGATGTCGTATCGCCAATTCGACACCGTGTTTGCGCTTCTTGTGGACAGAGGCCTGCGCCCGATTGCGATCGATATGCCAGGTTTCGGCAATTCCGACCCGCCCGCGTTTGAGCCTGCGATTGGTGACTATGCCTCAGCTCCAGTCTCAGTCCTGGATGCGCTCGGCCTCGAAAGTGCGGCTGTGCTTGGCCATCATACGGGAAGTCAAGTTGCGGCGGAAACCGCGCTCCGGTTTCCAGACCGAGTTGATAAGCTGATCCTTAATGGTCCTCTCCCGCTCTCGCGAGAGCAGAGGGAGAAGGGCCTCGCCTATGTCGAGGAACGTGAGAAGGGCTTTGCCGCGCGGCCCGATGGCAGCCATCTGGCTGAAGCGTTTCAGAATCGTCTTTCCTATGCCAATGCCGACACCGACTGGTCGCTCGCCTCGCGCTATGTCGGCGAACAACTGACCAGCCTTGGACCGTTCTGGTATGGCCACAACGCCGCCTTCCGCTACGACCATGCGGCCGCGCTCGAGCGGATAAGCCAGCCGACCATGATTCTCACGAATACCGGTGACGAGATCTATGAACTCGCCAAGGCGGCTCATGCGATCCGACCGGATTTCGCCTGGCGTGAAATCAAGGACGGCGGCGTCGATATCGTTGACGAGAAGCCGGAAGACTGGGCTGATTGCGTCGCAGAGTTCGTGCTTGAACGGCAGATGGCTGGTTAGCGCAATCGAACGATGAGCCGGGAAAAATCGGTCAAGAGCCGCTTTTTTTGCTGTCTTCCTCGTCCTGAGAGATCCGGCCTTCTGCTGGCGGGAGCAAGCGTGCCATGCCTCCAATCAGCTTCCATTCGCCATTCTCGAGCGTCCAGACATGGATGTTCTCGTAATACTGGTCGACTTCGCGTTCGCCTTCGGGTGCAAAGCCGTCACCCAGTCTTGTTCGATGCGTCGTGAAATAAGCAGCTGCAGTATTGCCGTTCAATGTGAAGCCTTCGCGTTTCAAGGTGACACGCTCGCCATTGAGCGCAGATGAGTCCGATGCGCTCGCGCGGAAAGCATCGAGGCCTAGCGGCTTTTCCATGACCGGTGGCCACCCGAGGTAAGAATCGCTCGTCACGCTGAGGTAGTTGGTGAGGTCGCCGCGCCCGCGTCCTTCGAAGATCGCTTCTTCCTTGGCCCAGATCTCTGCTTCGATCACCTTGGCTTCGTCTTCCGTAATGTCGCTCGAATAGGTTTCGCGCACTTCGCAGGCAGTCAACCCGGCGGCTGCCAGCACGATGATCGGGGCTCTGATCCAGTTCAAGACGCGCATCGGTTATCCTTTAGGTTCGATAAATCAGGAAGCAGACCCTAGTCACTGGGACTCAGTTTCCGATAGCTCCCTCCTTTATCGCGCTTACGGCGAACAGATCGGTAAGTGGGCAAAATCGAGCGAATATTCGCAAAGCGAACAGTGTCAGTCACCCCTGGCAGCCGAGGCTATCATTCGTTAAGTAAACGCTTTGAGCACCGGGTATGGCCATCAAGCGATGGTGCCTAATCTGCGGACGTTACCGTCCGTCGGTACAAATGCCAGGTGGCATGGCCCAGGACAGGCAGCGCAAAGAACAGGCCGAGAAAGAACGGCACGAGCGCGACAAGCAGAAGCCCGGCAATCATTACGGCCCAAACCAGCAGGACTGCCGCGTTCGAGCGCATCGCTGCGAGACTGACAGTTATCGCCGTGATGAAGTCGATTTCTTGGTCAACCAGCAGCGGCAAGCTCATCACGGTGACGGCATAAAATCCTAGCGCCATGATCGCTCCGATAATACTCCCGACAGCGAGCATGGCGAGGCCTGCAGGGGTCATCAGGAATGCGAGCGTTTCTGCATTCCCTCCGCTCTGCGCTGCAAAGACAGCGAATATCCCGTGTGCGAGCATCAGCCAGAAGGCAAAGGCTACAAACACGATCACGCCGACAGAAATGATCTGCTCATCACCATGCCCGCGCAAAGCGCCCAAGATGGGTTTCCAGCTCAAAGGTTCGCCGGTCTCTCGTCGGCGGCTGACTTCATAGAGGCCCACTGCCGTAAACGGGGCGAGCAAGGGAAAGCCTGCTGCAGCGGGGACGAGCCACGAGGTGTTGCCCCACTGCATCAGCGCAAAATAGATGAGAAAGCCGCCTGCCACGTAGATCCCAGCAAAGAACAAGCCATAAATGGGAAAGGCGCGGAAATCCGACCAACCTGCGGCGAGCGCAGATTTCAAATCGGCGAAAGTCAGATTGTCCAGGACTCTGTAGGATGCGACTTTACCTGTATTGGCCATGGCAGCTCCCTCTCAGTTAGAACCGATAGCTGACCCCTGCGCTCAAAACCCATGGGTCCAGCTTGTGCTCGGTTTCAATGACAAGCGTATCATCGACATACCAGCGAGCGGTTGTATCGACGAAATAGCGCTTGGCATCGAAGGTGATCCCAAACCCGTCATTGCCGAGCGGGATATCGACCCCAGCCTGCAGTGCCAGGCCTAATTCGTCAGACAGATCTGTGTCGGTCACGCCAAGCGGCACCGTTGCGGCGCCGGGCTTGTCCTTGACCCAAAGGAAATAGGTGGGACCTGCGCCGACATAGGGTTTTACACCTGCAAGTTCGAAATGCAGCTTGGCTGTGAACGTGGCCGGGATCAGCCGGGCATTCGAGACCAGCTCAGCACCCGGCAGACCGGAGACAGCGTCCACATCATGCTGAGTGAAGCAGCAGATCGTTTCAATTGAGAAGTTGTTGTTCAGGAAATACTCGATTGCGATCGTCGGAACGTAGTTATCGTTCGCTTGGGTCTGCGTATCGGCAGGAAGCCCGACGATATCCACGTTGACATCAGTGATCTTGCCATCTGGCAAGACACCCGTCCCCAGTACCTTGATTTGCAAACGGCCAACCTGACCCTCGTCCTGCGCGAGGGCGGGTGAGGCCGCGAGGGCCAGGCCTGCGAACGAGCATGCGAGAAGCGTCTTCATAAATCTTTTCCCTGCGCCGCAGCGGCCGCACCGTGCGGCCCAGGGTTATTGCGACGTCGCCGCCCTAATGCCTCGGCTGGAAATGCTGGACATTGATCCTGATCAAAGACGGTGAAGCGCGCTTGCATCTAGTCCGGTTCAGAAATCGGAGAATGGACTGAGCCGGCTTGATGGATGATCACACTGCATTTGATACCTTCACGCGCTCTGCGTTCGGTGTCGAACCAGGCGGGCGAACGGGCAGCCAGCTGGAAGCGATGGCGCATTGCGTGTCGTTGCCGCGCGGGATCAGGGCGCCGCTCGATCATATGAGGGATCAAGTCGTCTACATTGTCCGCGGGGCAACCAAGCTCGCCGCCAGAGCCTCAGGTAACCGCGAGCAGATCGTCGCCTTCCATTTTGGAGGAGATATCGTCTCGGTCCCCGCAGATGGCCTCCATGCTTATGCCATGACCAGCCTCGTCCAGACGGAATTGCTTGTGTTTCCTGCGCAGGAATTTTTCGATCGCGCGGCGACGGAAGACGCGATTGCGCGCTCTCTGCTACGACGGCTCACCTCAGCATTGCATCGCTGCCGCGACAAGGCGGTGGCGCTTGGCTGCAAGAGCGCCAATGAGCGGCTGGCAGGTTTCCTGATGGCGATGTCGGAAAGGGTCGGTAAGGTAGATGGGAATCGCTGCACGCTCGAGTTGCCTATGTCGCGGCGCGACATAGGCGATTCTCTGGGGCTGACCATCGAAACCGTGAGCCGCCAACTCGGTGTAATGCGTGAGGCTGGCCTGATCGAAACCAGCGGCCGCTCTCAAATCGTCGTGCGGGATTTGAATAACCTTGCCCGGCGAGCAGGCCATCAATGCCAGCACTGTGAAATTTTTCCGCAAAACTCGAAATTTGATCTCGATCAATGTGCTGAATGCGACCCGCGCATAGCCGTGGACGCAACAGAAGGGGCATAATTATGGAAGCCGTACTTAGCCGCGTTGGTTTGTGGTTTGTGATAATGTTCTTGGCAATTGCTGCGTTTCTCGGCGCGCAAGATCCAGGATTTGCGGTGCACGCAGTGCTCGTGGGTGTGATCGCCTTTGCATTCCTGGTCGTGACGCTGATGCGCTACGATCCGGTTGGACACGCACAGTCGATCTTGAAGATGCCGGAAGGCCCATCGCGATACTACGATGATGTCGTGCGCTGGGGGGTAATCGCGACGGTATTCTGGGGCATGGCGGGCTTCCTCGCAGGCGTTTTCATCGCAATGCAGATGGTTTTCCCGCAGCTCAATATCGAGCCGTGGCTGAACTTTGGCCGACTGCGCCCACTCCACACCTCGGCTGTCATCTTCGCATTTGGTGGTAACGCGCTGCTGGCGACGAGCTTCTACGTTGTCCAACGGACCTGCCGTACGCGACTGGCTTTCCCGCCGCTCGCACGGTTCGTTTTCTGGGGCTACCAGCTGTTCATCGTGCTGGCGGCGACCGGCTATCTGCTCGGGGTTACCCAGTCGAAGGAATATGCAGAGCCTGAATGGTATGTCGATCTGTGGCTGACCATCGTATGGGTCGCCTATTTCGTGGTGTTCGTGTTTACGATCATCCGTCGGCATGAACCGCATATCTACGTTGCGAACTGGTTCTACCTCGCCTTCATCATCACGATTGCGATGTTGCACATCGTCAACAATTTGGCGGTGCCAGTGCATCCGCTGGGATCGCGCAGCTACAGCCTGTTTGCCGGTGTTCAGGATGCGCTGACGCAGTGGTGGTACGGCCATAACGCCGTGGGCTTCTTCCTCACCGCAGGCTTCCTTGCGATGATGTATTACTTCGTACCGAAGCAGGCGGAGCGGCCGGTCTATTCCTACCGCCTCTCCATCATCCATTTCTGGAGCCTTATTTTCCTCTACATCTGGGCCGGTCCGCACCATTTGCATTACACTGCGCTTCCAGACTGGGCCCAGACGCTTGGCATGGTGTTTTCGATCATGCTGTGGATGCCGAGCTGGGGCGGCATGATCAACGGCCTGATGACGCTTAACGGCGCATGGGACAAGGTCCGCACCGATCCGATCATCCGGATGATGGTGATGAGCCTCGCCTTTTACGGCATGAGCACCTTTGAAGGGCCGATGATGAGCATCAAGGCCGTCAACAGCCTGTCGCACTATACGGATTGGACCATTGGCCATGTCCACTCCGGCGCGCTTGGATGGAACGGCATGATTACTTTCGCTTGCATCTATTTCCTGGTGCCGCGCCTGTGGGGACGCCAGCGGATGTATTCGATGCGGATGATCAACTGGCACTTCTGGCTCGCGACGCTTGGCATCGTTTTCTACGCTTCGAGCATGTGGGTGGCTGGACTGACCCAGGGTCTCATGTGGCGCGAATATGACGCCAACGGATACCTGGTGAACAGCTTCGTTGACACGGTCGCAGCGCTCAAACCGATGTTCGCAGCGCGTGCTTTTGGCGGCCTGCTGTACCTCGCTGGCGCTGTGATCATGACCTACAACGTCTGGATGACCATCGCCGGGCATCTGCGTGATGAAGCCGCCATGACAGAGACTCCATATGATGAAGTCGCTGACCGTCCTCTCACCGCTAACCCTGCTGCATAGGAGCTCTGAGTGATGAGCAATAATATGAAGGATGCTCCCAAGGGCCACCAACGGCTGGAGCGCAACGTCACTCTGATGGCGCTGGCAACGCTGGTTACGGTCGCGATTGGCGGCGTGGTTCAGATCGCCCCGCTGTTCTACCTCGATAACACCATCGAGAAAGTCGAAGGTATGCGGCCTTATACGCCGCTGGAACAGGCAGGTCGGGACATCTATATCCGCGAAGGCTGCTACACCTGCCACAGCCAGATGATCCGCCCGTTCCGCGACGAAGTGGAGCGCTATGGCCCTTACAGCCTCGCGGCGGAAAGCATGTATGATCACCCCTTCCAATGGGGATCGAAACGCACCGGACCAGACCTGGCGCGCGTCGGTGGACGTTATTCTGACGAATGGCATGTCCAGCACTTGAAGGACCCGCAAAGCGTGGTGCCGGAAAGCATCATGCCGCAATATGGCTTTCTGGCCGAGAATACGCTCAAGGTTCCGGATCCGGCTGGAGTGCTGACGGCGCTGAGCCGGGTGGGTGTCCCTTATTCGGACCGAGACATTGAAATGGCGAAGACAGACCTTGCCTCGCAAGGCGATCCGTTTGCCGATCCTGCCGATCTCGAAGAACGCTATCCCAAAGCGCAGATCCGCGACTTTGACGGGGATCCGACGCGCCTCACGGAAATGGATGCGCTGGTCGCGTATCTTCAGATGCTAGGCACGCTTGTCGATGTAAACAGCGCTGCTGCTCAGCAGGAATTGGCTGAGGAGACCGGCCGATGAGCGATTACGAAACCCTGCGGCACTTCGCCGACAGCATTGGTCTGGCGGTGATGGCAATACTGTTCCTGGGCCTTTGTGCATGGCCCTTCCGCCCCGGCGCACGCGATCGCAATCGCCAGGCGGCCCACTCTATTCTTGAGGACCATGACGATGGCGAATGAACCCGGCAAGGACACCCGCGTCGACCAACCCACCGGGACCGAATTTGTCGGCCACGAATGGGACGGGATCGAAGAACTCAACACTCCGCTGCCGCGCTGGTGGCTGTGGACCTTCTACGCAACTGTCATCTGGGCCGTTGCCTATGTGATTGCCTATCCTGCATGGCCGATGATCGACCGCGCTACGGAAGGTGTGCTGGGCTGGACCAGTCGCGGTCAGTTGGCGGAAGAGATGAGCGCAGCAGACCTCGCGAAACAGGGCGTTTTCGAACAGATTGCAGCGACCGATCTGGTCAAGCTTCCTGCTGATCCGGAATTGATGGGGCAAGCGGTTGCTGGCGGCGCTGCGGCCTTCAAGGTTAACTGCGTGCAATGCCACGGTGCAGGGGCAGCCGGTTCGCCAGGCTATCCCAACCTCAATGACGATGAGTGGATCTGGGGTGGCGACCTCGCGGCAATCGAAAAGACACTGCAGCACGGTGTGCGTTGGGAAGGCTCGAACCAGACACGCTTCAGCTTGATGCCGGCGTTTGGTGAGATACTGAGTGATGCGCAGATCACGTCGCTCGCGCGGCATGTTCTGTCACTCGATGGTGATGGTCAGAGCAGTGCTGTTGCAGCGGAGCTTTTCGCCAACAACTGTGCGTCTTGCCATATGCCCGACGGTTCTGGCAATCGCATGTTCGGTGCGCCAGCTTTGAACGATGCGATCTGGCTTTATGGCAGCAGCGAAGCCGCTGTACGCGCGCAAATCAAGAACCCCAGCCATGGCGTAATGCCGGGTTGGAAGGATCGCCTGGACCCTGTCACTATCAAAATGCTGGCAGCCTATGTCCATTCGCTAGGCGGCGGTGAGACCCTCCAAGCACAGCCTGTTGAAGCTCTGGCTGAGGATAATGCGGCGGAGACCGATGAACGCTCCTGACCTCAAGGAACCGAAAGGCAAACGCGATTGGTCGGAAGCGGTCAGCGTGGTGGCGCGCAAAAAGCCGTCACCCGCTGTCCCGGACAAGCTCTATGAGAAGAGCAAGACAGTCCATAACCAGCGCATCGACGGTCCGTTTCGGCGATTCAAATGGGCGGTGATGGTCGTCACTCTGGCGATTTACTATATCACGCCATGGCTTCGCTGGGATCGCGGGCCTTACGCACCCGATCAGGCAGTGTTGGTCGATCTCGCCAACCGCCGGTTCTACATGTTCGGGATCGAGATCTGGCCGCACGAATTCTACTTCGTCGCAGGCCTCCTGATAATGGCTGGCATCGGCCTGTTTCTTGTCACAAGCGCTGTCGGACGGGCATGGTGTGGCTATGCCTGCCCGCAGACAGTCTGGACCGATGTATTCCAGCATATCGACCGTCTGTTCGATGGCGACCGCAATGCGCGTATCCGCTTGGATAAGGCGCCGTGGGGGCCAGCCAAGATCGCTCGACGCACCAGCAAGTGGTCGGTGTATTTGGTGATCAGTTTCGTCACCGGCGGCGCTTGGATTCTCTACTTCGCTGACGCACCAACGCTGTTTGCTGACTTCTTCGCCGGCGAAGCGGCCCCGATTGCCTATGCGACCGTTGGCGTTCTGACGGCGACGACCTTTGCGTTGGGCGGTTTCATGCGCGAGCAGGTGTGCATCTATATGTGTCCTTGGCCGCGTATCCAGACGGCGATGCTCGATGAGAAGTCGCTGATCGTCACTTACAAGGATTGGCGTGGCGAAAAGCGCGGCAGCCTGAAGAAAGCGGCCAAGGATCCAGACGCTTACGGCGATTGTATCGACTGCCTGCAATGCGTCGCGGTATGTCCAACAGGGATCGATATTCGCGAAGGCCCACAGATCGGCTGCATCACTTGCGCACTTTGCATTGATGCATGCGACCGGGTAATGAAGGACATCGGGCGACCGCGCGGACTGATCGACTACGCCACGCTGGAAGATTGCAAGCACGAAGCGGCCGGCGGTACGCCGGTCTCGCCATGGAAGACTTTGCTGCGCCCGCGTACCCTGATCTACTTCACAATCTGGGGCGGAATCGGGGGTGCCCTGCTGTTCGCGCTTGGCGTCCGCAGCCATACGGATCTTACCGTATCGCCAGACCGAAACCCACCTTTCATGCTTCTGAGCGACGGTTCGGTTCGCAATGCCTACACTTTGAAACTGCGCAATATGGAAAGCCGCCCGAGGGTGATGGAGGTTGCGCTTGGCGGGCTCCCCGGCGGCGTTTTGTGGACGGACACGATTGCGCTCGAAAATGCCGGACGCAGCCAGGAGATTGAAGTCCCGGCCGATGCGACGCGCACAGTCCGCGCCTACGTGCTCGCGCCTGCCGATACGGATGAGCAAGGCTTCACCTTCACGCTGACCTCGCTTGATGAGCAACGCGAGAGCGATACCGCGGAAACACGATTTTCAACGCCAGGAGGCAACCCATGACCCGTGAATTTACCGGCCGCGATATGACAAAAGTGCTGGTGATTGGCTTTGGCATTGTCGTTGCGGTCAATTTCTTTATGGCCAGTCAGGCGACAAGCGGTTTCGGCGGGGTCGTGGTCGAAAACTCCTATGTCGCAAGCCAGAAATTCAACGGCTGGCTGGAAGAAGCAGAACGCAGCCGCGCGCTGGGATGGCAGGCCGCTGTTACTCGCGATGAGGCGGGATATCTCCTTGTCACGACGCAGGGCGTCCCGGCTCAGGCCAGCATCACAGCCGAACTGCGTCGCCCCATTGGCGAGCGTGAGACGGCAAATGTTGGGCTCGCTGCGCACGACACAGGCCAATATCGCTCGGTCGAGCCGATTAGTGCTGGTCGCTGGACTGCGCGTATCGTCATCGAGGCAGGCCAAGATCGCTGGGCAGAGGAAACACCAGTGCCATGAACGCGCATGTTGATTTTCACTCTGCCAATACGCAAGCGCTCATCGATACGCGCTTCACAGTGCCGGGGATGCGCTGTGCGGGCTGCATCGCGAAGATCGAGCGTGAACTGCCAAAGGTAGAGGGCATAGAACAGGCACGGGTCAATTTCTCCGCCAAGCGCGTGGCAATCCGGCATTCGGCTGAGCTTAACGAGACTGATCTAACCGCCGCGTTGCAGCGACTTGGCTTCGAATCTCAACGCGTCGCCGATAATCCCGTGGGCACGGACGATGGCGATACCCGCCGATTATTGCGCGCGGTCGCTGTCGCAGGCTTTGGCATGATGAACATCATGCTGCTGTCCGTCAGCATATGGTCAGGTGCAGGAGGCGCGACGCGCGACCTGTTCCATTGGCTTTCTGCAATCATAGCCTTGCCAGTGATCGCCTATTCCGGGCGACCGTTCTTCGCTTCGGCGTTGATGGCACTGCGTTTTAGGCGGACGAACATGGACGTGCCAATCTCCATCGGCGTTTTGCTCGCCACCGGCCTTAGCATTTACGAAACCTCGACTGGCGGCGGCCATGCCTATTTTGAAAGCGCTGTCATGCTGCTGTTCTTCCTGCTGTGCGGGAGGGCGCTCGACGCAACTATGCGCACTCGCACACGTGCAGGAATTGGCGCTCTGCTCGGACGGATGGGCAGGAGTGCGAGCGTTTTGCAAGCGGATGGATCTACCCGCCGGATTGTTGCAGAAGACCTCGAACCGGGCATGCTTGTGCTCGTTGCCGCAGGAGAAGCGCTTGCCGCAGATGGCGTAGTCGAGGAAGGGCAAGGCGCTGTCGACAACGCCATGCTGACAGGGGAAAGCGCGCCGGAAAGCGTGGTTGTCGGCAGTGAAGTCCATGCTGGCGCTATCAATCTGTTCGGCCCCTTGCACGTCCGCGTGACTGCGGTTTCCGGCGACACTGTGCTGGCGGAAATCGCACGGTTGATGGATGATGCAGGCCAGTCGCGTAGCCGCTATGTCCGCATCGCTGACCGTGCTTCACGCCTGTATGCACCCGCCGTGCACAGCCTTGCCGCGCTCGCATTTCTCGGTTGGATGATCGCCGGAGCAGGTTGGCACCAGTCGCTGGTTATAGCGATAGCGGTGCTGATCATTACCTGCCCTTGCGCCATGGGTCTTGCAGTCCCCGCCGCTCAGGTCGTCGCGTCAGGTGCACTCATCAAGCGCGGACTGTTGGTCAAGGATGGAAGCGCGTTGGAGCGCCTTGCGGAAGTCGATGTCGCGCTGTTCGACAAGACCGGCACGCTCACGCTCGGCGCGCCGCGCCCTGATATCTCCGGTCTGGACGAACAGACCCGCTCGATCGCACTGGGCCTCGCGCAGGCGAGTCGTCATCCTTTGAGCTTAGGCCTTGCCGATGCTTTGCGTGCGGCCGGGGTTCAGCCGGCGCAGGTTGAAAACGTTTCAGAGCAAGGTGGTCATGGCCTGAGCGGCCTGTGGCGGGACAAGTTGGTATCACTGGGAAAACCTGAGACCACGCAGGACAGCATGACCAGCGAGCTTCGGATCGGAACCTCGCAGCATATCCTGCGCTACACCGACCCTGTCCGTTCTGATGCGCGCAGCGCGATCGAGCAGCTCAAAGGCCTCGGCATTGAAAGCCGGATCGTGTCTGGTGACCGCAGCCGATCCGTTACGGATGTTGCTAACCAATTGGGCCTCTTCGCCCAGGCTGGCGCAAGCCCGCAAGACAAGCTCGCTATTCTCGAGACTTTGTCGAGAGCGGGACACAAGCCGCTGATGGTGGGCGATGGTATCAATGATGGACCTGCGCTGGCAGCGGCCCATGCATCGATCGCACCGGGAACGGCCAGCGATGCGAGCCAGCAGGCAGCTGATGCCGTGTTCATTGGAGAGCGCCTTGCTCCTGTCGCGCTCGCTGTATCTGTCGCACAGCAGACCATGCGCATCGTGCGCCAGAATTTCACTTTCGCGATCGGGTACAACATCCTCGCAGTGCCGCTTGCTTTGGCGGGCATGGTGACACCGCTGATTGCAGCCATAGCCATGTCACTGAGTTCGCTCGTCGTGGTGGGCAACTCGCTTCGGCTCGCGCGCGCGGGTAGGGATAAGCCATGACAGGACTCGCCTTCCTGATCCCTATCGCGCTGGGCATGGGGCTGGCAGGTCTTGCCGCGTTCTTCTGGGCAATGCGTAGCGGCCAGTTCGACGATATGGACGGCGCAGCGCAGCGCATCCTGATCGATGAGGACGAGGAATGAACGCCTCGATCCTCGCGATCGCGGCGCTGGTACCTCTAGCGATTGGTCCATTGCCACAGACTGAGAGATCGCTCGTTGTGACGCTGTGCAGCGGCGGAGAAATTTCCATCCCTGTGAGCGATGACAAGCCTGCAAAGGATACTCCCTGCACGCAGAAAGGCTGTCATGCCGGCACCTGTCGAGACCGCCGATCTGCGTTACGCGGTTGACCTTCAAGATATGCACAGCGCTCGCGCTTAATCAAACCGCTGATCCAGTCCTGCCAACAGCCCTTCCATTTGGGCAAATCCGCAAGAACGTGATGGCCTCCCGCTTCTCACCAGATGAATTTCGGCAGCGGACAACCTGTTAATCGAGCAGTTAAGTTGCTCGAACTCTCGGTAGAGGGACAATAAACTCAAGCCGAGGAAGGGAAGTTGCAATGAGGATTGGGAAGCTTCTGCTAGCAGGTGCAGCCAGCACGGTGTTTGCGGCTGTGCAGGTAACACCAGCATTCGCACAAGATGTGGATACCGATCCGCAAACCGAAGAGGCTGATGACAGCCGGGTTATCATTGTGACGGCGCGTAAACGCGAAGAGGACCTTCAGTCCGTTCCAATCTCAATAACCGCTCTGACCGAGGATGCGCTCCTCGAAGCCAACGCATACGGGCTCGAAGATGTCGCAGAGCTAACGCCAGGACTGCAGTTCCGCCAGCTCGGCGGCTTCAATGAGGTGACGATCCGCGGTCTTGCGCAGACCGACCAAAATTCGCTTCAGTCCAATGTCGGTGTGTTCATCGACGGCATCTTTCTCAACAACCGCGCATCAATCGAATTCGGCAATCTCGACCTAGGGCGCGTCGAAGTGCTCAAGGGTCCGCAGAGTGCGCTGTTCGGGCGCAACACCTTTGCTGGCGCAATCAACTATGTGACGAATGATCCTGTATTTGGTGAGTTCGAGGGGTCTGTTGAAGGCCAGGTCGGCAGCGATGATCGTTATGGTATCAAGGGATCTGTCAACGTTCCTATTGGCGATTTCGGGGCTGTCCGCGTCTTTGGCGGTCACAGTGAGTTCGATGGTACCATCAAGAATATCCGAGGGACAGGCGCTGACAATGTCGGTGGCTGGGACCAGCGTTTCAGCCTAGGGGCCAAGGGTCTCTTCGAATTTGGTCCGATTACTCTGACCGCATTTTATGCGCGCAATGAAATCGAAGAAGACACAACAGCCTTTGCCTTGGTCGATTTCTTCGGGAACACTGCCGGTAGTAATTATGTAGTGCCAGATGGCATGGGCGGTACGTTGTCACTTTGGACGGTCAACACCGGCCCATTCCCTGCACAGGACGCTGTCGATCTTGATCCGCTTGCGTTTGGTAACCGCGGGGTCTTCTGGCTCGCATACGCAAACCTAGATTTCGATCTAGATTTTGCGACCTTGACAGCGAACCTATCGAAATCGAAGTCGAGCTACCGAGCTGGCTTTGACTCGATTGGCCGAGAGAGCGCTAAGAACGAGCCGTTTTTCGGGAATTTCTCACGTCAGTTCCTGACAGACCTGACCGGTGATGCGGGCGAGCAGGATTCCTTCGAGGTCCGCCTCGCATCGAACCCAGGCTCAGCAGTCGATTGGCTGGTCGGTTATTCGCGCTATGAAAGCCTTACGGGCGGCGTGCTCTCAACGACTGTCCGCCTCGTCTCGGACCCAGAGACACTTTCAACCATCACTCGCGTCGAGGAGCGCGAAATTGTCGATGTCGATGCAGTGTTCGCTTCGGTCAACATCCCGCTTGGAGCCGCGCGGATTTTTGGCGAGGTTCGCTATACAGAAGAAGCCTATAGGCTTACGGACAAGGCAGACATCTTCTTCCTTCCGGTACTCAGCCGTCCGCTGACCTTCACGGAAACCGATTTTGACTTCTGGTCAGGCAAGATCGGTGCGGATGTTGAGATCAACCCTGACGTCTTGCTCTATGCCTATGCTGCGCGCGGGGTAAAATCGGGCGGTATCAATGGGGGGCGCGATCCCTCGGACGAATTCGGCACATTCGATCCCGAGTTCAACTGGACCTATGAACTGGGTGCCAAGACCACGCTGTGGGATGGTAGAGCCATAGTCAATGTTGCCGCGTTCTATATCGACTGGAGCAATCTGCAGGCGACGGCACCGGCAACATTCGCTGCAGGGCCAGTAACCGTCAACGGCACCGGTGCTTCATCCAAGGGCGTCGAAATTGACGCATCGCTGGACATTACGGACAACTTCAACTGGCGTATTGCGGGGTCGTATCAGGATGCCACCTATGACGACGGCTTCGTAGACGGCTCAATCGAACTGCGCTGCGGCGTGAATGGCGCAACTGTGGTCCCAGTTTCAGTCTGTAGTGCAGAAGTCGGCGGCAACCAGATTGCGAACTCCTCCGACCTGAATTTTTACACCGCGGCGAAATATACCATTCCTGAAGTCATTGGCGGTTTCGATCTCTACGGACGCGTGTCTTATTCATTCGAGGCCGGCAAGAGCCCGACTGCACTCAATCTGGCTGATACGGGCGACATCGAATTGGTCACCCTGCGGATTGGCTTGCAAGATGATAGGACAGAGATCGCATTCTGGGTCGATAATTTATTCGATGAAAAATACATCGCCCGAGCGACACCTATTACCGAAGCAGCTGCGAACCAGTTTTGTGCAAACTGCGGCATTTCCTCGACTCAAACGATCTTCGGTAATGGTCGGAGCTGGGGTGTAACAGTGAGCCGGGAATTCTGAGGAGATGACTACTATGAGCAGATCAGGAGACCAGGAACCAATCGCTCACGATTCCATCCGCCGTGCGCTGCTGGGTTCGATGGTTGGCCTTGCAGGGGCAGCAGCGCTTGCCCCGCTTGGCGGAAGCGCAAAGGCGCATGAACACGGCAAGGCGAAGAAGCCGAAAGAAGAGGCCTTTAATCCGACTGTCAGTCGGCCGCGCGAATTCCTGAATGATGAGTTCAACACGGGAACCCCGTGGAAGGCTCCAAAGACGGGCAATTTCGACCTCTCCGATCCGGTCGATAACAACCTCGCCAAACTGAAAATGACAAGCAATCTGGTTGGCGAACGCACTTATATCCCGATGCTCGCTCGGATGATTTTCGCGCGCGAAAACGATCCGCCGGTCATGGCCCTTGGTGTCGCATCCATGTTCACCTGGCAGCTTCAAGTCGCAACCCGCGAGGAATTTGGCGACGTGCCTGAAGGTACCGCGGTCTCGCGCTCGGCCTACACTGCGGTCTATCTCGACCCCGAAACGATGGAGCCGGTGACAGAGCTGAAGAACCAGATCACCGGCAAGATGATGCAGGTTGAAGACCTTCGCTTCGTCGAGAATTTCCTCCACTATCCGCTCGGCGGGACACGCATGGTCGGCGAGGAAGTCTTCGCCAATGATTCAGCCAGTGTGCCACGCATCTCGACGATCCGGGACTGGGGTGATGAGCTGATCCTGTATCTGGGCGGTCTTTATTCAAATCCAGGCATCCACCAGCCTCGCCTAACCGAGAACAACTGGACCTCTTCGAAGGCTGAGGTCATGGATCCTGATGCCGATCTGATCCGGACAAATTACTCTCTGATGGGGCTCAACAAGGCCTATGAGAAGGAGTGGACCGGCTTCACCACCGCTGATCCAGAATTCTTCGCGACCTTGGCCCGCGGCAAGAAAGTGCACTCGGCTGAAGCGCTGCCAGACATTCACAAGCGGGTGATCGCGGAACGCTATCCGCATCGGCTCTGATAAACGTGTCGGCGCCACGCAATGCGGCTGCGCCGACCAGACAGTTTTGAAAAGTGGATTGGTCCTCGGGAGAGAAGGAACAACGCACTTGGTCGTGTGCCAGTTGGAGATCGCCAATGAGCAAGAACACAAGCGACGACATTAGCCATTCGCCCAGCCGTCGCAGCGCCCTCAAGCTTGGCGGGCTGGTCGCGCTCGGGGCATTGGCAAAAATGCAAGTCTTGCCGGAGCCAGCGATTGCGCAGAACCGCACTCAGCCCAAGAATACATCCCTGGCCCCCGAGCTTTGGAAGAAGACTCCATGGGTGCCTGAAAAGAAGGGCAATTTCGATCTTTCGAAAATGTCCGACAACAACCTAGCCACGATGAAGATCACCAACAACCTGATGGGCGAGAAGACGTATATCCCCATGATTACGCGCGCTCTGCTTGGTCCGCAGGGGAAAGGTGGAGCGGCGTTCTATGGCCATGTCGGGATGTGGACCTGGCAATTGCAGGAGCTTGATCCGGAAGAGTATCCCGATGCTCCCGCAGGTTCGATGGTCCAGCGGGCGATGTACACCGGCATGATCCTTGATCCGCGAACCTATGAACCGGTAGAGACGGTTTACAATCACGTGCTGGATCGCGACGTGCTGGTCGAGGACTCGCTCTCGGCAGAAAGCTATGTCTTTTACCCACGCGGTGGCGGCGAAAGCGTCGACCGCGAAGGTTTCATGGAAGACGACGAAACCTCAAAGGCTCGTCTGCGCCCCATGGCGCGCTTCGGCGATGACATCTGCCTGTTCCTTGATGGCATTTTCTCAAGCGAGGGACCGCACCAGCCGCGAATGGACACCTCAACATGGACAATGGATTATGCCGACTTGATGCTGCCGGATCGCCAGCTGCGACCGGTTGACTA
Source organism: Altererythrobacter sp. GH1-8 (assembly GCF_043702085.1). Taxonomy (GTDB): domain Bacteria; phylum Pseudomonadota; class Alphaproteobacteria; order Sphingomonadales; family Sphingomonadaceae; genus Erythrobacter. Next base: position 2,757,716 of record NZ_CP171690.1, on the reverse strand, counting down.
CAATTTCGCAGGCTTGCTGCGCGCATGGGAGCGTGACTGGACCGGCTTTGACAAGCCTGACCAGACCCAGATGCTGTGGAACGTGAAGGGCACGAAGATTCACGATCTCGATGACATGCCGGAGATCATCAACCGCACGCTGCTTGCCAAATATCCAGACAGGATCTGATCGCCATGGACCGTTCTGAATTGAACTGCTTTGCGCAAACAGGCCTGACACGGCGAAAATTCTCGTTTGCAGCCACGGGGCTGCTCGGCCTTGCAGGCAGCGGATTTGGATCGAGCGCCTTGCTCGCCGCAGCTAGCCGAACTGCCAACCCTGGTTTTTTGTTCGACACTGGCCCTGAAGGGCGTTTCGACGACGCCAAGATCGGCGGCCCTTCTGTGCTGTGGAACGAAGAGAAACAGCAGTGGTGGATGTATTACTACGGCCGCAGCAAGCGCTTTCCGGAGGACATTGCGCCAAGCTTCGGGATGGGTTCGATCGGCCTCGCAACATCAGACGATGGCATTAACTGGCAACGTTACGAAGGGCACCTTGAAGAAGGGGCAATCTTTATCCCGAGTGGAGTGCCAGGAACCTTCGACGAGATCATGGTCGGTACCGGCGAAGTGCTGCGGCATGGCGACCAATGGGTCATGGCCTATTATGGTGGCGATTCCACGATCCCGATGGAAATCGACGGAAAGGAAGTCTGGCCCAGCTACCAAGGGCGCGGCTATCGTCTAAGGCCAGGAATTGCGACCAGCAATGACGGCATCCATTGGGAGCGCGTAAAAGGCCATGCGCCGATGGGCGCTGCGGTGGATATCGGCAATGCAATCTATGCGGCATTTCCTTCACTCATTCACGATGGTGAGCGGTTTCTGATGCAATATTCCGCGGTTCCCGTTGGCACGGCCTATTGGGAATCGCGCGTCGCCGCTTCGACTGATCTGGTGAATTGGAAGGATCTCGGGACAATCCACTGGGAAGATGGCGTCAAGATCTGGGAACGGCGCGGCATGGTCAGCCGCCAGATCGTGCCCAATTTCCTTACCGATGATGGCAAATGGCTGATGATCTACGGCGGCCTGGACGGGCGCTATTCGTCGATGTTGCGAGTTATGGGAGGCGCAGTGTCCGACGATGCAATCAGTTGGCGGCACATCACTGACGAACCCTTTTTCTATCCTTCCGCGCTTGACCGTTGGGATGGCGCAGGTGTCTCCATCGCCAACCTGGTTCAGGCCGGCGATGAGCTACGGATGTACTACTACGGTTTTGCCGATCCGCTGGTCAGCGGCAAGCCAACTCGCGGGATCGGACTCGCAGTAAGCACGGATGGGACACTGGAAGGGATGCAGCGCTTTGGCGAATGACATTAGCGAGATTGATCGCAGATTTTTTCTAGCAGGCACCGGGGCCGCCTTTGCCGCGCCGTTGCTTTCGACCAGCGTGCCCACCCGTGCGCATTCGGGCCATGGCGTCTCGGTCTTCGGGAAAAGCGGCAACTTTGATCTCGACAATCCCCGTGACCGCTTGCTTGCGCGGATCAAGATCAATGCCAGCCTGACCGGCAAGCGGGTGTATTTGTGGAACATGTCGCGGCACATGTTCTGCGAGCCGGGCAAGCCACCTTACCAAATCCTCGCCGAGCTCGAAGCAATGACGATCTGGATTGACGCGCCCGAAGAGGGCGCAACGGCAGGCAAGATCGGCGCGCTGTTCACAAGAACTCCGGTCGATCCGGCAACGTTCGAACCGATTTCAAGCTATGACAATCCTTATACAGGGAAGACCGTCAAGCTCGAAGATACGCTTTTCGGCGGGAACGGGTTTCCGGTGGATCCGGAGGTTGCCGAGCCCAATATCGTGTTCCAACAGCACCGCCCGCACTACCGGATGGGTGACGAGTTCTCGATTGTGAATTTCGACCCAGACAAAGAGCCAGGCGAGCACCAACCAAAGGTCGACAGCGCGGTCCTGACAGCAAATTATGCCGATGTGATGGACCCATCAACCGGCTCAGCCGATTGCAACTACAGCTTTGCTGCGAATTTCCCCGCTGACCGCTACCGTTGGGCCGACGTTGCGAAGGGCGATCCATCCAAGATTTTCACGCTCAAGGTAGGCAAGAAGGTTAGCAGTCTGAACGATGTCCCACCTGAGTTCCAGCGAACGCTGATTGCGCAGTATCCGGAGAGGTTCTGATCCTATGAGACGCCTTATCCATGTTGCAGGCGCAATGGCGATTGTGTTCGCAGTTCCCTTTACCGCTTTCGCCGATGATCACCTCGAGGTGGAGACCGCGCCGGGTGCCGAAGCAGAAAAGCGTACCTTCATGGTTGAAGGCGGAGGCGGCTTGCCCATCGCGGTGACGGTCGCTGGCAATCCCGAAGGCCCCGCGATTGTCTTCATGCACAGCCTGATGGGCAGCACGATGAACTGGGAGAAGCAGTACGAAAGCGATCTCGGTAAAACGCACCGGCTCGTTTCGCTCGACATGCGCGGGCACGGCGCATCGGCCAAGCCAGTGTTTGCGGGCTCCTACACCGATCCTCGCTTGCATGCCGAGGATATTGCTGCGGCGATCAAGGCCTCAGGTGTCGAGAAGCCAACCCTGGTGGCGTGGGCCTATGGCGGGCTGAATGTGATGGACTACGTCCGTCACTACGGCACAGACGGGGTCTCGGGCATTGTGCTCGTAGAGGCCAATGGTGGGCTCGAGCCAACCCCGGAGCCGATTAAGGATGCAGCGTATCGAGCAAGGATCGCGCGTTCGCAGTCGGCAGACCTTGCGACGCTGCGTCAATGGACGTGGGAATTCGGCGATTACCTGATGCGGGCTGGTCCGCTCCCACAGGAAGAGGCGGAAATCATTCGCACGTCCTCGATGCTGGTGCCGCATTGGGTGAGAGCAGCCATGCGCGATCGGCCAACCGACAACAGCGACCTTGTCGAGACGCTTGAAGTGCCTGTCCTGTTCGTCGTGACCGTCGAGGAGGGCATCGGTCGCGAAATGATTGAACGTATTGCGGGCAAACTGCCCGACGCGGAAATCGCAACTATCCCCAACGGCGGTTCGCTTAGTTTCTGGTATGAGACCGAGCGCTTTAACGAGATTGTGGCAGACTTTATCGCCGGGAAATGATCTCCGACGTTTGGTTCATATCACATAGCGGCCCTTGAACCGGTCGAGCACCAACGGCTTGATGAAATCGGGCAGGCGCGCAACGTTCTGTGTCTTCAACCCGGAAAGGTGGGTAATGATCTGCGTCGGATCGCCGCGCTCCACCCCCATCCAGGGATATTCCGCCGCGTACATGACCGAAGTGTAATCGCGCTTGCAGTCGATCGAGCGCTTGGCCGGATCCATGATGTCGTCGCGGGTGGAAGTCCAGTGTGCGACGTCAACGCGCGGTTGATGCGGGCCGGGTTGCTGCGAAGCACCGAGCACCGTGTAGGCAATCTCGTTGCCTGTATCGATGAAATGCTGCGAATAGCCGCCATCTCGATCCCAAGGCTGGTCGTAGAACTTCGGATCGACACCTGGAACGATCAGGCGACGGCCCAGACGCATGGTCAGCCGATCGGCGTAATCGACGCTGGGAACATCGATTGTCTTGCCGGTGTAGGGATTGAGCACGCGATCAAGTGGCGCCATCGTGCGTGGGTCGACATAGACCTGGTTAAAGGTGCCCCACAGCACATAGTCATGCTCGCTCAATTCCTCGCCGGGTGTGATTTCCTCGCTGGCGGGGGTCACGAATAACTGCACCAAGGTGACCTTGCCGAGCCAGGGAAAGGCAGGCTGCCCCGGAGGTGCGAGCATCACCCAGCCATATTGTGCAAGCCAGGAATACTCGCCAGCAAGATTGGCTTGCACCTTGGCGAAGGCGTGATGATTGTCGAGCGGGCGTGACAAGTCATAGGGTCCCGTGAATTCTGGCTTCCACCGCGGCAGAGCGTGAGCTTCTTTGGGCAGGCTCGTCGCGCGTGCATGCTCGCTCAACTGCTGGACGACCGCATCTTCAGCGGATTTCTCTGCCGTTTGCATCATCGCCATGACATCGATGGGTTGGACCAGAGCGATTCCTCCGCCAAACATCGCAAAGCCCTTTATCACTGAACGCCGCGAACTGACGGAATTTTCCATCCCTGAGGCCTCGGCGTAGCGGGGTTCGGCGGGTAGAGGGTCAAGCGGCATGGCATGCTCCGATTGTCGTGGAATCCAAGTCGCGGTTTACCTGCAAATTGCACGGGTCTCGTGCAGGCGGAGACGCACTGTTCGGCCAATGAACACGCGGTATGACAATTATCGGCTCGACGCTACACGGCGACAGTCTCGGCAATCTTTGCCGCTGCTGCTTTGCCAATGGCATGTGCCGTCGAAATCAGTGGCTCAGAATATCGTGCTATGGCTTCTTTCTCGCTCATCGCTTTATCGAAATAGACCAACGCCAATGAAGCTTCGAGGCTACCTTGGACCATCACAGGTGCGGCAATTGCCGAGGTCTTGCCGGGGTTTTCAGTGTGCAGCACGCGGGCATGGGTCGCGAACCCCTGTTTGCGAATGTTCTCCAAGTAGGCTTCGTCTCCAACGATCTGCAACGCCCACTGGACTTGTTCGTCTTCCGACTTTGCCGCGCTGTCCAAGATGATCTTGCGCACCTTCTCCTCGCAAAACGCAAGATAGGCCTTGCCGGCGCTGCAGTCGACTAAGGGCAGAGTGTAGCCGGGATAGTAATTCGCGAAGGTTTGGCTGGTCATGGTGTGCGTGGAATCCTTGACCATCATGCGATCGCCTACGCGAACCGACAAGGTTACCGGCCACAACATCTTCGCAGTCAGTTCGACGATATGCTCCCGCGCGCAAGCGACCAGCAGGTCTTGAGTCTGGAATCCACTCACGAGAGACCATACGCGTTGGGTCGGACGATACCGCTTGCGAGAGTTTTCCATCTCGATCCAGCCATCGTGGACCAGCGTCATGATCATGCGGTAGACCGTCGGGTAGGGGAGCCCGCAATCCTCCTTGACATCCATCATCGTTGGATTGCCCAGTCGGTTGATAGACTGGAGGATTTCGAACGCGCGGCTTACAGCGCGGACAGGTACGCCCTGTGAGACTTCCTGAGGGGAATTGGCCTTTTCCGTTGTCATGCTCGAGACCCCGTCCTTCCAACCATCGGACTAAGCGTGCTGCGGGACAGAGTTCCAGAATCAACCACGAGTCGCCGAAAGTAGCCTTTTATTCATAGCTTGAACAAATTTATGGCCGTGGGCGAGATTCCAAGGGTTTCAAGTTTCCTTTATTCGCTTGGCGAATTTTTATCTTCTAGAATGCGGGAGGCGGATCAGTCTTGATATCTACAGGCGATGCTTATCCTGCACCAAACTCGACTTTCTCGCCCTCTCCGCTTGCTTGCACCTGCTTGCTTCCTTGCTTTCGCGTTGACCGCTTGTGCAACTCCGACAAATGAGCGAGCAGAGCTTCTTTCGGTGGAAGATGCTGAGGCCCTTTACATGAAGCGCTTCAATAGCTTGGCCGATGGTGCAAGCGGAGGCGTGGGTCTTGGAGGATATGATACGCTTGAACCCCTGAAGGGGGCAGACCAACCTGCACCTATTCCTGTTGAAGCGGCTGCTTCACTGTCACCGACCGCTCTGGAAACTGCTCGCAGTTATGTCGACGGGCGAAATACGTCTGCTTTCATCGTTTGGCGCAATGGCGTCATCGAGCAAGAGGCCTATTATGGCGACGTTGGGCAGGATACACCCCTCGTATCGCGTTCGCTCGCCAAGCCGATCTCGGCCATCATTATCGGACGAGCCATCTCTGAAGGGTTCATTAAATCGCTTGATCAGCCAGTAGCCGACTTCATCACGGAATGGCGAGGAGATGAACTGCGTGAGCGGATCCTCATTCGCCATTTGCTCGACATGCGCAGCGGATTTTTGCCGCAAGCGCTTGCGGACAAGCCCGAGGACATCCTCAACCGAGCTTATCTCCACCCGCGCCATGATGAAATCATCATAAACGAAATGCCCGTGGTCGATGAACCTGGCTCTCGATACGAATATGCCAATGCGACAAGCGAGATGGTTGCGCCGGTGATCGAACGAGCGACTGGCAAGCGCTATGGCGAGTATCTCACGGAAGCCTTGCTTCAGCCGCTCGGTGCCAAGGGTGGGTCGATCTGGGTCAATCAGATTGGGGGCACAGCGCATTCAGGTTGTTGTGCGCTCTTGCCGGCGCGAACCTATCTCAAACTGGGCGTCTTGCTGCTTCAGGATGGCGTGTGGGACGGAAAGAGGCTGCTACCCGAGGGCTATGTCAGTGCCATGCGCACCGGGACAGAGCAAAACCCCTATTACGGGCTTGGTGTCTGGTTGCCTCATTCCTACGTCGAGCGGCGTGGCTATGCGCATCCCTCGGTTCCCTATGGCAAGGTATTCCACTCTGAACCCTATGCCGACAAGGACGTTTTTCTCTTCGATGGAAATGGAAACCAAGTTGTTTACATGGTCCCGTCAGCCAATATGGTTATCTTGCGGGTGGGAGGAAGAGCGCCAAAGGACGTCGCAGAATGGGATAACACGTTCCTACCCAATTTGCTGATAAAGGATGCTTTCAGAGAGAATCCTGCCGCTCTGCCAGAGCCGCAGCCGATGTAAGCGGGAGAGCTTTCCCGGCTTCGACCATCGACTGGCTCCTTCGTAGAAATTCACCTGTCGAAATTCGTGATCATTTGAGGTTCGTGCCGCCTTCAAGCCAGTAATGTTGGCCCCGTCTTGAATTATGATTGGTCGAAAGGTTGCCCAATGAACACTGCAGAAGCGGACTTGCGGTCTGTTAGATCCGAAGTTCAGCCCGTGCTTATTGCGGGAGGTGGACCCGTTGGGGCGACGCTCGCGCTTTATCTTGCTCAAGCAGGTGTACCCGTGATTTTGTTTGAAGGTGCCGAAGAGTTCCCATTGGATCTGCGCGCATCGACGTTCCATCCGCCAACGCTCGACATGCTCGACGAGTTGGGATTGACAGAGAAGCTGATCCCGCAAGGCTTGATCGTGCGTGAATTTCAGTTCCGTGAGCGCGCCTCGGGAGAAGCTTTCAGCTTCAATCTTGCGCGCTTGGCTGGAGTGACCAATCATCCTTATCGCTTGCAGTGCGAGCAGTACAAATTGGTTATGACGGCCGCTGAAATGCTTGAGCAGTATCCACATGCGGAAGTGCGGATGGGGACCAAGGTGCTCGGTTACTCGTCCACATCGGCAGGTGTGAAGGCGCTAGTGTTTGATGGCGAGCAGGAGCATTGCGTCCATGGCTCCTTCCTTGTCGGCACAGATGGCGCAAATAGTCGCATTCGTCACGCATCGGCCACGCTGTTCGAAGGTTTGACTTACCCTGAGCGTTTCCTAGTCGTCTCAACGAGGTTCCCGTTTGAGCGCGTTTTTGACCAGTTGCGATGGGTCAATTACGTGTCGGATCCGGACGAATGGTGCGTCCTTTTAAAGACGCGAGATCTTTGGCGGGTCCAGTTTCCGACTGATCCTGCCGCTGACCCCGAACAGCTCCTCTCCGATGCATTCATCCAGGACCGGCTGCAGCGCCTCCATCCGAAAGAGGGCGATTACGATATCGAGCACAGGACCTTGTACCGTGTTCACCAACGGGTTGCGGAAACCTATCGCGTCGATGATCGGGTGCTGCTTGCTGGGGATGCGGCGCATGTGAACAATCCGCTTGGCGGGATGGGTATGAATGGAGGTATCCACGATGCCTTCAGCCTAGGCGAAAAGCTCGTTGCGATTATCCGCGAAGGCGCTGATCGGCATCGCTTGCTCGATCTCTATGATGAGCAGCGTCGCGGCATCTGCATCGCGTTCATTCAGGCGCGGACCAAGGAAAACAAGCGGATCATGGAATCGAAGAGCACTTCGCTCCAGGAGGAACGGCGGAAGAAGTTTCGCCGGCTTGCCGAATCTCAGGAAGAGCAAGACGAATATCTACTTGAATCTTCAATGATCAAATCGCTGTGGGATAGCCTTGAGATCGGCAAGGAAAAGCCCGCTGATAAAGGAAGAGAAGCGGCATGAGCGCACCCTTATTGCTGACCGGTGCGAACGGACGCACAGGCAGAGCCATTCTCAAGGCACTTGTCTTCGCGAAAATCCCCGTGCGGGTATTCATCCGCGATGAAGCTCAGGCCCAAGACCTGCTTGAGATTGGTGCAAGCGAGTTCGCGCTCGGAAACCTGGAAGATGTGGATTCCATCTTCGAGGCAACCGAAGGCGCGTCCAAGGTGCTACACGTCGGACCGCCTATGTATGCTGGCGAGGAAGGCGCAAGCGCCGTGCTGATCGAAGCATCGCTCGCAGCTCAAGTCGAACATTTCATCTACTATTCCGTCATGCATCCGCTTTCGCGTGCGATACGACACCACCGCCTTAAACTGGAAGTGGAAGAGCGGCTCATCAACTCGGGGCTCACCCACACTATCCTCCAGCCATCGCGCTACATGCAGCATTTAGAGTCGATCTGGCCCCGCGTGACGAGCGAAGGGGTGCACGCCATGCCATTCGACATCGACCGGAAATTCAATGTCGTGGACTTGCTCGACCTCGCAGACGCGTGCGCCGTAGTCGCAAGCGATGATCTTTACCACTTTGGCACTTATGAATTGGCCGGGCCTGAAGCCCTTAGCCAAAGAGAGATGGCAACCATCATTTCCGATGTAATCGGCAAGCCTGTTGAAGCGAGCGCGGTACCTATCGAAGAAATGAAGGTGAAGGCACGCGCAGCGGGCGCAAGCGATGATCGCATCGAGCAGATGGAAATAATGAATAGGCATTACGACGCGCACGGATTTCGCTCGAATGCGGTTGTGCTCGAATGCATTCTCGGCAGGCCAGCAAACTCGTATCGTTCCTATGTGAAGCGTGTGCTTCAAGAGAAGGGCTTGGGGTGATGAGTGAAATACTGTTCGCAATCATCGCATATGACAACCCCGACAGCGATGCGGCTAGGGTCGAGCACCGCGAGGGGCACTTGTCCCATTTCAAGGCGCATGCTGCCCAGATTGCCGTTGCAGGTCCGATGGTTGGCGAAAAGTCAGGTTCGTTGGTCATTTACAACGCTGAGAACGCCGAAGAAGCGCGCGCCTTCATCGAAGCAGATCCGTTCCACGCAGCGGGGGTATGGGGCTCTATCGAAGTCATGCAGTTTAAGGCGGCAACAGGCACTTGGGCTTCTTGAGAGCTTAGCATGCTTAATCGCCACGCGATCTCAACGCAGGCGAAACAGGAACTATGCGCCGAGCGATGCATACATGCTATGATGAAGTCGGCTCGCAGCCAGGATGAGTCGTCGAGCAGAGGGGCCAGATAGAAGTGTCAGCGCGGATCGCGTTTCAACCCAACCATGATGAGGCGTCGCGGCAGGCTTTTGTCGCGAGCTTCAAGAAGTATGTAAACTTCGATGTCGAGAGCAAGCTTGGCGAAGTCTTTGACAAGCAGTTGGCCCCCAGTGCGGCTACACCGCCAGAAACGCGTGATGATGCCGCAGCCTTGATGGAACCGCATCCGCTTTATCAACTATGGGCTTCGCTCACCTTCCACAGCCAGAACCTGATGTGGAACGCAGTACAGGACACAACCGACAGGACCATCGACGAGCAGATCGATGCCTATCGCTCGCTCTCATCTTCGCAAGATCGCCGGGGGTCGGTTTCGTTGAGCGATGAGCTGCTCGTCAAGGCTCCGATTTCGACGACGGAAATCCATCGCCAACCCGGAGGCTATTGGCGCGAACGGCGTGCTGACGACATCGAAGTCGCGTTGAATTATGCCGGTACGGTCGACTTGTACCGTAACGCCAAGGGCATGGGGATCGGCTCCAAGCCAGCTGCTGACGCCATCGGCCAGTTCGTCGCAAGCATTGCCCGCAAGTACGCACCAGACCTCGAACCTGCCACGATCCTCGACATGGGCTGCGGCACCGGCGAACAAACGCTCGGCTACAAGCGTGCCTTTCCCGATGCAGAGGTGACCGGGATTGACGTCGCGCGCCCTTTCATCCGCTTTGCGCATGGCCTTGCAGAAAGTGAAGGGCTTGCGGTCCATTTTGCCGAGATGGATGCGGGCGCAACCCGGTTCGAGGATGAAAGCTTCGACCTCATCGTTTCCATCATCATGTTCCATGAGACAACTAAAGCGCAAGTGCATGATATCATGCGCGAATGCTGGCGGCTTGTCCGGCCCGGCGGCCTCGTGCTCCATCTGGATGTGCCATACCAGCCCGGACGGATGCCGTTGGTCAAGCAAGTGACCAATAACTGGCAGGTGCGGTACAATGGCGAGCCGTTCTGGAGCGGTTTTGCCAGTCTCGATATGAAGGAAGAGGCTGTCAAAGCCGGCTTTGACCCGGATCAGGCTTTTGCGACCTATGAAGGGCAGGCGCCAGCGATCTACCACTTCTTCGGGGGCAGGAAGCCGCGATGAGTGACTCAACCGAACAAACGGATACCGCAGGGGAATTTCCCTCAGGCCCGCGGCCCGGGGACCGCACAACGACATTCTTTGATGATCCGGTGAAGGACCACCTCCTTCGCTCGCTCGTCACGGTCACGATGGAATTGTCCGTGACGCGCGACCGTCTCGCAAGTCTGGAAACGCTGCTGGCTAAAAGCGGTGTAGTCGCATCCGATGCCATCGATGCTTTTGTCCCGGATATGGAGAGCGCGAAGGTGCGTGAGGCCAATCGCTCGAAACTGATCGAAGACGTGTTGGGCCCGCTCGTCAATCGACTTGCCCAAAGCAGCTAGGGGTTCCCCCACAATCCGTCAGGCGGATAATTAGCTTGCTTGATATGCCAAGCGCGCGCTTGCCGGGGCAGCGCAGCCCAAACGGTTCAATTCTCGCCTGGAGACTGCACTTGCAGATTGTAGATGTCCTCTTTGCGCCGACCAATGGAGCATTCTTTTACGACGACCAAGCCGCGATCCGCGAGGGGCGCGAGCATGATGGCGTTGCCTATCTGGGCGAACCGGTTACGCAAGGCTTCACCAGCGTTCGCCAGCCTTCGAAGGCCCTATCCATTGGGTTGATGCTCGACGATGGTTCCGTCAGTTGGGGTGATATGGTTAGCGTCCAGTACTCTGGTGCAGCTGGCCGCGATCCCCTGTTCGATCAGGAGCGGATCGAAAGTTTCTGCCGCGAAGTGATGGTCTCGCGGCTGCGCGGCCTCGATCTCGTCGAAGGCGCAAAGCTTTGTGACGAGGTCATGCGCTATCACGATGGCAAGCGCCTTCCGCTCGCTGTCGAATATGGTGTTAGCCAGGCCTTTTTGAAGGCAGCGGCGTATGCGCGCAAGCTTACTCTGGCGGAGGTGATCGCCGAGTGGCTTGGCCTTGCTGCGCCCACTGAGGCCGTACCGATCTTTGCGCAAAGCGGCGATGACCGCCGCAACGCCGTGGACACCATGATCCTCAAGCAAGTTGATGTGTTACCGCACGGCCTGATCAACTCTGCCGAGAAGTTTGGACGCGCGGGCGAGACCTTTGCGGATTATGTCAGCTGGGTTGCGCAGCGGATCGCGCAACTGGGTGCGGAAGGGTACAAACCTGTGCTCCATTTCGATGTTTATGGCTGGATTGGCCTTGGCGTCGGAACCGATCCGCGCGCCATTGCGGAGTATATTGCGAGGGTGGCGGAGCGCGTGCCCAGCTATACGCTCAACATTGAATGCCCCGCCGACTATGGAACCCGCGCAGCGCAGATCGACAATTACGCGGCGATTGTCGAGCATGTAAACCAACTCGCGGACAACGCGCGGGTCGTGGCGGATGAGCATTGCAACACGCTCGACGATATCGAGGCCTTCATCCAGGCCCGCGCGGCGCATGTGATTCAGGTCAAAACGCCTGATGTTGGCAACCTGCTCGACACAGCCCGCGCAATTATCGCCGCGCGTGAGGCGGGCATTGGTGCCTATAGCGGGGGCACGAGTGCGGAGACGGACGAATCTGCGCGCGCCTGTGTTCATGTTGCACTCGCTTCCCGCGCAACCATGATGCTAGCGAAGCCGGGCATGGGCGTTAACGAAGGTATCACGATCGTCGGCAATGAACAGGCCCGAACGCTGGCCACTATTCGTACCCGTCTGAGCAGGGAGCTTTCCGATGCAGGATGATCTGAAGGACGTTCTGGTGGTCTCGCTGGAGCAGGCCGTGGCCGCTCCTTATGCCAGCTCACGACTCGCTGATGCAGGGGCGCGTGTTATCAAGATCGAGCGTCCTGAAGGTGATTTTGCCCGCAATTATGACACTATGGTCAAGGGCGAGAGCGCCTATTTCGTTTGGCTCAATCGCGGGAAGCAATCGCTTTGCCTTGATCTGCGCGAAGAGGAAGACCTGACCCTCTTGCTGCGCATGATCGCGAAAGCGGATGTGTTCATCGAAAATCTGAAGCCAGGGACGCTGAAAAAATTCGGTGTCGATCTGGATGCTCTTTGCCAGACCCATGAGCGGCTTATCGCTTGCTCAATTTCCGGCTTTGGCGAGGAAGGGCCATATTCGACTCTCAAGGCCTATGACCTAATCGTGCAGGGCGAAGCGGGACTGTGCGCAATCACTGGCACACCGGAAGGTCCGGCCCGCGTTGGCGTATCGGTCTGCGATATTGCGGCGGGCATGACTGCACATGCGGCAATTCTGCAGGCGCTTTACCGCAGAGAACGGGAAGGGCGGGGAAGGCGTATCCGCGTCTCGTTGTTTGATGCGCTAGCAGACTGGATGAACGTGCCTTTCCTGCAGTATGCTTATGGTGGTTATGAAAACCGGCGCAGCGGCGTCAATCACCCTTCGATCGCGCCTTATGGCGCTTTCCCGACAAATGACGGCAAGCAGATCATCTTTTCAGTTCAGAATCAGCGCGAATGGCGTTTGTTCTGCGAGCACGTGATGGGCGATCTTGCTCTGGCGGATGACCCTTTGTTCAAGACCAATATGGAGCGGATTGACAATAGAAGCGATCTCGAAAGCCGCGTGCGCACGCGGTTTGCCCAGCTTGATATTGAAGACGCGATGGACTTGCTGGAACGCAGCGGAATTGCCTATGGCCGGTTGAACGGGATCCCAGAGCTGGCAGAACACCCGCATCTGCGGCGCATGTCGGTCGAGACCGAAGCGGGCGAAGTCCAAATTATTGCACCCGGCGCGGTTTATGGAGATGCGCCTTCTGATCGCTTGCCATCCATTCCCAGGATTGGTCAGCATTCTATTGATATCCGGAGGGAATTCACGACCCCTACAAGCTGGAATGAGCTCTGAGCGACAGAAAGTGTCCAGCGCCTTAGACATTGCCCTGATATTGCTTTACTTATTGTCTCAACGGCTCTTGCCTGTCTAAAATTGCATAAAGCAAAGGCGCAATATGGAACGCGGTGTACCAATTCGAGCGATCAGCCGAGGACTGGCCGTTCTGTCGACGGTCAACCGGGATGGCCCCATATCAATGATGGGAATAGCGCGTGCTGCCCAAGTCCCCTATCCGACTGCTTGCCGGATCATTCAGACCCTTTTGCATGAAGGACTGGTTGAAAAGGAACCGCATCGCAAGCGCTATCGTGTGACCTCGCTCGTGCATACCTTATCAACCGGGTATCAGGCGGAGGACCAGCTTGTTTCTGCGGCAAGAGAGCATATCGAAAAACTCTGCCACGATGTCGGATGGCCGATCTCCATCGCCACGCGCGTAGGCACTCGGATGATGGTCCGCGACTCCACTCACAAGATGACTTCGCTCACTTTTTCGCACTATTTCCCCGGCTACACCCTGCCGATTGCGGAATGCGCCACTGGCAAGGTGCACCTTGCGTTTTGTGATGACGAAGAGCGCGAAGCAATCAACGAAGGCCTCAAGGCGATTGAGACGGAAAGCTCGCACATGGGCCTCGTTCTGATGGGTGATGACTATATCCTCTCGAAGATCCGCAAGGATGGATACGCACTGCAAATCCGCAACGTTTACAATGCGGACCCCGGCAAGACCTCGTCGATCGCGGTCCCGCTGTTTGATGGCAAGAAGCAACTGATCGGATCGTTGGCGCTGATCTTCTTTGCCAGCGCCATGAGCGGTGACGAGGCGGTCGGAAAGTACCTCCGGCCGATGCAGGACACCGCACAGGCGATCAGCGAGGCGCTGCGCGAGGCTGAGGCGCGCGCCGCATAGAAAGCCTGCTTTGACTTAAGAAGTCACGACGCAGCTTGCGGCATGCTCTCCTGCAAGCCGCCCAAGCGTTGTTGCCGTAAGCAGGCCGTTGCCTGCCATATAGCCGTCTGCTCCGGGGCCTGAAATGCCGCGCGCTGCCCCACCTCCCGCATAAAGATTGGGCATGGGAGTTCGATCAGAACGAAGAACGCGCGCATTCCCATCCACTTCGAGTCCGCCTTGCGTATGGAACAACGCTCCAGTTACCTTCACCGCGAAGAACGGGGCCGAAAGCGGTGCCTTGCCAGCGAAGCTGCGCCCAAAGGCATCGGGCTCACCGCTTTCGATAAAGCGATGGGTCTCGGCGACCGTACCTTCAAGTCCTTGCGGATCGACTCCAATCTTCTCTGCTAACTCTGCGAGCGTGTCTGCAGTTTGCAGGCACCCGGCAGACATGGCCTGTTGGTAATCATCGAATTGCTTCATGACTTCGTGTCGGCTCTCGTCGTAGACGCTCCAAGCCACGTGGCCCTCTTGCTTCAGAACTTCGACTGCTTGTTCGGAATAGCCTGCCGCTTCATTGGCAAAGCGCTTGCCCGCTCGGTTAACCTGAATTCCGCCCTCGGTGATAAGCGGCCACAGGATCGGAATGCCATAGCCTGCCGCGAGTCCTGCGTGGCCCTGATACGCGCTGAGATCCGCCATCGCCAAGCTCAATTCGCGGCCCCAGGCAATGGCATGACCCTTATTGCCGGGGTGCCCGTGAAAGGTTGCATGTTCCAGTTCGGGGATCAGTTCACTCACCATCCGCTGGTTTCCTGCAAAGCCGCAGCAGGCGAGGATCAGCGCTCCGCAGCCAATGATATCGCACTCGCCGTCTGGACGGGTGGCCTCGATGGCAATGACCCTGTCCGTGCTGTCGACATAGATAGTATCGACGAGGCTATCGGTCAGGATATCAACCCCAGCATCCTCGCAGGCACTGGCGAGCGCGCCCATGAGCTCGCTGCCTGAGCGGCTAGGCATTCCGTGCATCCTGAGGGCGGAGTGGCCGGGATAAGTGAATCCTTCGACGAGGCTGAGGTCGAGGCCATGCGTTTCAGCGAGCCAATCCACGGTCCGCGCGGATTCTTTCGCGAGGTGAGCGACCAGTTCTGTGTCGACCTTGCCTTTGGCCTTTTTGGCGATGTCGGACGCAAATAGCTCGGGCGAATCCTCGATGCCCCTTTCGCGCTGGATCGAGCTGCCTGCTGCGGGGATCAGCCCGGTCGACATGGCGGTCGTCCCCATGGGCTGCCCGTCGCGCTCGACCACGAGGACATCCACGCCAGCATCGCGGACCGCGAGTGCAGCGCAAAGCCCCGTTCCCCCGCCGCCTATGATCACCACGGGTATGTCTGCAACGGTCTCAACGCTGTCTGTACGAATGACACGAATGTCGCTCATGGCTCAATTTCCTCGAATATCAGGACTGGCTTAATCGCGGTGCCGCTCGCGGCATCTGCGAAAGCTTCGGCGATCTGCTCAAAAGGGAAGGTTTTAACCAGTCGATCCACTGGCAGATTGCCGGCCGCATAATGTGCAATCAGCAGCGGTAGGAAGTCCACTGGTACGGAATCTCCCTCGATGATGCCGACAATGGTCTTGGTCATGAAGTCGAGTCCGCCCGGATGTGCAATGGGTGCGCCAAACTCGCCGGGCAAGGTCAGCACACCGAGCGAACCACCGCTGTGTAGCGCGGCAAGGCTCGCTTCGAAGGTGGCCTGCGTGCCTGCGGTGTCTAGCGCAGCGGTCGCACCGCCTTTCGTGATGGCGATGACTTGCTCGGTCCAGTCCGGGTCCGCTCCATCCAGCGCGAGCGTCGCCCCAAGTTCTCGGGCAAGCGCGCGGCGATCCTCGTTCAGTTCGACCGCAATGATGGGTTCGCAGCCGACGATCTTGCCGGCCATGATCGCGGCGAGGCCTACCGCGCCCGCACCCACGACCAGCAGCGGGCGTCCTGCCTTGGCGCCGATCTGGTTGAAGACTGCACCCGCCCCAGTCTGAATGCCGCAGCCGAGCGGGGCGGCGATCGTCATGTCGAGGCCGTCTGGAATTTTCACGAGGTTGCGCTCGGTAGTAAGCGCATGGGTGGCAAAGCTGCTCTGCTGGAAGAATGCGCCGCCGACTGCGCTGCCATCTTCTCGCGTGAGGGAGGGGCGATCAGCGCTCCTCTTGCCATCGATGTTGAGCGCGATCCCGTCGAAGCAATAGGCGGGTCTTCCGCCTTCACAATTGGGACACGCGCCGCACGACCCAAAGGTCGCGATCACCCGGTCGCCTTTGGCAAAGCGGGTTATGGCAGCACCAATTTCGACAACCACCCCCGCGCCTTCGTGACCAAAGACGCGTGGGCTATCGCTCCACTGAGAAATACCAAGGTCGGTGTGACAGATGCCTGCTGCCTCCAGCTTGATGACCACTTCGTCGGGTGCGGGATCATCAAGTACAAGTGTCTCTATCACAGGTGGAGCGCCGCTCCCCTCGCATACTGCGGCCCTGATGGTGCGCGGCATCAAGCCCCCCCGTGCCGGTCCTGGAAGGCGACAATCTCGTCCATGCCGAGTAGCCGCGAGATTTCCTTGAAGTCGAACATCGTTTGCGGATCAGGATTGGCTTCATCGCAGGCAAGCATTGCGTAGAAATTTGCTGCGCCCTTCAACGCCGAGAGCGGAGCGCCTGCAGGATAGATCGCCAGCTTCACGCCCAGCTCGGCGTAACGCGAAGGCGACCGGACTGGAGTCGCCCCGCCATGCGCGGCGTTGATCATCAAGGGCTTATCGAGCGCGCTTGCAGCCACGGCGATTTCTTCCTCGCTCTCCGGCGCCTCCAGAAAGAGGATATCGGCACCAGCTTCGCCATAGGCAGCGAGCCGCTCGATCGCTGCCTCCAGCCCTTCGCTGCGCCGCGCATCGGTTCGCCCGATGATAAGCAGTTCGTCATCGCCGCGTGCTTCAACGGCGACTTGCATCCGCTTGACCATCTCGGCTGTCGGAACTGCAGTGGCTCGCCCTACATGGCCACAGATCTTCGGGAAGGGCTGGTCTTCGATCTGCATCGCTGCGATCCCGGCGCGGCAGTAATGCTGCACCGTCCGCCTCAAATTGGTGAGACTGCCGAAGCCGGTGTCAGCATCTGCAATCACTGGCACTTTGGCGCGCGCGGCAAAGCGCCCGAAAATGCTCGCAAAGTCACTCATGCCGGCAATCCCGACATCGGCTTCACCCAGGGCGGAGGCTGTGCCCCAATAGCCCGAGGCGTAGAGGGCCCTGTGTCCGGCAGCCTCGGCAAGGAGCAGGCTCATATGATCATAGATGCCCGGTGCCGCGACGATGGCTTCACTGGCGAGCAGTGCGCGCAAGCTAGCAGCAGCCGATGTCATGCGAATATCGCCTCGATATCGGCGAGCACGCTGTGATCTTCGATTGTCGGCGGAATCTTTGGCACTTCCCCGTCGGCAATCTCGCGAATTGTCTTGCGCAGGATCTTGCCAGAGCGGGTCTTGGGCAGCTTGGGCAGGACATGCACCCGCTTGAACGCAGCGACCGGACCGATCTGCGCGCGCACTGAGGCGATCAGCTCGGCAGCTAGGTCGTCGGCGCTAATGTCGGCGCCTGCCTTCAGCACCACGAAGCCAACCGGGATCTGCCCCTTGAGCTGGTCTGCCATGCCGATCACGGCGCATTCAGCCACGACAGGGTGAGAGGCGAGCACCTCTTCCATGGCAGAAGAGCTGAGGCGGTGGCCCGCGACGTTGATGACATCATCGATCCGCGCCATCACGTGGAGATATCCGTCCGCATCAATAAATCCGCTGTCACCGGTCAGGTAATTGCCGGGAAAGCGCGCTAGATAGGCCTCGCGATAGCGCTCAGGCGCGTTCCACAAAGTCGGGGCAAATCCCGGAGGCAGAGGCAAGCGCGCAACGATTGCACCGCTTTCGCCTACGCCGACAGGCTCGCCTGTTTCATCGACGCAAGCCAGATTCCAGCTCGGCATGGGCATAGTGGAGGAGCCAGCCTTGGTTGGAAATTGCTCAATGCCCAGGGGGTTGGCAGTAATCGCGCTGCCGGTTTCCGTCTGCCACCAATGGTCTACCACCGGCACGCCCAGCAAGCTTTGCGTCCACGTCAGGGTATCCGGATCGGTGCGCTCGCCAGCGAGGAAAACCGCCCGCAGGTTAGACAGGTCCGCTTGCTTGAGAAATTCTCCGCCCGGATCGACTTGCTTGATCGCGCGCATTGCCGTTGGCGCGGTGAAAAAACTGCGCACCTTGTGCTTCGCCATGATCCTCCAGAAGATCCCTGCATCGGGTGTGCCGACCGGCTTGCCTTCGAAGATCACGCTGGGATTGCGATGCAGAAGCGGCGCGTAGCAGATGTAGCTGTGTCCCACGACCCAGCCGACATCGCTGGCTGCCCAGTAGGCTTCACCAGGAGGGCAATTGTAAATCCCATCCATGCTCCAGTTGAGCGTGACGAGGTGGCCGCCCGTGTCTCGCACGATTCCCTTGGGCTGGCCGGTCGTGCCGGAGGTGTAGAGAATGTAGAGCGGATCGGTCGCCTTGACCGGAATGCAGGCCATCGGTTCTGACGAAGCCATTAGCTCAGACCAGTCGTGATCGGTCGGCGATGACAGATCGGCCTGCAATTGTTCGCGCTGCCAATAGACAGTGTGCGAAGGAGACTGCTTCGCAAGCGCGTAGGCTTCAGACAGGATCGGCTGATACGGCAAGGTCTTCGCGCCCTCGATCCCGCAGCTTGCGGACAGCACGACCTTGGGTTGTGCATCGTCTATCCGACTGGCCAGTTCGGGCGCGGCGAAGCCGCCAAAGACGACCGAGTGGATTGCGCCAATCCGTGCACAGGCGAGCATCGCGATCACTGCTTCGGGCGAGTTTGGCATATAGATGAGCACACGGTCACCCTTGCCGATGCCGAGCGAAGCTATCGCACCAGCGATGCGGGACGTGGCATCGAGCAACTGCGAATAGGTCAGCGTCCGGCTGGTCTGAGTCACCGGGCTTTCATAGATCAACGCGGTTTCATCGCCATATCCAGCTTCGACATGGCGATCAACGCAGTTGAAGCAGGCGTTGATCTCGCCATCGACGAACCAGCGCGGAATCAAGTCTCCGTCGCGCTCGAGAATGGTTTCGGGCGTCGTGTGCCAGGCAAGCTTGGCCGCCTGCTCGGCCCAGAACGCCTCTGGATCTTCAAGCGAGCGCGCATAGAAAGCTTTGTAGATGTTTGACTGGACCATATCGCTTCGTCTCCTAGGAACTCGCGTTAAGTCTTTCCGGTCGCCGGTTAACATTATCCATTGGTCGGATACTGAAGCAAAGCCAACCGGGAACAAAGGCTTCTTATGCTAGCTATGAGATTTACAAATCGACTTCGCTTCGAAAGACGAGTGCACCATGAACGAGCAAAGCAAGATTGCAGAAGTCCCGGCAAATCTCGGTGAAGAGATCGGCGGTCCCGGCAAGGCCTATTTCGACAATGTCGTGATCGACAACATACTTGATGCCTTGCTGGAATTGTCTGCCGCAACATGGACGTTCCAAGACCGATTGCTGGTGCTGGAAAAGGTGCTTGAAAAGCACGGAATCAATGCCGCAGAAGAAATCGAACAGCACGTGCCTGACGATGCCGAGATTGCCTCGCGGGCGGAGCAGCGCGCGGCTATGGTGCAGCGCGTATTCGGAAGTTTTGTTCGTCGGCCTGTTGCCGGCGTCAGCACACCAGCAGGAGATCAAGCATGAGCCGCGGTCACATTGGTGTCCTTCCTCGCCCAAACAAGTTGGAAGACGAAAGCTACCTCGAGTTCATCACGAGTTTTCGTCGCCTGGCGATCCAGGAAATGTTCCCGCAGGTCGCAATGCATGGCGAAGCGGCACTCGCCAAGTCGCTGGAAAAGGGTGAAATCGCTAAGCCAGCGGAGGGCGAGACCATTCCGCTGGGCGAGATCAAGAAGGTCTTCGGCCGTAATCCTGTAACCCCGACATTCCAGCGTTTTGTGCGCACTCAGCAGGAAATGATGTGGCGTCGCACGCGAGAGAGCTTCTACCGCGAGATCGATGAAGTCATGGCTTACATGGAAGACGCTGAAGCGAAATGCCCAGAGCGCATCCATATCGACCCTAGCTTTGTGGAGCCGGATTACACGCGGCGCGAGATTCACTGTCAGCCGGGTGGCTATACGGATGATCCGATGGGCGGGATCGTGTTCCACTATGGCACCAAGGTCTTTTATGAAGGATTCAACGACCAGGACGAACTGCACATTGAGCTGGCTGAGAAGGCGACCAAGCCAGCCGATGGCAAGGTTGAACGGATTCTCGATATCGGCTGCTCAATCGGGCAAGCAACCACGGTTCTGAAGGACCTCTATCCCGAGGCCGAAGTCTGGGGCCTTGATGTCGGCAAGCCGCTGATCCGCTATGCCCATGCCCGTGCGGTCGAGCATGGCAAGGAAGTACACTTCAAGCAGGCGCTGGCAGAGGACAACGGCTTTGAAGGCAATTCCTTCGATATGGTCCTGAGCTACATTCTCTTCCACGAAGTGCCGGTTCCCAAGATGAAAGAGATCATCGCGGAAACCTTCCGAGTGTTGCGGCCGGGCGGTGTCTTCTCGATCTATGAGTTCCCCAGCAACGACAAGAACCAGGTCAGTGCTGCAACCCGCTTCCTTGTCGATTACGACAGCAAGAACAATTGCGAACCCTATTCACCTGGCTTTGTCGCAAGCGACTTCCGTGGGATCCTCGAAGCGGCTGGCTTTGAGGTGGAGCAGGGGCCGGGCCTCACCAACGATTTCCTGCAATCACTGGTGGCGCGCAAGCCAGCCTGATTGCATTCAGTAATAATCGCAGGAGAACGCGTCCGGAGTGATCCGGGCGCGTTTTTCTTCTGGGGCTACGTTACAGGGAGCTAAGCCAATTCGACGCTTGCGGGATCGTATTTGAAAATACCCAGCGCGTCCTCGTTCTTGGGCGGATTGTCTCGCAGAACGTAGGGGTCCATCGCCTGCAGGCGATCCCCGCCAAGATTGCTTTCCGCCTGCAGGAATGCCGCGCGCTCGACACGAGCATTCTCGTACATTTTCAGCGCTTCGATCGGGTCAGAGTTGGCTGCAAAGCATCTGCCCAGCACGATACCGTCCTCGATCGCGCTGGATGCTCCTTGACCCATATAGGGCAGCATCGGGTGCGCGGCATCGCCGAGCAGCGCGACGCGGCCCTTGACCCATTGCTTAAGTGGGGAGCGGATGAACAGGCCCCAGCGATAGAGGTCATCCTCCCCGATTGCTGCGATCGCTTCAGTGACGTAGTCGGTCCAGCCTGCGAACACCGTAGCGAGTTCTGCAGGGCTTGCTTTCGCGTTCCAGCTTTCCTCGACCCAGCCATCCGCGCGGGTCAAGGCGACCAGATTGACGAGCTTCGTCCCGCGCACCGGATAAGTGACGAGATTTTGACCGGCACCGATGTGATTGACGTTGGTGCGTTCAGTCGCGCGCGGGCCAAGCTTGTCGCCCGGAATCAGTGCTCGCCAAGCGACATGTCCGCTGAATTCAGGCTCAGGCGTGTCAAAGAGGATATCACGGATAACGGAGCGCAGGCCATCGACGCCGATGACGATATCGGCTGTTTCAGTGGTATCATCTTCAAACCGTAGTTCGACTTGGGCCTCGTCTTGGGAAAGCCCGCGCAGCGCCTTTGCCATTCTGCAATTGCTGGTACCGAACGCATCGACGAGGCCATCCATCAGGTCCGCCCGATGCATCTGCAGATAAGGCCCGCCATATTGATCTCGGCATTTCTCCCGGTTGATATCTTGCAGGATCTCGCCGGTCAGCCCATGGAACAGCAGCTGATGCAGTGGTTCATTCGCAGTGCTCTCCAAAAAATCATTGAGACCAATGCTCACGAGGCCCTTTACCGCATTGGGACTCAAGGAAATGCCCGCACCGACCTCGCCGAATTGCGGCGCGCGTTCGTAAAGAACTGGGTCAAAACCGGCTTTCTTGAGAGCAATCCCTGTGGTGAGGCCACCAATGCCGCCGCCAATTATTGCTATTCGTGTCACAGACCAAGCGCTCCTGGATTGAGGATTCCTGCGGGATCGAGCCGCTGTTTGAGATCCTTGACAAGCGCCTCTGCTTCTCCCTTGCGAGTGCTTGCGTAAGGGTAAATTCTTCCGATCTGGAAATGCGTACTGCCATGCTCACGCATCAGCGTTATTATCTCCTCGACCAGTTCGCGGACGAGTTTGCGCGCTTCTTCATTCGCGGGGTATTCCTGCGCGATCCCATCGAGATAGGTGGGCGTCAGGCGCTGGTGATAGAGCATCTGGCTATCAGGCCAGTAGAATACTGGTTCATAGAGGGTCCCGATCCCTGCAATCCCGGCGAAGAATTCTGCAACAGTCACCTGATGCTCCTCCATCTGCGGTTTGCGGCGTTCTTTGAAGGCCAGATAATCTGCGTGGAAGGCCTTGATCCGCGAATCTGCCATCACGCCATGGATCGGCAGCATCCGCCGTCCGTCTGGATGGGTTACGGGCAATTCAGGGAAGGGTGTCGAGCGCGTTGCGAGCGGCACGGTGTTGACGATCTCCCTGCCGCCTTTTGACAGTGCCTTGATCGCTCTCATGCGGCTGCGCATGTCGTCCTTGTCGCGCCCTTCGACCATGAAATGCGCGGTGTAGGAAGCCCCATCGAGGAACCGCCTGCCAGCCATTGCGACGCGGACCATTCGGCTCACAGCTCCCGTCACACTTCCCGCTGCCATGCCGATCCGCCACATCTCTTTAACGTCTTTAACAAGGTTAGCAGGACCCGCATTTTGCCGGGCAACATCCGCATCCATGGCGAGAAATTCGCTCGCCAAACGGCGTAAACGAACTTCGCGCAACATGTCAGAAAGCTGGCCAAAATCATTGAAAGCAAAGGACAAGCCATTGACTAGAGGAGGCCGTGGCTCGATCTCCAGCGTGACGGCCGTTTTGATCCCCAGCGCGCCCGCATCATTGGCGAAAATGCCTGTCAGGTCAGGCCCGAAATTGCGATTGAACCCGGACGTGCCCTCGCTTCCATCAGATCCGGTGCGCAGGACTTCGCCGGTGCCGGTGACAACCTCAAAGCTCTTCACGGTATTGGCCGAGGCGCCTGCCTGACCTGACCCAAAGGTTACGGAGCCCTGGCTGAGGCCGCCCCCAATCGTGGCGGTTCCGCCTGACATTGGCCCCCAGAAGCGTGCGCGCATACCATGCTTCGCAAGCGCTTGGTCAAGCGCTGCCCAGGTGCATCCGGCTTCCACAACAACATCGCCATCTTCGGCGCTGATGGAGCGAACCTTGGCGAGCTTGCTGAAGTCAATGATGATCGAGCTTTCGCCTCGCGGCTGAAATGCGTCGGTGTAGGACATGCCGCCCCCGCGGGGGTACATCGCTATGCGGTTGTGATGACACCACTTTGCCGTTGCAGCGACGTCCTGCGTGCTACCGGGTGATACAACTGCAATTGGAAGCGCGCCTTCGAAGAACAGATCCTGACTGGCGAAGCGCAATTCTTCTGTGCGCGTCTCAACCGCATCGGATCCTAGCAATTCAACGAGCGCAGAAACGTGTGCGAGCATGGAATTTTCGGTCGATACAACGGGAACGTTCATATCCGCGTCCTGAACGTTCTATTCGAGCTTGCGGACAGACAGGCCATCAGCTGTCCACTACGCGGATAATGCGCCGCGAGATTGTGCGGCGGATATTGCAGGCGTCTAGTCGAGCGGCATGGCATCAAGCAGCATATCGAGCGAATCCGTAAGCCTGCCCTCGAACCGCGAGGCCTGGTTTGTCGTGATCGCCTTGTCCATCGCATCCATAGTCAGCTGGATCGATCGTCAGATCATCAACCTGCTCGTGGAACCGATCAAGGCTGATCTGTCGCTGACAGATGTGCAAATCAGCCTTTTGCAAGGGTTCTCTTTTGCTTTGCTCTACGCCTTCATGGCCTTGCCATTGGCGTGGGTCGCGGATCGCCACAATCGCAAATGGGTGATCTTGGGCGGACTCATCTGCTGGTCTGCCGCGACGTTTTCGAGCGGGCTCGCAATGGGTTTTGCGATCCTTTTCGTGACACGGATGCTGGTGGGAATCGGCGAAGCCACGCTTGCGCCGGCAGGCTTCTCGATGATCTCGGATTACTTCTCCAGGCAGAAGCTGCCCGCGGCGGTCAGCGTGTTCACTGGCTCGGGCTTCATCGGTTCTGGCTTCGCACTGATGGTCGGTGGATTGCTCTATTCGCAGCTTGAAGCGATGGGACCGCAGACGCTCCCTTTTGGTACATTCGCGCCTTGGCAGTTGACCTTTATGGCTGTCGCTTTGCTGAGCGTACCGGTGTTCTTCCTGCTGCTGTTCGTGCGCGAGCCGGTGCGGCGCGATGACAGCCCTGCGGCCCTATCCGACGAATCGCCTCCAGCGCTGGAAGTCCTTGGCTTCCTATGGAGGCAGATCGGTGTTTTCGTGCCGCTGATGATCGGGTTTGCCTGCTTCGCCGCCGCCCAATACGGCATCGGTTCCTGGGCGCCCAGCTTCCTGATCCGCATCCACGGATGGACTCAACTCGAGGTTGGCCAATATTTCGGTCCAGTCGTCATGGCGGCCGGGATCGGCGGGGTTGTCGTCAGCGGCTTCTTTGCTGAGCGCTGGCTCGCCAAGGGTATCGTAGATGCGACCATTCGACTGCCGATCTATGCTATCCTTTTAGCAATTCCTTGCGCCATCGCGTTCCCGCTAGTGGACAATGCTTGGGTCGCTCTGGCTCTGCTCGGCTTGGCCATATTCCTCGGCACAGTGCCGTTTGGTGCGGGCGTATCGACTTTTCCGTTGATCACGCCCAACCGGATGCGCGCGCAGGTTGTCGCCTGTTACCTGCTGGTGGCGAACCTGCTTGGATACAGCGCGGGTCCGATCCTGGTGGCATGGCTGACGGATTCAGTCTTTGCTTCTCCGTCGGCAATCAACAAGTCGCTCGCTGTGGCGGCACCGGGCATGATGATCATCGGAGTGCTGCTGTGCCTGTCTGCGCTGCGCCCCTATCGACGCTTGGCTGCTGCCAACGCAAATTCACAAACCCCTCAGGAGTCCTGACACATGTCGCTCATCGAACTCGCGCCCGAAACGAAGTCCTTCCTCGGCAAAGACATGAAAATCCTGATCGGAGCGAATTGGGCTGACCCATCAGCCGACAGTGCGATTGATGTGATCAATCCCGCTGATGAGGCTGCCATCGGCCGGATTGCCGATGCCGCCGCCGCCGACGTAGACCGAGCGGTTATGGCTGCACGCAAGGCATTCGACGAAGGGCCGTGGCCGCACATGAAGCCGGGCGCGCGAGCGCTTCTCATGAACCGGATCGCAGATGCGATGGAAGCCAGCGCCGAGCAGCTCGCTCAGCTCGAAACGCTTGATAATGGCAAGCCGATTACATGGGCGAGGGGGGATGTTGCCGCAGCTATCGGTGCGATGCGTTACTACGCGGGCTGGGCGGATAAGATTCAGGGCACTACCCACAACATCAACATGCCAGGTGAACATCACGTCTACACGGTGAAGGAGCCGGTAGGCGTTGCAGCCCTCGTCGTGCCCTGGAATTATCCGCTGGTGATGGCAGCGATGAAGCTGGGCCCGTGTCTTGCGGCAGGCTGCACCGCAGTCCTTAAGCCAGCGGAAGACACTTCGCTCACCGCGTTGCGCCTTGGCGAGATCATTCTCGAGGCGGGGCTGCCGGAGGGCGTGCTCAACATCGTGACCGGTTATGGCCACACGGTCGGCGCGGCCCTGGTTAACCACCCTGCGATCGACAAGATCGCTTTCACCGGCTCGACCGCGACGGGCAAGATCATCGCTCACGCGGCGGCGGAGGGCTTGAAGAAAGTCAGCCTGGAACTCGGCGGCAAGTCTCCCAACATAATCATGCCGGACGCCGATCTCGCAGCTGCGATCCCGGCGTCTGCGATGGGCATTTTCTTCAATAGTGGTCAGACCTGTACGGCTCCTTCGCGCTTGTATGTTCATGAGGACGTCAAGGACGAGGTTATCAAAGGCATCGCCGAAATGGGCAAGTCGATGAAGATCGCGCCGGGGCTTGATGAAGAAAGCCAACTCGGGCCGCTGGTCTCCGCCAAGCAGTTTGAGCGTGTCACGAGCTATATCGAGAAAGGCCAGAGCGAAGGTGCTGAGATTTCATCTGGCGGCGTTCGGCATGGCAATAGTGGGTATTTTCTTGAGCCGACTGTCATCTCCAATACTACAAACGACATGACGATCGTGCAGGAAGAGATTTTCGGACCAGTTCTGGTTACGCAGAGTTTCTCCAGCGAAGATGAGGTGATCGCACTCGCCAATGATAGCGATTACGGCCTGGCCGGCTGCGTCTGGACGAAGGATGTGACGACAGCTCACACCATGGCGCGCAAGATCAAGGCCGGCATCATTGGAGTCAACACCGCGATGGGCGCTGACTGGGATGTACCGCTGGGTGGCTACAAGCAGTCGGGTATCGGGCGCGAGAACAGCCGCGATGGTCTGGAGCTCTACCTCAACACAAAGTCCGTCTTCACGCAGCTCAAGTCGGCCTGGTGAGTGACGCCGCGATCCCTACGGATGTGCTCCGCATTGATGTAGGCGACGCGGAGCTGCACACCGAGATCACCGGCGAGGGACCTGACCTCTTGCTGGTCGCAGGGCTCGGCGGGCGCGGGGCATTCTGGTCGAACCAGATCCAGGCCTTTGCTTCCCACTTTCGCGTGATCACATTTGATCACCGGGGTT
The DNA here is from genome assembly GCF_043702085.1 of Altererythrobacter sp. GH1-8. Classification (GTDB taxonomy): domain Bacteria; phylum Pseudomonadota; class Alphaproteobacteria; order Sphingomonadales; family Sphingomonadaceae; genus Erythrobacter. The sequence continues at coordinate 2,730,653 of NZ_CP171690.1, read as the reverse complement.
GCGGCAACAGCACGCCTGGGAAACTAGCCGAGGGCGTAGCGCATTTGGCGAGCGATGTTGTAGCGTTGATGGATGCACTCGAGATCGGCGCCGCGCACCTTGTCGGTCATTCGACCGGGGGGGCGATCGGTCAGCAGATCGCTCTCGAAGCGCCTGAAAGGCTGGAGAAGCTGGTTCTGTCTTGCAGCTGGCCGGGACCCGATGCATATTTTCTGGAGCTATTTCGGATGCGTCGGGCAGTACTCGAGCAATGCGGGCCTCTTGATTATCTTTCTTCAGGTACGTTCCTCGCGATGCCAAGCCGTTTTCTGCAACCCCAGATAGAGGCTGCAAGATCCTTCATGGAAGAACGCTTAGCCGCCTTCCCGGGTCTTGCAGTCGAGCTTTCCCGGATCGAGGCGGTGGTCTCTCACAATCTGCGCTCGCAACTGCATTCAATCAACACGGCTACGCTGTGCATTGGGGCAATGGATGATCAGCTGACCCCTCCTGCTTTCTCGCAGGAGATGGCACAACTCATCCCTGGGGCAGAGCTGCACTTGCTGGACCACGGCGGCCATTTTTCCCCGATGAGCGTTCCTGTCGTGTACAATGCGCGCGTTCTTGAATTTCTGCAAAGCTGAGGAGGCAGCAATGTCCGAGCATCCCCCTGTAGGCCATATAACCAAGGGCCAGTCCGTCATTGTCGGACCCGACGAAGGCCGCTCGCTCTGGCAACCCATGCCGAGCCGTGGCTACGTCAATGTCAACCTGACGCCCGACAACATGCCCTATGACACCTTCTCGAGCGGGATCCAGGTCCTCCCTCCGGGATGTATGGTGCGCGAGCATGGGCATAAACAGAACCATGAACTGGTATTTGTTTACGAAGGATCTGGGCAAGTCGATATCGACGGCGAAGTGACCGAGTTCGGCCCCGGCACGACGATCCTGTTCGCGCGCAACTGCACACACTGGATCAAGAACACCGGCGATGTGGACATGAAGATGTTCTGGGTCTTCGCGCCTCCAGGTCTGGAAGACTGGTTCTATGCCATAGGGCGCGAGCGCAAGCCCGGTGATCCCATGCCTGAGCCATTTGACCGTCCAGATAACGTCCAGGAGGTTATGGCCAAGATGCGTTTCCTTCCCCCGCGCGGCACATAAGGGGCAGTCATGCGAATAGTTCCTCAATCCGTTGTGGAGCGATTGCTCCCCGTTGCCGCCTGCGTGCCGGTGATGCGCGAAGCGATGATCGCTGTTTCGCGCGGCGATGTCTCACAGCCGATCCGCCAGTTCATGCCGGTGCCTGGCGCTGCCGGGAAGATGGCGATCATGCCTGGCTCCCTCGGCGAAGCGGGCAAGACTGAAGGCGCGACTTTCGGGATCAAACTGGTGTGCAAGTACGAGCGGCCGCACGGCGATCCGCTTGGAACGCATGTCGGCATGGTGCTGCTGTTCGACAGCGTCAAAGGTGTTCCGCTCGCGATGCTTGAAGGTTCTTCGTTGACGGCGATCCGCACCTCTGCGGCGAGCGCGCTCGCGACCGACCTGCTCGCGCGCAAGAATGCGACGCACCTTGCTGTGATTGGCAATGGCGAACAGGCGATGCGCCACATTGCCGCGATGCAAGCAGTGCGCGACATTAGCCGAGTCACAATCTGGGGCCGCGATGCGGAGCGGGCTGCCGCTTTCGCCCGTGAGGCAGGCGAGGCATGCAATGTAACAGTAGAGGCCGCGGCGACCGCGAAGGAAGCAGTGGCGGCAGCGGACATTATCTGCACGACGACATCTGCCAAAGAGCCGGTTCTGTTCGGTGCTGACCTCGAGCCGGGACAGCATCTCAATCTCGTCGGTTCCGCCATTCCGACGACATCGGAGGTCGATCACGAAGCGGTTAAACGTAGCCGCTTTTATGTCGATTATCGACCCGCTGCGATGGCTGCGGCAGGCGAGTTGCTCAAGGCAATTGAAGCGGGGGTCGTGTCGGAGGATCACATTGTCGCAGAGATCGGCGAAGTGGCAGCGGGAACCGCACCTGCGCGAACAAGCGACGACGAGATCACCTGCTACAAATCGCTCGGCGTCTCGGCGCAGGACCTTGCTGCAGGGCTTGCGATCTGGCGCGCGGCCGAGGCGGAAGGTGCAGGCACACTCGTCGACCTGCTGTCGTAAGAAAAAAGCTCGCTTTTGTTCGCAGAGCGGGGAAATCAATCCTGAGCCGCGACGTGACCCAGCGAATATTGGACGAGCCCTCTGGGAGAACATGAGTAATCGGGGAGATTATCGATGAGGAACTCTATCAAGCCAGAACTCGCTCTGCTTAAAGCGGCGAGTCTCGCAACTGCTTCTGCACTGGCGCTTTCCGGCGGTCAGGCCTTTGCACAAAACACGTCTGCCGACGCTGAAGCTTCCAGCGAAGAAGCTGGGCAAAACGTCATCATTGTCACAGCGCGTAAGCGTGAAGAGACGCTGCTCGAAGTGCCTTTGGCGATTTCTGCTTTCTCGCAGGAAGAAATCACCGATCGCGGTATTCAGACAGCTGCGCAACTTTCGAACTATACGCCAGGCTTCGTATTCCAGGAAACCGGGCAGGGTGGTTCTTCGGGTCGTGAAAACCCCAACATCCGCTTCCGCGGCGTTGCGGTTCAGAACGAAAACCCCGCAGCGCGTGCAGGCGCCATCTTCTATGATGGCGCGTATCTGTCTGCTGGCGCAGGTCTGATCCCGCTGTTTGATATTGGCCAGGTTGAGGTGATCAAGGGGCCGCAGAACGCCTTCTTTGGTCGCAATACCTTCGCTGGCGCGGTGAACTTCATCCCGGCCGAGCCCGGCGATGAGTTCGAAGGCTTTGTACAGGGCCTCTATTCGCCGAGCGATCAGGACACGTATCAAGTCAGCGGCGCTGTGACGGTGCCGATGGGTGAAAACCTCGGGGCTCGCGTTGGCGCGTATTATCGCCGCGATGGCGCGGACTTTACCTATCGCAATGGCGATCCGCTGGGTCAGGACAAGACACTTGCATTCCAGGGCACCCTCTTGTTCGACAACGGTCCGATCCGTTTGAAGACAAGCGGTTACTACGTCGATGCAGAAGATACGCGTAGCCTTGTTGCGCTAGACTTCACCACCGCTCCGGGCGATTGCGACCTCGTTTATTCAGGCAGCCTGCGCGATATTGCTTCAGGCGAAGAGATCGCCGACTTCTCCACCGATCTTTCCTTGAGCGATCGCGGGACATTCTGCGGCCGCATACCTGACTATGATGAGAACGGCTTCAACGTACCTTCGATTGGTAGTTTCAGCGGAAACACCGTTCCGCTCGATTTCTTCAGCGGCTCGGTTGACTACAATCGCACGCTCCCTCCTGAAGCTGAAGGGCTTGCAATTCCTAGCGCGCCGAACGGCCTCGGTAACAGCTATTATACCTGGCGCGCTAACCAGACGGCTGAAGCAGATGTGTTTGGAGACCATACCATCACCGGGATGTTCTCATATGGCCAGGCTGGTAACTTCCGCGTCGCTGACACGCTCTATGGCCAGAGCCCGAGTGGCCAATTGAGGCTGGGTTCACTGGCCTCCTTTGCCCGCGACCTGATTGGTGAAGTCCGTATAACTTCACCCGATGACAAACGTCTGCGGTACGTATTCGGTTTTAGCCACATCGATTCAAAGGTCCGCCTGATCGAATACGGCGCCTTCGCTGGATTGGGCGGCACTCTCGACGACAACCCACTGACCTTTAGCAATCTGAAGTCAGACGCTCTCTTTGGCTCAGTTGATTTCGACATCACTGAAGAGCTCACGCTGTCGCTTGAAGGGCGTTATTCTCGGGACACACAGACCATCGTCTATAATGGACCGACATTGCGTGACTATGGTCCTGGCGATCCACTTCCCAACTTTGTCGAGAACGAAAAGCAGAAGCTGAACAAGTTCATGCCGCGCGTTTTGCTGTCCTACAATCCGAACGATACGCTCAATATCTACGGCAGCTTTGCAATCAGCTATCTGCTCGGTCAGGACACGAATATCACAGAGTATGCGCAGCTTTTCCCGGATGCTGAAGATCTGGGTTTGACGGTTGAGAATATTGGCCTGTTCACCGACCCACAAAAGCTGACCGCCTATGAAATCGGGGTAAAGGCACAGCCTTCGTCAACTCTCGGCTTCTCTGTCGCTGCCTACATGATGGACTGGAAGAACCAGATCACCTTCAATCTGGGACCGCAGTTCCGTCCGCTCTACACGGCGGGCGACTCCGAGTATAAGGGCATCGAAGCTGAAGCGACTTTCGAACCAGTTCCATGGCTCAACCTCAACGGCTATGTCAGCTGGGTGGATGCACAGTTTACCGATTTCGGCGGCACGGGTTCGGTCGTGAGCCAGATCTTGTTCCCTGGTATTACCGGTGAAGTGAACATTTCGTCGAACGGCCTGCGTCCGCGTTATGTCTCGGAATGGACTAGTGCGTTCGGTGCGCGCATCGCTTTGGATGAACTGTTCGATCTTGAGCGTGAGGTCTTCTTCCGGATCGACGGTAATTACACCGGCGATTTCTATGAGGACAACCTCGAGTACAACAAGATCAAGGGCTACTGGAAGTTCAATGCCCGTCTCGGCGCTAAAGTATCGGAAAATCTGCGGGTCGATGTTTACGGACTGAACCTGACTGACGATCTAAGCTTTACAACGTCGGGTGGTACGACCACAGGCTCGCTTGGTTCGACAGTTCCCTTCGCCACTCGCAAGACCTTCGGCTCGTTGCCGCGGGCTCGTGAGATCGGGATCGAGCTGCGCTTTGACTTCTAACTCTTCAGGTCTCTTGACCTGACAATTTCGGGCCGGGCGCTTCGGTGAGAAACCTCATTGGAAGCGCCCGGCTTTTTCTTTGACCGAACGACTGGAGCTGAATCTCCATGAACTGGAAGACTGTCTTCGCGATCGCCGGGCTGCCGCTGCTTAATGCTTGTGCGATGAACACCGCGGAAGTTGCCCCTCTGCCTGCTGATCAGGAACCTGCGGAACAGTTGCAGATGACCGATGCTTCGGGTGAGCCGATCCCCGATATGAACGTGTACGAAGTTACTGATACGTCGGCTTATTCGGCCGAGGATGAGGCTGAATATCTGCGCCGCTTCAACAAGCTGCTGGAAGATGCGCGGACCGGGGCCGGACTTGCCACTTACGAGCCGCTGGAGGCCGTGCCAGGTGCCGAAATCCCAGAACCTCTGCCATTTGCTGAAACGAAGACCCTCTCTTCTGAGGCGATTGAGCAGGCCCATGCCTATGTTGCGGCGCGCAACACCTCTGCTTTCATGATCTGGAAGGACGGCGCGTTGCAGCACGAAGCCTATTTTGGCGAGTTTGACCGAGGCACTCCGATCGTCTCCAAATCCCTTGCCAAGCCCATCACAGTGCTCCTCATCGGGCGTGCGATCATGCAGGGGCACATCAACTCGCTCGACCAGCCTGTCGCTGATTTCATCACGGAGTGGAAGGGCGATCCAGAGCGAGAGAAGATCACCCTCCGGCATCTTCTGAGCATGCGCAGCGGGATGCTCCCGCAAGGCTTCTCGCCCAAGCCCGAAGATATGCTCAATCGGGCGTATCTGCACCCGCGCCATGACGAGATCATCATCAATGATTATCCGATGACTCATGAGCCGGGCGCACGTTACGAATACTCCAATGCCAATGCGGAAATTATTGCGCCGATTATCGAGCGCGCGACGGGCATGCGATACAGCAAATATGTCAGCGAAGCCCTCTTGAAGCCGATTGGCGCGCCCGGCGGCAGCGTATGGGTCAACCGTGAAGGCGGTACGGCCCACTCAGGGTGTTGTATTCTCCTGCCCGCTGAAAGCTGGGTGCGGATGGCAATGTTGGTCATGAATGATGGGGTCTGGGAAGATACGCGGCTGCTACCGGAAGGCTATACTGATGCGATGCGGACTGGCTCTTCGCAAAACGAATATTACGGCCTGGGAGTCTGGATTGCCGGAACCTATATCGAGCGACGCGGCTACGCCAATCCCGAGATCCCCTACGGCAAGGTCCTCCACTCGGAACCCTATCTCGACAAGGAACTTTCCTTGTTTGACGGTAATTCTAACCAGGTGGTCTACATGATCCCGTCGCAGAACATGATCATCCTGCGAACAGGCGCGACCCCGCCAAAGGACGTGCCATGGGACAATACGGTATTGCCCAACTTGCTCATTGCGGACTCAGCGGCAATGGATGGTAGACCGTTACCAGAACCGCAACCGCGATAGAACCGTAATGCTAATCGGGATTTGAACAGCGAAGAGGACCTTTAATGGCCACTGCCGCCGCCTCTGCAACCAATGGTCACTCTCGCGATGGGAAACTTCCAGCATCCCTGAAACTGGGCTGGGCTACCGGCGCTTTCGGCGTGGCGCTGCTGATGAACGGCATCACCGGCCTGATCCTGCTTTTTGCAGCCAGCATCCTGCAGATTGATCCGTGGTTGGCTGGAACGGTCATTTTCCTGGCAAAACTTATCGATGTGGTGACCGACCCCATCGTCGGGGTATGGAGCGACCGGTTTGAATCGCCGCGCGGACGGCGCAGGCCGTTTCTGTTCTGGGGGGCGATTACCGGTGCAGCAAGTTTTGCTCTTATCTTTACTGCGCCGTCTTTCGAGAGCCAGGTTGTTACCGCGCTTTATCTGTTTGTAGTGCTCAGTTTCTACGCGATTGCTTACACAATCTATAACATCCCCTACATCTCGATGCCGGCGGAAATGACCGACAGCTATCACGAGCGATCCTCGATCCATGCCTATCGGATGGTGTTCGTATCGCTGGGCTCATTGATCGCATCGGCGGGGATCAAGGCAGCGCTAGAATACCTCGGCAAGACTGAGGCGCAAAGCTATGCGATCGTCGGAATTGGTTGCGCGGTCCTGATCTTCATAAGCATGATGGTAGCTTATCTGACAACCGCCAAGGCACCTTTCACACAAGGTACAAAAAGTACCAAGAGTAACGCTGCTCAGATGGTTGATGAGTTTAACGCGGTGCGCAGCAATAAACACTTCCTGCGCTTGATTGCGGTCAAGTTCGCTCAGCTCATGGGCATCCAGATTTCTGGAGCTGCATTTGCATATTTCTTCGTTCAGAGCCTCGAGCGCGGCTTTGACGTGCTTGCGATCTTTGGCCTGACTGTGTCGATTTCGACAATTGTTTTTGCGCCGATCATCGTTTGGTTCTCGAGGAAATTCGGCAAGAAGAATGCGTACTATCTCGCGGGCGGAATGGGAGTGCTCTACGCATTGAGCTGGTCGCTGGGAGACGCGGGAGAGCCGATTTGGGCGATAGTCATGCGTGCTGCGCTGGTCGGCATCACTTTTACCGGGAACGTTGTGATGGCGATGTCAATGCTGACCGACATCATCAATGCCGACGCCAATCGCACTGGCGTAAGGCGCGAAGGCGCCTTCACAGCGCTATACAGCTTCGTTGAGAAGCTGACTGGCGCGATCGGGCCGCTTGTAGTCGGATTCGCGCTTACCTTCGCTGGCTTCAATAACAAACTTCCGTTTGATGTGCCGCAAGGTGGGAATGTCGACATTGCGCTACTGATGTCTGTATCGTGGCTGCCAGCGTTCTTTGGCCTGGTGGCCATGCTGATCCTCTCAGGCTACAAACTGACCGAACAAGATATCTCACAAGAAACCAAACGGGTGTTCGAATGACACAGAAATACCAGGACCCACTATTACGCCAACGCGGCCGTGCCTCGGTCGATTTTCTTGCTCAGATGGCGATGGCTTCAGGTGATGTTCGCGAAGGTGTGGACGCTGCGATTGCCGAGCGTGTGCCTGACGCAGACTTGCTCCCCGATGATCTGGACGAACGCCTGGCGCATATGGATGCGCTGCTGGCAGATAGCCCAGCCTATACTGTGCAAAAGCTTCTCGGAGATTGGCACGGGCGCATGCACGGCCGGATCGCCGCTGAAGCCTACGAGGAACTCAAGAGTGACCTTGCGCAGGCCTTTGCAGATGCGGAAGAAGGCCCTGCGACGTTGGTGCTCGATCCCGATCTTCAGCCGCCCGCCTATTGGGATGGGGTGAGCTTTCACCGCACGGGTCCGTGGGACGGACATCCGGAAATGGGTTACGTGCATGGTGAAATCGTGCACAAGAAGATGGTTGCCCGGTTCTTCCCCGGCGGGATCTTCAAGCAGCGCGCTGACGTTGCCAAGATGGCACCGCGCGATGACTACAAACGTATTCTCGATATGGGCTGTTCGTCAGGACATTTCACGGCTGGCCTGCAGATGGCCTACCCTGATGCAGAGATCACCGGCGTAGAACTCTCGGCGGAGATGTTGAAGCACGCCTGGCGTACAGCCAACGCGAATGGCTGGAACTGGAGGCTCTACCAGAAGCTCGCTGAAGACACCGGCTTTGAAGATGAGAGCTTCGACTTTGTCGCTAGCTACATCATTCTCCACGAAATGCCCGCCGATGCAATCCGCAAGCTCTTCAAGGAGGCGTTCCGCCTGCTCGAACCCGGCGGCGATATGTTGATGAGCGATGTCACACGCTTTGCCGACATGGATAAGCTCGGGGTCTGGAAAGCTGATCGCGGTGCGAAGTTTGGCGGTGAGCCGCATTGGCGTGAGAGCGCGAGCCTTGATCTTGCTGAAATCGCTCGAGAAGCGGGCTTCGTCGATGTGAAGGCGGAAGGGTTCTATCCACACGTGGTTCAGGGGCGCAAACCGTGAGCGCGGTCGACCCCAGGAGCTTTAACACGCCGAAGTCCGAGATTTTTAGCCCGGATCAGGTCGATAATATTGCACGTGCCGTCCTTACGCTAACACGCGAGCTGGCAGTGCTGAGCGACCGGGTCATGGTGCTGGAGGAAATACTCGGCCAGAAAGGGATCGATGTTCGCGAAGCAGTTGACACCTATCAGCCGACCGAGGAATTCCAGGAGCGGGCTGATGCGGCGATCAAGGTCATTACGGGCAATGTCATCGCTGCACTCCAAGGCACGGATGGCGGAGACTGAAGTGCCAGTGAAAGGCGCAGGATCACTATCGCTGGTCGCGTTGGCGGCGATGATGGCGGGCTGCGCGAGTGTAACCGCAAGCCCTGACGCAGAGCCTGTTAGGCTGTCATGTGCACAAAGGCTTGCGTCTCCATCGCAAGAGATTGCGCTCTCAGTTGGGGCAGAAGAGGGCCGAGCGGTTCCGATCACACTTTTCGCGCCCAAGGAACCAGGCACTTATCCGCTTATCGGGTTTTCGCACGGCGCATTCGCCAGCCCAACGCGTTACCGCGCAATGCTTGCACCGCTGGCAGGTGCTGGCTACATCGTCGTTGCTCCGATGCACATCGATTCAGAGGAATTCGGTTCGGCAGAGCGTCCGTCCCCTCTGTATACGTGGAATACCCGCAATCTAGACATGGCGCTGGCGCTTGACCCCCCGAAGGAAATTTTCGCGGCTCTGGAGCAGTTGGATCTCGCTATCGATCAGGATCGAATTGCAACTGTCGGGCACAGCTATGGCGCGATCATAGCACAAATTCCTGGCGGTGCTGTGGCGACGGGACCCGACGGTCAAAGAGCCGATTTCCGCAATGAAACGGTCGATGCAGTGGTCGGATGGTCGCCGCCGGGCGAAGTGCCCGGCATGATTTCAGCGACAGGCTGGAATTCTCTCACCGCCCCGACGATGACCATCACCGGGACGACGGATATCTTGCCAGGGTTCATCGATGACTGGCGCGCGCACAAGGCTTCCTTCGACTATGCCCCGGCCGGAGTTCGCACCGTGTGGGTGGGGGAGAGGATTGACCATTATTTCGGCGGGATGTTCGGGCGCGAAAAGCCTGCCGACGCAAACAGCCGCAGACTTTTTGACCGCGCGTTGGCTGTCAGTCTGAACTTCATCGATCGCCATCTAAACAGGCGGGACGTCTGCAGGCTTGGTCCAACTGTCGAAGGCGAGACATTGCAAGAGGATTGACAATGAAGTTTGCACGGTTCGCTCTGACCACGGCGGCAACGCTTGTACTGGCTTCGTGCGCCGGGGCTAACGCTGGTTTGAGCGAAGCGGGTGCTGACAGTGCAATTGCAGCCGTTCCTTCTGCTCCGAACTATCCCGATCAGGCAGCGCTCTACTCCGATCTCGATAATCCGATGCGACCGGAGGAATTTCAGGGCGCAACCATCCTGGATGTTGATCGGTACCGCCCGACTTACCGCTTGACCTCCTGCGCCGCAGATCCCTTCCTGCAGGCGATCCCGCTAGGTGATCTAAAGGCAGCGCTTACCGAAGCGCAGGCCTATTCCGAACAATTTGGCGGGGTCGGTCTGATCGTGATGCTCAACGGTGAGGTGATGCACGAGAGCTACGCGCAAGGAGCGGATGAAACGACGCTTACCGCATCCGCATCCCAGATGAAGTCAGTGCTGTCCTTGCTCTACGGGATCGCCATCGAGCAAGGCCATATCGGTTCGATAGACGATCCTATCGATGAGTACCTTGACGAATGGAAAGGTGATCTGCGTGGGAAAATCACCTTGCGTCAAATGCTGACCATGTCGACAGGGCTAGGCCAGACGGACTTCATCCAGCTGATCTTCGCACCAGACGTGGGACCGGTAGTGCTCGAGGCACCTCTCGCAGGGAAGCCTGACAGCGAATTCAATTACAGCAATGCGGTAAGCAAACTGTTGGCGATCGCCTTGGAGCGCCGCGTGACACAAGCTGGCTATGCCAGCCTATCGCAGTACCTCCATGCTGAGCTCTGGTGCCCAATGGGTGGTGGAGAGGCATTGCTGTGGGTCGATGCAGCGGGCAAGATGCGCGGCTATGCGGGGCTCCATGCGACGCTGAGAGATTGGGCGAAGGTGGGCGAACTCATCCGCAATCAAGGCAAGGCCAATGGTCGTCAGATCGTTCCGCAGTCATGGATCGCGGAAATGGCCAGGCCCTCGATTGCCAATGCTCAATATGGGCTGCATGTCTGGCTTGGCCAGGAATGGACAGCAGAAAGATCGTACAGCCAGGCCAACCCCATCAAGATCAAACACTCTGAACCTTTTGATGCCAAGGATATCGTCTATTTCGATGGGTTCGGGGGGCAGCGTGTCTATGTCATTCCATCAGATGGCCTGACAATTGTGCGCTCTGGCCTTGTGAACCTGGAATTCGACGATTCAAGGCTGCCTAATATCATCGGTCGCGCGCTCGACTGAGGGTGACGGGGGCTCCCGATTGGGGCCCAATAGAGAGAGGGCGCCTCAATCGCGACGCCCCTTGCAAATTCCGATCAGCCCGAGATCAATGCATCCCGACCTTTTTGTGATCGGGCGACTTTGACTTGTCTGCCAATTCGCCCGCATCCTCTTTTTCCTTCATCTTCTTGAAGGTGTCGAATTCATTGACTCCGCCCATTTCACGCTTGGGCCACGTCGTCGCAAAGCCGCGTGGATATTGGCTGTCATCGTCCTTGCGGCCGTCTTCTGACCATAGCAGCGGGAACAGCGGGCCTTCAGGCTTCTCGCCGTCCAGCATCTCGTCAAAGCTGACACCAGCAATATTAAGGCAATCGGGCCGAGGGGCCCAGCGAATGTCATCACCGAATACACGCTCAGAGATCGCAATGCGCCAATCATCGGTCGGATTGCCGCCCGAATAATGCAGCGCCCAGGGGTGGACGACGAGCATGTCTCCGGGTTCCATTTCCCATGTGAGGAAGCGCTTGCCGGGCTGGCCACGCAGCGGCTCGATATCCGGGTGCGGCACACGGTCGTCAGGCTTGATCATCTTGCGTGCGTTGGGACTGAACAGCCAGTAAGGCACGTCATCATGCTGCGTCTCAGCGAGAACTTCCAGGCAGTTTTCTTTCACGATCGGCGTCAGCGGAATCCACAGCGAAGGAACCATCGTTCCTTCAACCGGGAACGCCATTCGGTCGCAATGCCACAAGGTCTTGGCGTCAGATTGCGGCGGCTTGGCGAAGAACTCGTCAAAGAAGAACCGGATTTCCTTTGACTGAAGGACTTTACCTGCAGCCTCTGCTATCGGGCCTTCAAACATCAGCTTGCGATACGCTTCCAGACGGCGCGCCATGTAACGCCCTGGGATCGTCGGAAGCAGTCCGACATCTTCCTTCTCGATGATTACACTGCGCGCAAGTGGTTCCAGAAGCTCGATCCAGTCCTTGTCCAGCACCCCGCGGAGGCAGACTGCACCATCACGTTGATAATCGTCGATATCCTGCTGGGTTACGGCGCGCAGAGGGCGGGAATTCAGTGGCATTGCGGAGCTCCATCAAATCTCTACTCATAGGGTTATCAGAAGGCGGGTGACAGGGCTTCGTTACGCAATGTTTATATCCACGCTTCGGATAACTTCGGCAATTGAGCCCGACCGCGCATACCCTGCTTCCCCGAGAGCTCATCGCAGTGCTCCTCGCAGGGTGGAGAATTGCAAGCCCTGCGAGTGCGACCTGTTGGTTCGAAGCTATCACTTTTAAAATCTTGGACAAAGATTTCGGAGGTTCTCATGCAAGAGATCCGCACGCAGGTAGTTGTGGCAGGAGCTGGTCCTGTGGGTACGGTTGCGGCGTATTTGCTGGCGAGCCGGGGGATTGACGTGGTTTTGCTGGAGGATGGTGCGGATTGTGCGCTGGATTTGCGCGCATCGACGTTTCATCCGCCGACGCTGGAGATGCTGGAGCGGTTCGATATCACCCCGCGGCTGATCGAGCAGGGTCTGAAGGCGCCGATCTATCACTTCCGCGAGCGCAAGACGGGCGAAGTGATCGATTTCGACCTGACCGAGATCGCGGATGTGACGAAGTATCCCTATCGCATCCAGTGCGAGCAGTATCACCTTTCGCGCATGCTGTCAGAAGGTGTGCGCGAGCAGGCGGGCGCAGAAGTGCTGTTTGGTCACCGTGTGGTGGCGCTGGAGCAGACGCGGGAAGATGTGACCGTTTATGCCGAGACGCCGTATGCGATCCTCAAGATCAAGGCGGACTATCTGATCGGCGCTGATGGCTCGAACTCGAGCGTGCGCAAATGGCTGGGGACGGAGTTTGACGGGTTTACCTATCCTGAGAAGTTCCTGTGCTTCACCACGGAAGAGCCTTTGGAAGAGCACATCGATAACATCGCGCATGTGAACTATGTCTCGGACCCGGATGAGTGGATGGTGCTGCTGCGCGTGCCGTCCTTGTGGCGGGTGCTGGTTCCGGCGGACATGGATACGCCTGACGAGGTGCTTAAGGCCGATCCGAAGAAGGAAGAGGTATTCACCCGGCTGATCGGCAAGCCGGATGTGACGACCCATCACCGCACGATCTACCGGGTGCACCAGCGGGTGGCGAAGAGCTTCCTGACGGGGCGCGTGGCGCTGATTGGCGATGCAGCCCACCTCAACAATCCGATTGGCGGGTTCGGGATGAACTCCGGCATTCACGATGCGTTCAACCTGGGCGAGCGCTTGCTCAAGATCTACCAGCACGGCGCGGATGCGGACAGCGAGCTCCAGGCGTTCGAGCGCCAGCGGCGCACCACCACGCACGACTTTATCCAGGCGCAGACGATCCGCAACATGGAGTATCTGAAGGAAGGTGAGGGCCAGCTTCACGCCAAGCGCAAGGCCGAAATGCGGGCGATCCGCGATGATCCCGTACGCCGCCGCGAGTTCCTCCTGCGACAGTCCATGATCGAATGCGTCACCAAAGAAAAGGAAATGGCATAATGCCCGTGAAGGCGGCTTTTGCTAATGCCCTGATCGAAAGGTAGAAATCTGCTCACGCTAACCTGAGCAAGCGAGGAGAGGTACGGAATGCGTCAGCGACTGGTTATAGCCTCTTTCGCATTCTCGCTAATATGCGCTTCATGTGCCGGGCTGGAGCAGTCAGACACACCAGACCAAGCAGAGCCTCGCTATTCTTCCGCACAGACGCCAGCTGGTTATCCTCAGCTGAATTTGTGGGGTGATCTGCATCTCCACACCAATCAATCATTCGATTCCTACGCGTATGGTCTGACGACGATCACCCCTGACGAAGCGTATCGTTTCGCGCAAGGTGACGCGGTCATCACTGAAACCGGTTCGCGGGTTCAACTAAGTCGGCCGCTCGACTTTCTGATGGTGTCTGACCATGCGGAATATCTCGGCGTGATGGCCGACACAGCGGCTGGCGATCCGCTCCTCGCCGGCTATCCGGTTGGAGAGCGCTGGCTGAACTATATTAAGGCTGGGGAATACGGGAAGCTGTTCATGGAGGGCGTCGGCCTTGATGCTGGCAGCGGCGTGCCAACGCAGCCGAGTGAGGATTACATGCGCTCGAGCTGGCGGCGTGTGGCCGAGACGGCTGATCGGCATTACAAACGGGGCACTTTCACCACCTTTGCCGGTTACGAATGGACCGCTGCGATGCACGGGGCGCTGCAGCACCGTGTCGTCATGTTTGCAGACGACGCAGAGCGGGTTAGCAGGATTATCCCCTTTTCTGCTCTCGACAGCAATGATCCGCAGGACCTCTGGCGATCGCTCGCTGCTTACGAGACAACCACAGGCGGTTCAGTCATCGCCATTCCGCATAATGGCAACCAGTCGCGCGGAGCCATGTTTGATACCCTGACCGTCAATGGCGATCCGCTCTCGCAGGTCTATATGGTCCAGCGGCGCCGGTTTGAGCCGGTAGTAGAAGTCACCCAGGTCAAGGGTGACAGCGAAACGCATCCTGCTCTTTCGACACGCGATGAATTTGCCGGCTTTGAGAAATGGAGCAATACAGAGCTGAACCCCACAGCTCCAGCAGGCAGCATCGATGAAAGCATCGGCCGCGATCAACTGCTTGGATCCTATGCGCGCGGTGCTCTGCTCAGAGGGTTGGCTTTTGAAGCGGAGACAGGCTTAAACCCCTACCAGTTCGGGATGATAGGCAGCACAGACATGCACACGGGCGTGTCTGCCGCTGAAGAAGATAACTTCTTCGGCAAGTTTCCAGGCTCGGAACCATCGGCAGATCGGCTCGGCGGCAAGCTTGGCGGGAATTACTGGGCCAATCTGAATCTGTCTGGCTCTGGCTATGTCGGAGTTTGGGCGCAGGAAAATACGCGCGAAAGCATCTTTGCCGCGATCAAGCGGCGCGAAGTCTATGCTTCAACAGGGCCGCGGATCAGGCTGCGCGTGTTTGGCGGATGGGCCTTTCCTGCAAATGCCATTTCGAAGGTGGACATCGCGGAAGCCGGATACGCCTATGGAGTGCCGATGGGCGGCATCCTGGAGGGTGGCCAGGAAGCCCGCGTGCCCGAATTCCTGATAACGGCGATGCAAGACCCCGACGCGGCACGGCTCGACCGGATCCAGGTTATCAAGGGCTGGCGAGACGCAGACGGTGAATTGCGCGAGCGGGTCTACGATGTTGCGGTCTCAGATGGTCGCAAGATTGACCCGGTTACTCACCGCGCGAAGTCACTGCCTGATACAGTCGACCCTGCGACGGCGCGATATGACAGGACTGTGGGTGCGGCTGCGCTGCGAACGCACTGGCGTGATCCGGATTTCGACGCATCCGAACGGGCGTTCTACTATGTTCGGGTTCTGCAAGTCGCAACGCCGCGCTGGAGCACCTATGATGCGGTACGATACGGCCTGCCTTTGCCGACTACACGCCCTGCCTCGATCCAGGATCGCGTGTACAGTTCGCCGATCTGGTTTCGACCGGAATAGTGGCAGTCTAGCTTGCCTGATACCCGGCAGGGAGCGAGACTGACCGGTCAAACAGTTGAGGATTGACCCGAAGCAGGTCAGGACGTTCCTTGTTGGCGCGCTCCAGGAATTCAGGCGGCAATTGCTCGACCGAGCGCAGCTTGTAACCGCTCCACGTCGCAAACATGTGTCCCGGCCTTTCGCCCATCTCCATCCATGCAGGGTATGGGAAGACATAGCCGCCAGATACATCGGTCGGCAGCCAGAGCCTCGACTGGTCATGATAAAGGGACCTTGCAGTCCCCTCATGCCCCATTTCGATGAAGGTCACGGGCCAGGTTGCCGGTGGCACCCGAATATTGTCCACCTTGATCATGTCTCCCTCGCGGCGGAGCTTCTTGTAGACCGGACGGAAGGGCTGTTCCGGTTTGTCGAGTGGGATGATGCCTTCCGGAGCCCTGAAATATCCGGGGTCTTCGGTCAGCGCCATGACCGGCGGTGAAACCATCTCACCAGTCACGGGATTGCGTACTTCATGAGTGAACTCGCCTGTTTCCATGTCTCTCGGGAAAGACAGGTTATGGCCGTGAAAACGATAGAGGTTCTCGCTCAGCCGGCTGTGGCGGGATAGTTCGATGCCTTCCCAGCGCACGACTGGTTGAGGGGCTCGTCCCGGTGTCACCACGACCATGATGAAGTGATACCAATGCAGGATATCGTCTTCATCATGGAGGCTGCGCTGGACCCGCATGACTTGTCTGAATTCCTCGATTGGATCGAGGTCGAGAAACTCAGAACTCCATTGCTCGTTCTCGTAGTCCTGCCAATCAGCTGCGCGAGGCATTGCTGAAAGGCTGCCCGCCAAGGGCAAGCCCGCTGTTCCGGCAATTGCCCCCATGACGCCTCGACGACTGGACCTCATGGCTGGTCACTCTTAATCAATATTCAAACGAGGCAGGGCGGTTGAAGTCGTCCCATCGTGGTTCGAGCAGATCAGGATGATCGTTTTCGAGCTTGGCCAGGAACTTGTCCGGAAAGTCCTGCACACTCGGGATCTTGTAGGCATCCCAATAGCCAAGGAGGTGGCCTGGGCGATCGCCCATGTTCATCCATTTGGAATACGGAAATACGTAAACGCCGGTCGACTTGGTGGGAAGGCTGGTGATGCTCTTGTCGATGAATTGCTCATACGGCACTTCCTGAATTGAGCTTTCAATGTGGTTGAGCGGCCAGTCAGGCGGTGCCGACCGCACGCTATCAAGCTTCATCATTCCATTTTCGTGACGGAATTGGCGGTAGGGAACCGTGTAGCGCGAACCATCACTGGAGACATTGCGGAAACCCTTGGGCGAATGAACAGTCCCCGGGTCATTGAGCAGAAGATTGGTTGGCGTTTCGATTGTCTCGCCGGTCAGCGGATTGACCATCGATTCCATGTAATCATTGGTCTCGAGGCTCATGGGAACTGAGACATTGTGCGCGTGAATGCGGTATGTGTGATCCGCGACTTTACGAAAATAGCTGTACTCGAAGCCTTCATAGCGCAGCATTGGGAGAGGCGGGCGGTCACCGGGAACCATGTAGACCATCCAGTAATACCAAGTCAGGGCGGTTCCCTGATCCTCGACCAGATCGCGCTCGATCCGAAAATGCGCTTCGAATTCCTCGATCGGGTCATCGAATTCAACGAAGCTGGAGGTCATCTTGGAGGTTTCGGGCCAATGCTTCGGGCCGCTGTGATGTTTGGCCGACGCTGCCGTGCCGCTCATCAAACCTGCGCCAGCGAGAGCACCCATTCCGCCCAGCATGGACCTTCGCCCGATCGCCAAGGCACCAGGGTTGGCGGGGGTGGAACTGTTGAAATCTGTCATGTCGATGTCTTTCAAGTGTAAAGGGGAACGTAGGATTGCGGCGTTTCGAGCGCGCGCGGTTCGTTTTCTTCAAGCAGTGCAATGAGGTTTGCGGGGAGCTTGTCCATGCTGTCGACCCGTGCTCCGATCCCGTTGGAAACGGTGTGGCCGTTTACCCCGTTCAGCTTCATCCACGGCCTAAGGCCTGAGACCGCTGAATAGGTGAAGCGCGAGGAAACGCCAGGGCGATTGGCATCCAGCACTTCATCTGCAGCTGCCTGCCAGAACTTCCACTCGCGGTAGAACACGGCCGGAGGTTTCTCGAGGTCGGGATAGATCCGGCCATATTCGTCAGCGCGCAGGAACACTGTGCCGTCATGCAGGTAGGGATCGTGAACCTGCCGCTGCATGTGCACCGATGCCGGCGGCGCAAAAGCTTCGTAGGAAGGGTCCTGCTTGCTTTGCTCAGGGTGAACCCAGATATCGAGCGAGCGCTTGAAATGAAGTTCTTGCGGGCCCGAGCGATAGACCGGGACTTCGACCGGCTCGCTCCCCCCGGGCATGAGCGTCGTTCCAAGCGGTTTACTGGTCGCCGGGTCGCAATAATACATCACTTCGAAGGTGTTGCCGTACCAGGAATCGCCATCCTTGCGGAACCGCGTAAGCAACAGCCCGATCATGCGGCAGAAGGCGTACACTGTACCGTCGAGCACTAGCGAACGGTCGGCATCGAGCCAGGTCATCGTAAGGCCGCCGTCGGTTCGCCCACGCATCCGCACCATTGTTTCGAGCGGATCAAGCGCTGCGACTTCGTCAGCTTTGCTGGTCGCCGCGAATGCCTGTTCGGGCAGCACGGTGGCGGCTGCAGCCATGCTCGCCGCCGAGCTTACGAAACAGCGCCTAGTGATCATGATGCTTGCTCTGGGCGGCATCGACGAACTCTGCCAGCATTGCATTGAATGCGTCAGGCCGCTCGGCGAAAGGGGAGTGCCCGGCATCGACAAAAGTCTTCACTTGCAGGTGCGGGATCGCCTCCTTTGCCGCGACGACATCGGCTGGGTTCACGGCAAAGTCCTTGGTCCCATGCACGAGGAGGACTGGAATGTGGGATAGCAAAGGCGCGAGCGCGGCGTTGTCCATCGGGTGTGCCCTCAGGTGGGGTTGAGCATAAGGCGGCACGAGTAGGCCGAGGATACGCGCGCTTTCTTTCCAATCGTCGGAGGGCCCATCTTCCGTGATCTCGTACAAATATGGCGCCAGCAATTCGATCGATTGCCGCTGGTCGGCAAGGGCGGGACTTGAGCGCAACGCGTAATAGCGCGCCATTTGCTCCATGACTTGTGGATCAGGAGGATCGGCTGGTGCCGAGGGCGGGGCAATTCCGCCATGGGCACCGACCATCACGACCCCGGAGACCGTGTTGTTCTGAGTGAGGAAGAAATAATCAGCTGTCACCAGTGTTCCGTACGACCAGGCAACGATGACCGGTCTTCTTAGCCCTGTTGCTTTCATCACACGGCTGACATCTTCCGCCCACACTTCCCTCGGCGTGTAAGCCTCAGCCTCATGCGGCTTGCCTGACATCCCGTGCCCGCGCAGGTCGAACGCAACCATCCGGTAGCGCTGGGCAAGTTCAGACTGCATCTGCGGTGCGAAGCTTTCTGCGCCCATGCCAATACCATGCAGGAACAGGATTTCCGGTCCGTCTTCCGGTCCCGTGACAGTCACCGCGAGCGGAACGCCGCCATGCCCCTCGACGTAGAAGGTCTCTGCGTTCGCAGGCGCAACGATGAGCTGCGATAAGAGCAGCAACAGGCTGAGCCAGCATGCAGTGAGTGAGACCTTCATTCCGTCTCCTCCACGAAGATACCGCGGATCGCTGTGTTGACCAGGAAGGCGGTATCCCAGTCATCCACAAGAGGTCCGTGGCGGAAGATCACGAGTTCGTGCGATGGGACTGCATGAACAATGCGGAAGCCTCCGCCTTCCATGATCCGCACGTCATCCGGCACAAAGGGCTCTGATTGCGGGATCACGCCAGGCAGGTCCTCGAAATAGGTGCGCATCGCCACGAAAGGCGAGCCGAGCCACAAGCCCAAGCCGAAATTGGGATTGCGGGCAGATGGCATCGCCATGACGTCGTCCCAGCCTTGCGGCAGAACCTGCTTTCCCATCCATTGGCCATCATTGGCGATAAGCACACCGAGCCTCGTCCAATCCCGCGCGGTTGCTCGCATACAGCACATGGTGCGCGCGGTTCCGCCCGGGCGATCGAATTGGAAGGTTGCATCGGAGCCCCCCATCGGTTGCCAGATCCGCTGCGAAACCAATTGCTGGATCGGCTGGCCGGTCGCGCGCTCGATCACCAGCGCAAGCAGTTGCATGTTTTCCTGTGCGACTTCGAACTTTGTGCCGGGCTCTGAAGTCTGCTCATACGCGAGCGCGGCTCTCACCACGTCGCCGCAATAGACCAAGCACAAGTCCTTATTGTCCTTCACTTGATCATAAGGAAGCGGCGCTTGCACTTCGAGGCCGGATACGTTCTGCGCCAGGTGACGCACTTTGATCTGCCCCCGGACATCGCCTGCCCATTCGTGGATGTACTTTCCAATCGGATCATCCAATCCGACTTTCCCATCAGCGATCGCGAAACCGAGCGCCATAGGGGTGACGCTGCGGGTAATTGCCCGCCCGTTGAGAAGCTCGCCTGGCTGCGTACCATTCCAATAACGCTCCAGTTGTACCTTGCCCTTGTGAATTACGATCAGGACATTGCTTTTGCGCGCCTGTGCCCAGGCCTCCATTTCCGCAAGCGCTTCTGCGGGGATGGTCATGTCGCCTTCAGAGGCTGTAGGAAGAAATGGCGCAGGATCGCCTTCAATCACTGCATTCGGCCAGTAAAACCATTCTGGCGGTTCGAACGGGTTGTCTGGTTGGGACGTCAGGCGCCAGAAGAAGACGGGGTCGTTGAAACTCGGGTCTTTTATCGCCTCGTTTGGATCTAGAACACTGTCCGGAAATACCTGCGCTGAAGCGGGCGAAAACGACACGAAGACAGCAGCCGCCAAAGGGAGCGCGACGGATGCGCGGCGACGCCAGCACCTCAAACCGCTGGCTACACTCAGTTTCAAGCTATTGCCTCAGCTTTGTTGCCTTTCCATCCGCCCAGCGCATACCATGCAGCGGCGCGGCCATGGTCCTCTTTCTTGCCTTCATCGGCAGTTGCAGAAAACACACTGCGGTCCACGACAGCCTTGACGTGATCTTCGAAGATCTCGCTATCGGCAAAGCCCGCATCCTGCATCATTCCGGTCAATGGCAGGGAATGGACTGTGCTCCAGAACGGCTCGTTGTTGTTGAACGAATCCCAGTCGCGAATGAATTGCTCATACACCGGCATTTCCGGCTTGTAGGGCGGCTGTTCGAGATGGAGCATAAGCCCGCCTTCCGCGAGCACGCGGAATCCCTCAGCCATGATCTTCGGCAAGGCAGTACGGCTGGTTTCATGCATGAACATCGTCGTCTGCACCCAGTCGAAATAACCGTCTTCCCAGCGGGAGAGGTCTTCTGCATTGGCCTGGATGAAGGTGATATTATCAGCGCCAAGCGCCTTGGCGCGCGCATGGCCATAGCGCAGGACAGGTGCGGCAACATCGATCGCGATGATCTCTGTATCGGGCAGAGCCAGCGCCAGCGGCACGATATTGTGACCGATCGTCACGCCAATATCGAGCACACGGCGCGGCTTCCAGCCGGGGCGAGTGCGCTCAATCCAGTCCACAATAGCTTGACCCGCACCATCGGAAAGTGCGCCAATCCCGCCAGCGGTGGTTGCGAAAATACCGCTGTCATAATTGGCTCCGGCAGACCAGTCGTCGGGGCATTCCTCACCGTGATAACTGCCCGGCATGCAATGGATATCGACCGCGTTCTGGTAGCGCGGGATCTCGATTGCCGGATCGAGTTCCAGACCAGGCGCCGTCTCATTGAGTTCGCGAATCTTTGCACTCAGCTCAGGATGCTGACGCAGCACAATCGAGCGCCCGTTCTGCTGGCGAAACTCCATCGAATTGCGACGCAAGGCCGACCACATCTGATGAAACGGATCCGCATTCATGGCCTTGCGCACTTCATGACGGTTGGCAGGCTCGCGGCCATGCGCTGCGACAAACTTCGGCAGAACCCGCTTTTCATAGGTCAGAGCATTTGCCGGACCCAAGGTCTGCGCCATGTACCGGTTGAAGTTTGCCAGAAAGTTGTAGCGCGCCGCTTCATCGTGATTGGGTTTCGGGAATACGCCATGCTGATGCACTTCGGTGTAAGGAGGGGCGATGCTCATGTCGGTCATGGTTGGTCTCTAAGAAATTCCCAGACTATCTTGCCGCTTTTGCGCGCGATGTTGGGCTTCGGCGAGTGGTTGACCGCCTGTCGAGCATTCGCCTTGGCACCATCGCACGCTGCATGGCTGCTTGGCATCGCAGGCTTCCATGCTGCAACCCTCCAGCGCCTCTGACAAAAAGCCCGGCCGTCGCTTTGGACTCGATGTCCATAGCCGGATCCTGGTCGATCGGGTTGCCGAGACAAACCTGTCATCGCTCGATGGAGAAACAATTCACGCATTACGGATCTTCCTTGCTGACACCATCGCCGTTGGCATTGCAGGCAAGTGTAATCCGGCAGCTGACGGCATTCTCGCAGCGATGCAAGCTGCAGGCGGTGAGGGTGGTGTTGCGTGCATTGGCCGGGCCGGTGTTACCCTACCACCCCATCAGGCTGCAGTGATCAACGGTTTCCAGATTCATTGCCTTGAGTGGGATGGTCTGCACGAGCCGTCAGTCGTTATTGCTTTATGCGCGACAGTGGCCGCGCTTAGTTGCGAGGTTGAGACGAACGAAGCCAGCTTCGGTGATCTGCTGGTTGCCTTTGCTGTCGGGATTGAGGCAGCGGTCTTTTTCGGCTCGGCTGCGGCCACGGCTCCTCGGTTCTTCAGGCCTTCGGCAGCCGGTGTGATGGGGGCCGCAATGGCGATTGGCAAACTGCGCGGCTATGATCGCGATCAGCTCCAGAACCTGCTGGGCCTAGCCTATTCGCAAGTCGGAGGCACGATGCAGGCGCATTGGGAAGGGTCGGAAGCTCTCGCCTTGCAGGTTGGCTTTGCCGCGCGCGCAGCGCTCACAGCTGCCGATCTGGTCGCGCACGGTGTGACTGGCCCCCATGAAGTGATCAGCGGAAAGTTCGGCTACTTCAGCCTGATCGAAAGCCCTGACGATATTGATGGTGTGCTCGCCCGGTGGGGCAGCCCATGGAAGATCACGGAAATGGCACACAAGCCGTTTCCTGCAGGCCGCGCGACGCAGGCGGTGCTCACAGCGCTGCTGGATATGCGCGAAATGCGAGACTTCGACGCGAGCGAAGTCGCAAGCGTTGAAGCGCATGTCCCGTCATTGATTGCCCTGTTGGTGTCGCGCCCGTGGTCATCGGACATGTCGCCTGCCTATGCGCGGCTCTGTCTCGAATATGTCGTGCCGCGCATGCTGCTCGATCGCGCGGTTGATCCCAAGCGGTTTACGAAGGACTGGTTTGGCCAGCCGGAAGTCGCTGAGCTGGCGCAAAAAATCACCTGTGTGACGGACGACAATCCTGACCCCAATGCCTTGGGGCCGCAAACCGTCAATGTGACGCTCAGCGACGGAACAGTGATGGAGCGGTGCGTGGACGCTCCGCTCGGAGCGCCGGGGAGACCGCTCAATTCGGCTCAGCGGATCGACAAGATCGCGCGCTGCTTTGAGGCTGGCGACTGGCAAGCTGATCCGGCAGACTTCATGGCTGCGTTTGAGCAGGCTCCGCTCGACACGCCCGCTCGCAACCTTCTCACGCAATGCACCGGAGGCAGGCAATGACACTCGACCGCGAACGCATGAAGCAGCAAGCTCTGGATGGGTTCTTCCTTGCGCTCAATGCCAAGGACATTGTTCGGCTGCGTGAAACCTTCACGCCGGAATGCCCGATGATCATTCCCTCCTCCGGCCTCGTCTACAAGGATGCGCATGACATGATCGTGCACCTTGAGGATTTCACGCAGACCTTCGAGACGATCCATTTCCATGACTTCGTGCTCGTTCCTGATCCTGAGGAAAAGCGGCTCGCAGCGACCTTCACCGTGACGCTTACCGACGACGAAGGCGAAGTGACGGAAATGCGAAACGCCAATTTCTTCGAATTTGATGACGACCACCGCATTTCGCGCGTGCTCATCATCGCAACCAAACCGCTCGACAAGGGTTTCCAGGTCGGGCGCAGCTAAGACTTCCAGCAAAGAGAGATATACAATGGCTACGAAAGCAGAGATCGCAGAAAACATGCCGCTCCTGGCGGCTGGCGAGGGCGTCTGGGAAGGGTGGTATCGTTATTACGATGCGACCAACGGACAGCTGATAGACCAGCACCGCTCGCGCCTGATCTGCCGCTTGCCAGAGGACGGAAAACCTGCCGACTACCATCAGACCAATCATTATTTCTGGGAAGACGGACGCAAGGAAGTTCGCGAATTTCCTGCCAATTATGCTGATGGCCGAATCTGGTGGGACAACGATCTGATCAAGGGCTGGGCCGCCGCGATGCAGCCGGATGATAACAATCTTTCGACCTGCCTCAACTGGGTCCGCAAGGATGAGCCTGGCATTTATCTTTATGAGATGATCCAGGTCGATGAGACTCACAATTTTCGTAGCCGCGTGTGGCAGTGGTTCCGCGATGGCAAATGTTATCAGCGCACGCTGATCGACGAGCGCCGCGTTTCGGACGACTGGCAAAGCTGGACGAATAATGACGCTCCGACCGACTGATAAGTCGGCTAATCTCCCCGACCCTTTTCCGATCAGGAGACTGACCAATGCAAAGAAGAGATTTCATGATGGCAGGCGCAGCGGGCGCCTCTTCGCTTGTGCTTGGCTCGGCAGCGGCCCACGCGCATAACCACGGACCTAAATCGGGCACCGGGTCCTCTGGTCTGGAAACTAGCCTCAAAGGCGATTTTCTCGACCTGACCACGCCAGATGGCAACCGCGAAGCGGATGCGCGGATCAATGGCAATACGGACATGACCTCGACAAAGTACGGATGGTACAAGGGTATTGTTCATGGTGTCCGGCCGAATGAGCCGGTCCGCGATCTGATCGGGTTCACAGGCTTTTCTGCTGCGAAGCTGTTGCCGCATGAGAACGGCACAGGCTATCGCAAGGTGCTGCGAGAAGTGGGCTATTACTCCGATCTCGAAACGGGCGAGATCCTGGAGACATGGGAGAATCCCTATCTCAATGAAAAGGTTCGCGTCGTTCCTATCGCGAATGATCCATTCAACATCACGATCACTTCGTTTCTTCCGCCTGCGCCGACTTATGGCGGACTGAATACTGAAAAGCGTGATCTGATACCAAAGCAGCTCAATTGGGAGCGGGAAGGGGACAAACTGCGTCTCGCACGGCGGATCAACCTGTTTTACCCCGCAGCGCTTCAGCCGGACAAATGGCCGCGTGAAAGCAGTGGCAAATTCAACCGTGTCAGCGAGATGTTCCTTTATCATCTCGACTGGAACGAGATGCAGGATCCTACCAAGACAAGCGTTGAAGCTCAGGGCGTATGGAACCGCATCACGCCGTGGTTGCCGTGGATGCTGATGGGGCCGACGCCGGGGCACTGCTTTTATTCCTGCTTCTTCGGAGCCGTGGATTCGCTCGACATGGTCGATCCCAAGGTGCTGGAATATGCGGCCAAGCATCATCCTAAGTATTTTGAAGCACCGGAAACGTGGGAAGAGCCTTCGCTCTCATCCCTCGAGTGGTACGCTCGTGAGCAGACCCCAGCGCCGCTCGTGGACGGGATTGTACCGGTCGCGCCCGAGCCCAAGCTGCCGTTCTAGGCTAGCGCGCAGGCGAGCTATTCGCCGATGCGCTCTGCAATCAAGGGGCCGCCCGTCGTTACGATGGCGGTCCCATCCTCACCGAGCAGGGTTTCATCGACCGAGAACTCCTTCGGTGAAATGCGGTAGGTCATGTCAGGTGTAATTGTCTGCTTGAACACGGCACTGGGGTATGAACACGTATCCGCATCCTCGGCCTTGAAGCCTTCACCGTAGCGCTCCCACATGAAGTAACAGGTGTCCGGAAAAGACATCAGTCCCGCTGGATCAAGCGCGGCCCATGCCCCGGCGTCACCTTTGCGGAGAGTCTCCGCGACTTCAGGTGCGAGCACATATGCCTTCATCGTATTTGCCGGGCGATCCTGATCGGTGTCGAAAACGAAGATCTTCGCTTGTAGTACAGGCCCATCCGGCTCGCCGTGAGCAATGTGATAATAAAGGATCTGTTCGCCGAACTGCGCGGCTTCCGCCGGCATGAAGGCATGGACCAATCGATGCATTTCTCCATCGGGCTGCATGCCTTTGGGAGCATCACCGGCATACTCGCCGGGCAGCATCGCGATCAACTCACTGAGTTCCGTGTCCAAAGGTGATGCCGTTGGTTCGCTTGGCGTTGAGCACGCCGCCAGTGCGAGTGGCAGACAAGCCAGCGAGAAAGACGGTTTGCGCATGGTCATCGGGATCAGCTCAACGCGACTGCAGTGCCGCCTGCGATTGCAGCAAGCATCGCCGCAACCAAACCGCGATAGCGGATGTCCGTTCGCAACTTGCGCCATTTCATCTCACCATAGGGCATGTCAGGATCCTGACTGAGCAGGAAGGCTGGCTTGTCAAACACGCCCGGCAGCAGCTTGTGCATGCCCCAGCGCCCGAAAAAGCCAAGTGCCCACAGCTTCAGACGCGTCGGGCGATGATTGTATTGTTCGGGGAAAGTCCTCTCGACAATCCAGACAAGATCGCGTGCCTCCGGCAGGCGTTCTTCAGCGTAGTTTGCGACCGTTGCTGCGAGGTCTTCACCCTTGTCGATCTGGCGCGCCAGCACGTCGAGGTCCTGCAGTGCCGCATTAACTCCGAGCCCAAGATCGGGCGGGAAAGCATGTGCAGCATCGCCGATCAGGAGCACCTGTGTCTTCGCGCCATCGGGCCCCAATCCAGCGTGCAGATTTCGGGCATATTGTGGCGCCGGGAATGCACCCGCTTCCAAGTTCACAAAGTCCTCTGCCTCCTCGTCCGAAACGAGCGAGCGAATGTCGAGCTGAGGGAAGGCATCCTCCATCCAAGCGAGCAATTCCTCGCCCGATTTCAATGTCCAAAGCTCATGATCGGCTTCGCGGATGAGATTGACGCTGCGCGGGTGCGAAGGATCGACCACCGGGAACGCGAAGAGCGCGCATTGCTTGCGCCGCGCCTTGTGTCGGGCGGGGATGATGTAACTCATCCGGTTGTCATTGACCGCGACACTGCCATCGCCAACCGTGAATTGTGAAGGCAGGTTGAGCACCTTGTACCGCAGTCCAGTACTGATCGAATCTCCCGCGATCATGTCAAAGTGGCCTTTTGGCACATCGGGCTGCCGCTCCAGCTCCTTTCTGATCGCTGAATTGAGCCCATCGCAGGCAAGGATCAGATCAGGTTTGAAAGATGTCTCTGTGCCTTCACGATCGCGCACCCGGACCTGCGCGTGACCAAGTTCGTCCCGGTCGATTGCGCTGACGCTATGCCCGTAAAAAACCTTGAGCCGCTCGCTACCTTTCTCCTTGATCGCGTCGTAAAGCATGGTGAGGAATGCCCTCCGAGTCGTCCAGAAGCAGGTCGGCCTGTTGGGATCGATGATCGGCACAACCTTGGTCTCAGCCGAGCCATCGGGGGCGATCGTCGTGGCGGTGAAATTGGTCGTATCAACCCCGCATTGATACATCCGATCAGCAATCCCGAGCCTCTCAAGTATACGCAGCCCGCGCCGATCGACGAGGTAATTGAAGCTCTTGTTCTTTTCGAAATCACTTGGCGAGGGGCGTCGTTCAGCCAGAACGATTTCATCCCAGCCGAGCTGATCGAACAACAAGGCTGCGGCGAGGCCAGCGGGGCCGCCTCCGCTGATAAAGACCGAACGCTTCCCGTTCATAGGATCAATTGCCTTTCCGCTTGATAATGTCTGCAGCTTTCTCAGCCACCATCAGGACCGCGCCGTTGGTGTTGCCGCTGACATGGCCGGGAAAAACACTCGCATCTACGATGCGCAGACCGTGGATCCCATGCACCTTGAGGTCGGGGCCAACGACCCCGTCGGCAATTGTGGGCGCCATCCGGCACGTGCTGACCGGGTGATAGGTCGGATCCACCGTGCGGCGCAGGTACTCTTCCCACTCTGAATCGCTTTGAATGTCCGCGCCAGGTGTAATTTCGGCTTTGACGTGACCGGCAATCGGCTGCTGCTCCATCATCTTGCGCGCAATCCGGCAGCCAGCGGTGAGGTCTGCAACATCCCGAGGGTCAGCCAGCATTTCCAGCATAATACGCGGCTTCTCGCGCCAGTCCGCACTGCGCAGCCCAAGCTTGCCTGAAGTTCGCGCATAGGACAGCCCGACCACCAGCGTTACCATCGGGTTGCGTGATGGCGCGACGCCTTCAGGTGTGAGCTCAAAGCCAAACGGGCCGAACAACAGCTGTATGTCGGGCGAGGGCTTGTCCGGACTCGAGCGATAGAACCCCACCGCGTGCGGATAGGGGCTGGTCGCTGGCCCGCGCCGCTGGACCAGCCAGCGCAGAGCATGCCATGCGACACGTACACTATTGATTTCCTGATTGAAAGTGCGCTGATCGACGGTGAATCCGAGCTGCGCATTGGGATGCTCAAGCAGGTTCGCGCCGACATGCGGATTGTCGAGCACGGGCACTATGCCCAGTTTCTGCAAGTCCTGCGCAGGGCCAACTCCGGAGAGCATCAGGATCTTCGGCGATTGCAGCGCGCCTGCTGAAAGGATCACCTCTGCATCGGCCAGCACTTCTCGCTCGACACCTTTATGCATGTAGTGGACGCCGGTGACCGTACCGTTTGCAATCTTCAGCCGAGTGACTTGCGCACCGGTTCTAATGATGAGATTCTTCCGGCTTCGTGCAGGCTTGAGATAGGCATCTGCAGCGCTGAAGCGGCGGCCTTTCAACTGTGTCAACTGCGGCGCGCTGACCCCTTCCTGGTCACTTGCATTGTAATCAGAATTATCAGGCAGACCTGCTGCAATCGCGGCCTCTACAAAGGGTTCAGCCAAGCTATGACGGGTGCGTAGAAGACTTATCTTCTGCGGGCCGAGCGCACCGCGCTCTTGCCCGGTCTCGAAGGTGCACCCTTCAAGTTTCCGGAAATAGGGCTCACAATCAGCAAAGCTCCAACCAGCGTTGCCGGCCTCGGCCCATCCGTCGAAATCCTGCTTCGCGCCGCGGACGTAAAGCATTCCGTTGATCGAACTGCTACCGCCCAGAACCTTGCCCGCTGGCCAGTAATCCTGCCTTCCAGACCGGCTTGGATCAGGCTCGACCTGAAAGCCCCAATCATAGTTGGGATTGCCGATCAGCTTGATGATCGCAGCTGGAACCTTGATGTAGGGAGAGTGATCTTCTCCACCTGCTTCTAGCATGAGCACGCTGGTTTGTGCGTCTTCCGACAGGCGGCTCGCCAATACGGAACCGGCTGATCCTCCGCCGACGATAATGTAGTCGAAGTTCTCCATTGACGCCGATCTGCCACAAGCAGCAGCGATAGGGATTTCGCGATCGATAGTATTCGCACGGTGGGCAAGTTGAGAAGCCTTGCGGCTCGTTTGTGGACCTCTGCCTATCAGAATCGAAAAAAACAGGCTTTCGTTTTCGCTTGGAGCTTTCGATAAATGCAAGAGATCCGCACGCAGGTAGTTGTGGCAGGGGCTGGTCCTGTGGGTACGGTTGCGGCGTATTTGCTGGCGAGCCGCGGGATTGACGTGGTTTTGCTGGAGGATGGTGCGGATTGTGCGCTGGATTTGCGCGCATCGACGTTTCATCCGCCGACGCTGGAGATGCTGGAGCGGTTCGATATCACCCCGCGGCTGATCGAGCAGGGTCTGAAGGCGCCGATCTATCACTTCCGCGAGCGCAAGACGGGCGAAGTGATCGATTTCGACCTGACCGAGATCGCGGATGTGACGAAGTATCCCTATCGCATCCAGTGCGAGCAGTATCACCTTTCGCGCATGCTGTCAGAAGGTGTGCGCGAGCAGGCGGGCGCAGAAGTGCTGTTTGGTCACCGTGTGGTGGCGCTGGAGCAGACGCGGGAAGATGTGACCGTTTATGCCGAGACGCCGTATGCGATCCTCAAGATCAAGGCGGACTATCTGATCGGCGCTGATGGCTCGAACTCGAGCGTGCGCAAATGGCTGGGGACGGAGTTTGACGGGTTTACCTATCCTGAGAAGTTCCTGTGCTTCACCACGGAAGAGCCTTTGGAAGAGCACATCGATAACATCGCGCATGTGAACTATGTCTCGGACCCGGATGAGTGGATGGTGCTGCTGCGCGTGCCGTCCTTGTGGCGGGTGCTGGTTCCGGCGGACATGGATACGCCTGACGAGGTGCTTAAGGCCGATCCGAAGAAGGAAGAGGTATTCACCCGGCTGATCGGCAAGCCGGATGTGACGACCCATCACCGCACGATCTACCGGGTGCACCAGCGGGTGGCGAAGAGCTTCCTGACGGGGCGCGTGGCGCTGATTGGCGATGCAGCCCACCTCAACAATCCGATTGGCGGGTTCGGGATGAACTCCGGCATTCACGATGCGTTCAACCTGGGCGAGCGCTTGCTCAAGATCTACCAGCACGGCGCGGATGCGGACAGCGAGCTCCAGGCGTTCGAGCGCCAGCGGCGCACCACCACGCACGACTTTATCCAGGCGCAGACGATCCGCAACATGGAGTATCTGAAGGAAGGTGAGGGCCAGCTTCACGCCAAGCGCAAGGCCGAAATGCGGGCGATCCGCGATGATCCCGTACGCCGCCGCGAGTTCCTCCTGCGACAGTCCATGATCGAATGCGTCACCAAAGAAAAGGAAATGGCATAATGCCCGTGAAGCCACGCCCCAATCCTGATACGCAAGGCTATCGCGCGCTGTTCGGCGTGCTCGGCCCTTCGACAAACACCATCGTTCAGCCTGATTTCGATGATCTGCGCGTGCGCGGGGTGACCAATCACTACAGCCGTATCGTGGTCGACGACGCAAATGCGATTTCCGATGAGACCTTCATGGCGGGAACACTGGAGATCAGCAACAATACGCTCGATGCGGTGCGCGGCGTGCTTACCTGCAATCCTGACTACCTCGTCATGGGGATGAGCGCAGTGACATTCTACGGCGGTGCAAAGGGTGCGGAGCAGTGGCGTCAGAACATCGAGGATGCCTCCGGCCTCAAGCTCTGCACTGGATCGCAGTCGCTGATCGAAGCGTTCAAAGCCTATGGCGGGATCAAGAAAATCGCGGTGATCTCACCCTATTACCCTTCAGCCAATGCCCATGTCGCCCATTTCATGTCCGACCACGGAATCGAGGTCGTACGGGACACTTGCCTCAAGTGCCCGAGCTGGACCGCGATCGCTCAGGTGCCCACATCAACTTTGCGTGATGAGCTAATGAAGCTCGATGGCGATGATGTGGATGCGCTGGTGCAGGTCGGCACGAACCTGTCCATGGTGCGCTTCGCCGCGGCCGCTGAGGATTGGCTCGGCAAGCCCGTAATCGCGATCAATACCGCGACCTATTGGAACGCTCTGCGCCAGAACGGCATTAAAGACCAAAAGACCGGGTTTGGCCGGTTGATGTCCGACTTCTAAGGAACACGCCTTTCATGTTTGAATATGATTATGTACCGCTCCCTGAGCGCGCGCCGCTGAAGTGGCCAAACGGCGCGAAGGTCGCGCTGATGTTCACCTTCAACCTCGAGACATGGGATCTGGTTAAGGACACGGACAAGCCCTATTACGCTGGCGGACCAGCGCTGCTTCCCAATGCGCTTGCAGGGCGTATTCCCGACTATCCGAACTATTCCTGGCGCGAATACGGACAGCGCGTGGGCGTGTGGCGAATGTTTGAAATGTTCGACGAGATGGGCGCGAAGGCTGGGTGCACAGTTAATGCCGTCACCTTTGAACGCCGCAAGGCCATGGCCGATGCCTGCCTTGAGCGCGGGTGGGAACTGATCGCGCACAATTACGAGCAGGGCGAACTGCTGACCGATTTCCATGATGACATCGATACGGAGCGCGACATCATCCGCCGCTCGGTCGAGATGTATGAGAAGCACGCAGGAAAGAAGCCAAAAGTGTGGCTTTCCAGTAGCTTGCGTGGGACATTAAATACTCCGACGATCCTCGTCGAGGAGGGTTTCAAGGCCTATTGCGACATCATGAATGATGACCAGCCCTACATGATCCGCACCGATGCCGGGCCGATGGTCGCAACGCCGTATTCCAATGTTATCAATGACTTCACGATCCTGACGCGCAATGCGCGTACCACCGACGAGTACCGCGATCTCCTGATCGAGGAACTTAAGGTGTTGCACCAGGAAGGCGCGAAAACCGGTCGGATCATGAATGTCGGGCTTCACCCGCATGTCTCTGGCAGAGCCTACACGATCCGCGCGCTACGCGAATTTATCGAGTACGCTCAGTCACTTGATGGCATCTGGTGGGCGACCCGCGAAGAGATTGCCGACTGGTATGTCGACAATCACGAAGCGCATTTTCCTGGCCAGTTGAAAGGCTGACAGGAAACCCGGCCCGCTTAGACGGGGGCCAGACCTCGTGAGATCGATCCAGATCTCGCCGGGACCGGTCACACGATCGCGCAGACCGTCTTCAGCTCGAGGTAGTTGTCCATCGCCGCCTGACCGCTCTCGCGGCCATAGCCTGATTGCTTCATCCCGCCGATCGGGAGCGATGCGTCATACATCGCATGGCTGTTGATCCACACGGTCCCGGCATGCAGCCGTTCAGCCATGCGGGTCGCGTTGGAGAGCCCTTCTGTCCAGACCCCCGCTGCGAGGCCATAGTCGCTGTCATTGGCCGCAGCGACCACTTCATCCATGTCGTCAAAGCGCGATACCACCACGACCGGCCCGAAGATTTCCTCGCGTACGATCCGCATATCGGGTTTCACATCGGTAATGACGGTCGGCGTGACAAAGCTCTGGTTAGGGCCAGCCGTCTCTCCGCCCACCAGCACGCTGGCTCCGGCCTTTTTCCCATCCGCGATGTAGTCCGCGACCTTGCCTGCATGCCCCTTTGAGATCAGCGGGCCCATGTGCGTTGCCGGGTCGAGCCCGTGGCCAAGCTGGATCGCGCTGGCCTGCGCCGCCATGCCTTCAACGACCTTGTCGTAGACACTGGAATGCGCATAGAGGCGTGAGCCGGCGATGCAGACCTGCCCGCCGTTGAAGTAGATCGCATTGGCCGCGCCGGGAATTGCCGCATCAAGGTCAGCATCGTCCATGATGATCACCGGCGACTTGCCACCAAGCTCCACACCGACGCGCTTCAGATTGCCCTTCGAAGCCTCGACAATCTTGCGCCCCGTGGCGGTCGAGCCAGTGAAAACGATCTTGTTGACGTCCATGTGCTCGGCCAGCGCTGAGCCGCACTCTCCGCCAAAGCCGGTCACAACATTGACGACACCTTCAGGCGCACCCGCTTCCTGGATCAGTTCAGCCAGGCGGATAGTGGTGAGCGAGGTTTCTTCAGACGGCTTGAGCACCAGGGTGCACCCGGTCGCCATCGCCGGGGCAATCTTCATCGCGGTGAGCACAAGCGGCGAATTCCACGGCAGAATCGCGCCGACCACGCCGACCGGTTCGCGCCGCGTGTAGGCATGCACGATCTTGCCTTCCGGCTGGTAATTGATCGAGGTTGGGATGGTCGCGCCTTCGATCTTCGTCGCCATGCCTGCGAAATAGCGGAACTGCGCGACTGCGCCTGGAATCTCCGCCCAGCGCCCGACATAGAGAGCCTTGCCCTGGTCGAGCGTTTCAAGTTCGGCCAGCTCGTCGATATTCGCTTCCATCAGATCGGCGATCTTCCACAGCAGCTGGCTGCGCGCCATCGGGGTCATCGCAGGCCATGGCCCGCTGGAGAAGGCCTTGCGTGCTGCAGCTACCGCCGCATCGACATCCGCAGCGCCCGCGCGGGCCACCTTGCCAATCACTTCGCCCGTCGCCGGATCGAGCGTGTCGAAGGTCGCCCCGGACTGACTGTCGACCCATTGGCCGCCAATCAGGAGTTTGTGCTTATCGCGCGCCAGAAAGGCGGCGGCTGCGGCATTGGGCTTGGGGGCGTTGGAAAGATCCATTGGTGTCAGGTCCCTGATCAATCGGCAAAAGTTAATGATGGGATGTAGCCTTGCGCAGCGCTGTTAGCAGGCTGACCGCGAAAGCTTATCGCTCAATGGATAAACCGTGCTGAAAGGCGAGCGTTCCCCGGTGGCCCGACCGGCTGTCAGCTCGTCTGCATTGCGCAGTATTGCTGCAAGAACGCCGCATGATCAGGCAAGCGTTCGGCTTGCTGGCGAAGCCCCCGCGCAATGTCGCGCAGCCGGGGTGCAATCGCAGCAGCATCCGCGCGCGAAGTCAGCGGATGCACGCTTTGTGGCTGCAAGTTCTGCCCGATCAGCACTTGCGCCCAGGAACCGAGCTGGAACAGGTGTCCGCCATCGATGGCGAGGCGACCATGCCCCTCCCACAAGGCAAGTGTTTCTGCCAGTGAATCAGGTACATCCATTGCTGCGCAGTGACGCCAAAAGTCCGAATCTTCGCGTTGGTTGACCTTGTAATGCGCGATGATGAGGTCGCGCACCTGGCTCCATTCGAGCTCGCTCTGCGCGTTGAAGCGGTCGCGCAGCAAAGGGTCGATCCGACGCGACGGGAAGAGGTCAACCAGCCGCTCGATTCCCGACTGGACCAGGTGGATGCTGGTCGACTCCAGCGGTTCGAGAAAGCCTGCGGCAAGCCCCAGCGCTACGACATTGTGCGACCAGGGCTGCTTTCGCCTGCCGGTGCGAAAGCGCAGGATGCGCGGGTCGGTTGTAACTACGCCTTCGATTGTCGCGAGCAGCCGCGCCTCAGCTTCTTCGTCGCTCGAAAAGCTGCTCGCATAGACATGGCCGTTGCCGATGCGCCGCTGCAAGGGAATGCGCCACTGCCAGCCGACAGGATGCGCGATCGCGCGCGTTGCAGGCAGGATTTCGGGGCCGGTCGGCTCGCTTTGCGCGACGACGGCGCGGTCGGCGGGCAGCCAATGGCTCCAGTCGTCGAACGGCTCTTCCAGAGCCTCGCCCAGCAGAATGCTGCGAAAGCCGGAGCAGTCGATGAACAGGTCCGCTGCCAGCATTCGTCCGTCTTCGAGCGTCACGCTGGTGACATTGCCGGTCTCACTATCGCGCTCCACGCCCGCGATCAGGCCTTCGATGCGCTTGACCCCATTCGCTTCGCATTGTCCGCGCAGGAACTGGCCATAGGCGATCGCATCGAAGTGATAGGCATGCGGCAGCAGCTGCGCGAGCTGTCCGGGGTTACGCGGATCGAAGCCAAAGCGCTGCAAGTCGGTCGCCGCGCGGCCCAGGTAGAGATCTTCGAAACGCGGGTAGTCCGGCAGGCCTGCGGCCTGGCCCATCCGCCACCAATGGTGCAGCTTGACTACCGCATCGAGTTCCTGCCCGACACGGCCAAAGGCATGGATGTATTTCTCGCCCGGACGGCCCCATCCCTCGAACTGGATGCCGGTCTTGAACGTGCCCTGTGTCGCGCGCAGGAACTCGGCTTCGTCCACGCCGCAGAACCGGTTGAACTGGCGGATCGGAGGAATTGTTGCTTCGCCGACACCGACAATACCCACAGCCTCGCTCTCGATCAGGCCTATCTCGGCGGTACGCCCCAAAGTGCGTGATAGCATCATGGCCGCCATCCAGCCTGCGCTGCCGCCGCCGACGATCAGGAGCCGCGAGATGGGTTCGGGAGAGGGGGCTGAGTCAGTCATGCCGGGTTTTCCGCAAACTCACCCAGCGCATCGCGCAGGGGCGTCAGGTGCTTCGCATAGGGCTTCCATGTACCGATGCCTTTCCGGTTGAGGGGCTTGCGCACCTGCTCGCTGCTCGCCGTTGCCACCGGGTCTTGCGAAAGGTGGAAGTCGATCACTTGCGGCTCGAACGAGATCTGCATCGCCTGGAACATCGCGCGTGCCTGGGTTTCGATATCATCCACCAGCGCTTCGTAGTTTTGCAGATAGATGCGGCCCGGAGCGCGCTCACGCAGGGTATCGGTCTGGCGGACATAGTCGCGATAAAAGCGCGCGATATCCGTCAGATCGCTCGCCGCAGGGTGACCGCGCGCGAACAGCACCTTGGTGTTCGACCAGCAGCAATCCATCGCGTCGCGGCGAATATCGATGATCCGCGCGTGCGGCAGCATACGCAGGATCAGCGGCAAGTGCCGCCAGTTCATGTGGAGTTTGTCGACGAACCAGGATGCATCGGTTTTCATATGCTCTCGGGCGCGGGCGATGTACCACTCGCCCATATTGGCGAGCGCCTGATCGCTGAGATTTGCGATAGTCTCGGCCAGCTTGTCTTCGCCAGCATCACGCTTGATCCGCTCGACCATATGCGGCGCGATAGACAGTTCGCCCAGTGCTTCGATTTGCGAGTGCCGACCCAGCATCCGTTCGACCAGTGTCGAGCCGGCGCGCGGCATGCCGAGGACAAAGATCGGCGTCGGCTTGTCGCTAGTGGCGTGTGCAAGGGCAGGGATGCGATCCGGGGTCATTGCGTCGAGGAAGCGTGTGACCTTGTCGGTGAGTTCCTGCGGGTCATAGGGCTGTGCATCCTTGCGCATCCGGTTTCCGGCCGCGAAATGGGTGAAGGCTGCGTCGTGCTCACCGCGCTTGTCGAAAATCAGGCCAAGTGCGAAATGGAGATTGCCCGCGTGTTCAGGATCATCTTTCCGGGCTTCAAGCGCCTTTTGAATCTGCGCGAGGTCTTCATCCGACAGCAGCTTGGCATCCAAGTCCGCGAGGCTCCACCAGGTCCGGCCATGATTCGGATCGAGGGTCAGTGCCATGCGATAGGAGGCAATCGAGGCTTCCTTCTGACCCGCAAAGCGCAAGGCATCGCCGAGATTGGCATGCGCTTCTGGTGATTTCGGATCGAGCTTGACGAGGGTGCGATTGGCCTCTGCCGCTCCGGCATGATCGCCGAGTTCGGTCTTGATGCGCGAGAAGAGATTGACGAGCTCGACATCGTCGGGCCGCCGTTCGATCATCGGGGCGATGATCCGCATGGCTTCGGTCAGCCGGTCGCTCAGCATCAGCGCATTGGCATAGAGCACGCGGGCACGCATGAAGGATGGCGCGCGGCTCAGTACGCGCTCCAGCAGCGGGATGGCCTGATGCGACACGCTCAGCGCGATGGCGGCCTCTGCTGACAGTGTGATCGCGGCAAGGTCATCCGGGCGGTTGCGGAGGTATTCGGCCGCGAGACGGCTCGCCTCGCCAAATTCGCGCGCTGCCATCTGCCGCGCGGCTTCCCGCAGGGCAGGTATTGTCTCGCTGATTTGCAAGGCGGCGATCTCCGCCTGCTCTGCCTGCGGCCGCTCGCCCAGCGCGCGGTGAGCTGCAGCTGCCTGGTGGAGCAAATCCATGTTGCCTCGATCCCTGCGGAGCGCTGCCTGGATGTCGCGCAAGGCGGCGCGCGGATCGTCTTTCAAGCCGCCCTCAGTCATAGCCAAGGATCTCGCGCAGACCTGGGGCAGCGAAGTCGACTTGCTGCTTCTGGATATCGCTCAGCTCTTTGGGGACCTTAGAGAAATTACCCGACAGGTTCTGTCGCGCAGTCCCACTATTCTGAGGGTCAGAGCCAATCTTGACGCGTTCCTTCCAGTCGGGCGGTACGTCGATGCCGCAGGCGTCGAACAGGCCCAGGAGATATGCTTTGCTGGCCGGGCTGTCGAGATCGCGCACAGCGGCGAGCAATTCCTCGTACCGCACCAGATGCACGCCTGTATCAAGCCAGGCAACCGCATTGTGCGTGTAGGTGTCCTTCATGCTGGGGTTGGTGTTGGGGATTCCGAAGATGACCATGCTGAGCAGATCACCGCTGGTAATCGGGGCTTTGCGCAAGATGTCGAGCTGTCCGGTAAAGCCGTCAGACAGCAGAAACCGCGCTTTGGCGAGTACCCATGTGTATGGATCGCGCACCAGCAGGATCTTGCGGGCAACGCTGGTGGTGATGGCTGAGATGTCAGTATGAAACAGGTGGCCCCAAGCAAGCTTTGCGGGAGGCCCATCAAAGGCGGCCAAATGGTCGCGCAGATTGCCATACTGGATGAAATCGCGGTCATATTGCTGATTAACCGGCACAAACATGCGGACGATGTTGCGCAGCAAGTGGCTGCCGGATTTCGGCACGGAATTGAGAAACAGGTGTTGCTTGAGCGGCGCCTGATCGAACTGAGCGTTGAGTTCGTTGAGGTTGTCCGGTTTGAGATTGATCGAAGGCATAGTGATTATTTCTTTAGGACGATTAGCGACCGACCCCAAGGGCTTGCCCGGGGAAATCGGGAAAACGTAAGCTAAACGGCCAAGTAAGCCAAACGACAAAGGGCGACGCTCTTGCGAACGCCGCCCCCTGTTGGATTAGACCATTACCCTTCCAAGCGTGACGCTTAGAACTTGGCTTTCGCCTGCAGGAACGCACGGCGACCAAGGAAGTCGTACTGCGATGCCTGAGGAACGTTTGCGAATGGCGTCACCAGACCGGAAACCTGCGGTGGCTCGGTATCAAAGATGTTCGAGA
Organism: Altererythrobacter sp. GH1-8; assembly: GCF_043702085.1. GTDB lineage: Bacteria > Pseudomonadota > Alphaproteobacteria > Sphingomonadales > Sphingomonadaceae > Erythrobacter. The sequence goes on along the minus strand of NZ_CP171690.1, from coordinate 2,692,326 downwards.
CACCCAGCGTGATCTCGAAACGATCCGCAAATTCCTGCGTGATCGAAGCATTGTGATACCAAACTGCCTTGGTAAACGGCTGGACACACCAAGTTTCGCCATAGACGTTCTCGAAGAAGTCGAGCGGGTTACAGGTTGAGCCGAAGTCGAACTCGTACTGCTCAACACTCGAAGACTTGCCGATCACGGTGATCCCGTAAAGGATCGTTGTGTCGCCCTTCTCCCACGTTGTGATCAGATTGCCGGTGAACTTCGGATCACCGACCTGACCATTCAGGAAGTTGGCTGGGTCGTCATTGTTGCGGTCATCACCGAAGGTGAAGATGTTGTCTTCAAGCTGCAGAGTTGCCTGACCAAGCAGTGAAAGCTGGCCCATATTGCCAAGGTCATGACGCACACGGAGCGTGAAATCGATCCCGCGGTTGGTCTGCTCGTCGATGTTGATGAACTGACGATTCACGAACCGGATGTTGTTGATATCGCCATCCTGGCCACGCTCGAAGAACGAACAGAACGGGCTGTTCGGGAAGTCCACCGAATCGTAGCAGTTGAACAGGATCGAATACGGATCAAGCTGTGAGATTTCGTCTTCAACCTTGATGTCGAAATAATCGACCGTGAACGCGATATCCGTGTCCGGCAGGAAGTCGAACTTCGGCGTCAGGATCAGGCTAGCCGTCCAGGCTTTCGACGTTTCGGGCTCAAGCACGCCCAGGCCACCCGACGTGTTCACAGTGACCTGAATGCCAGCGCCAGTGTGGTCGATCGGAATACCGCCAGCAGGACCATTCAGGAATGACTGGTCAGCCTGACAGTTTTGCGCGACGGTTGGCGTGATTGTGCCATCGGCGAGCTGCTCGCCCCAACGAACACACGGGTCAACGTTACGCTGACGCGCACCGCTCGCTTGGTTGCCGAGGAACTGTTCGAACAGAGCCGGTGCGCGGTATGACGTACCGTAGGTCGAACGCAGACGAAGCCAGTCGTTGACCTGCCAGTTGGCCATCAGCTTGTAGGTCCAGTTGCCATTGCTCGAGTCGCTGCGGCCATCGGGTGCGGTTGCGCTCACATTAGTGATACGGGCTGCACCTGAAAGCTCGAAGCTCTGGAAGAACGGCTTGTCCGCCAGAACCGGCACACTGATTTCAGCAAATGCTTCCTTGGTCGTGCTGCGGCCGCGCGTCGGCGCTGCCGAGAACGGGTTTGCAAAACCATTGTCGACATAATCATCCGGATTGTCCGGATCGCCGCCTGGGACTAGAGCATAGGTGATATCGCCCGGCGTATCGTCGATCTTGTCACGGCGGATCACCGCACCGAGTGCGAAGCCGAGCGGACCTGCTGGTAATTCAAACAGCTCGCCCGAGATCGATGCCTCTGCGAACATCTGTTCGTATTCGGTCGAGCCGGTTTCCTCGTCGGTGAGATAGTCGATTTCCTCTTGAGTAAGGTCACCGGCCATCACGCGCGGATCAACCCAGTTCATCTGCAGACATTCGCGTCCAGTCACATCTGTGAACAAGCCTGCACAGCCGTAGCCATAGGCACGCAGCGTCTGCTGATAGATACTATCCTGCAGGATCTGCTGGAACGTGTATTTGCCGTCAGACAGGCTGTACTGGCCGTGCACGTCGAAGCTGATCTTGTCGGTCAGATCTCCGCGAAGGCCTGCAATGCCGCGATAGTAGTCTACATCGATCCAGTTGTCGTACTGGTCAAGAATACCAGTCGGACTGATGAACGCACCTGCGCCGCCAAAGGATGTCCAGCCTGGGAAAGGATCGTCAGGATCACCCGGCGCATAGAGATCGGTGTAGCCGAAGTTATAGAACTGCGAATAGCTGTCGATGTAGTTCTCGCGGCGGCTGAAAATGCCTTCTGCGTAGAGCTCCACACCATCAGTCAGTTCGAACGACGCATCACCATAGAGAGTGTAGCGCTTGGTTTCAGGGATCACCGTCGATTTCTGCTCGAACGGGTGGTACGAATTGGTCAAAACATAGGGAAGCGGTTCTTCATAGCTTACTGCAAACCAACCCGGAGGAGCGATGACATCGCCAAAATTCGCCGCCGGGTTCGGTGCGGGGATGTAAGCTCCGAGGTTGTCGTTGCCATAGCTGAACTGCAGCAGGGACACGATTGACGGATTGATGAACCCTGGATCCTGGTCTTGCAGGTTGGATGAGAAATAGGTCCACACATGGCCCCATGACGTGCCGCCAACACATCCGAATTCTCCCGTGCGCGGATCGATCAGGTCAAGACGACGCTGGCCATCTTCGCTGAATACGTAGTCTTCAGGGCAACCCAGGAAATCACGGTCCTGACGGCGCAGCATGTCTTGCTTGTAATAGTCGCCTGCGAAGAGGATGTGACCGCGATCGAATTCCTTGCCCCAGGCAATGCTGAAGTTGGTTTCTTCACCACCCGATTCGAATGTCTGCGAACGGAAGAAGTCAAGCTCAAGGCCGTCGGTTGAACGCCGCGTGCGGATGTTGACCACGCCTGCGATAGCGTCCGAACCGTAAATCGAAGATGCGCCGTCCTTCAGCACGTCTACCTGCTCGATGATCGAGCCGGGAAGCACGTTCAGGTCGAAGGCGGAAACACCGCCGCGCGTTCCGGCAGGACCAGAACGGCGACCATTGAGAAGAACCAGCGTTCGTTCAGCGCCGAGACCGCGGAGCGAAATCGTTGCTGCGCCCGGACCACCGTTCGAGATGGTATTGGCAGAAATTGCAGACGTGATCTGGGTCGAACCATTGGCGATCGGAGACTGCTGGATGATTTCGGCAGCCGTCGTCAGGCCTTGCTTGCGTTGAAGGTCCGGGTTGATGATCGTCAGCGGCGATGCGCTGGTCGTCTCATTCCGGCGAATGCGCGAGCCAGTGACGACGATCGGTCCGCCATCGGCAGCTTCAACCGTGCTATCGTCCAAGAAGACCGTTTCGTCTTCTTCAGCTTCTGGCTGATCCTGCGCCATGGCAGGTGCGGCAAGCGTTACGGCGAGTGCCGAAACACCCGCGCTTGCATAAAGACGCACGGATTTGCGCGTCGCAAAAGCGATTCCCTTTTTCATCAAATAGTCCCCCGAATATGCGATCCCAGCCGTCATATCGTTAGAGTGCAACACAGAACAGACATTACGTCTGCAGCGACTTGTCCAGTCCTGCGTCAAGTCCTGCTCCCCACGACGTATTTGTGCAACCTTGCGGAATTAAGAAATAGGGCATTTCGTTGCATGTGTGACCAGTTCGCAACAGGTCATTGTGCAGCTGCGGTATTCTACTGAACTTCAGCCCTATTCTGCTCTGCTTTCCAGACCGACCCGGGGTAATCCAACGTAAAAACTGTCCGCGAAGTCGTTCGTTTTCGTGTGCCCTCAGCAAGAATTTCCACAGCAAGACCAGCATCACGCGCGGCGCACTCGGTGACCTGCTGCAGCAAGGCCCCCTGCGGCCAGGTGGCGAGCGTCCGCACCCGGCCATGGCGGAAACTTGCAGGGGTGCCGTCGTCAGTGATCCACTCTGGTTCCGCCGCATGTCCCGGCGCAACGTGATCCAGCCAGCGGGCAATGGCCCAGCTATCACCTTTGTGTTCAAGGCCCGGACGCAGGCTTTCACTCTTCGCGACAGTCAACCCGCACAGCTCGGTGAGCTTGCCCGGCGCAAGCTCTGGCGGGATGGAGAACTCTGCGTCGCGCGAGCCGGTGCGCGGACCGATAACCACCTGCGCGTCTGACGCTGCGAGCGCTTCGACCAGCGCATCGGGCACGATGGGCAGGCATGGAATCACGACCAGCGCGTAACCTTCAAGCAACTGAGATGGATGGACAAAGTCCACGTTGAGCCCGAGCCGCCTGAGCGCTGAATAGCAGTCGAACGCGGCCCATAGCGCAGACCGGCATTCACCCTGCGGCTGGATTTGTGTCATCCATTCCGCTGCATAGTCGAACACGATCGCCGCATGTTTGACCGGCGCGCCGATGTCGCCGAGCTCAGCCAGAGCGTCTGCAGCCTCACGCGCTTCGGCGAGGGCCGGGGCAGGCTCCCCATCGGGCCGCAACAGCCCGGCATGCATTTGCTCCTGCGCATGGGTGAACTGCCGCCAGCGGAAATAGCTGACGAGCTCGGCGCCATGCGCTGCCGCTTCCAGCGTCCACAGCTTGACCATGCCCGGGAGCGGGGCGGGGTTATGCCGCGCCCAGTTTACAGGTCCTGGCTGCTGTTCCAGCACTGACCAGCGCCCATCCCTTGCGCAGCCGCGATAAAGGTCATGGTGGAAGGCGGCGATGTCCGGGTGGCCGCAGCGCGCGAACTTGACCTTGTCGCTCTCTGAGAAGCGGAACATTTCGAGGAATCCGAGCGGATAGCTGTCCCACCCAAGCACATCCAGATCAGCCGCGAGATCGAAGTGATCATAGCCGGTGTAGAAGCCCATCGCGTTATGGGTGATAGCCCGGCCCGGCGAAAGTTCGCGCAATATGTCGACCTGCGCGCGGTTGAAGGCAATCACCTGATCAGATGAAAACCGGCGAAACGCCAGCCAATGCGCAGGGTTCGCCTCCGTCACGGTCAGATTGGGTAGCTCGACTTCACCGAAGCTGCGATACTCCATGCTCCAGAACACATTGCCCCAGGCCGCATTCAGGGCCTCGATCGTGCCATATCGTTCCGCCAGCCAGAGCCGGAACGCATCGCGCGCGGCGGGTGAGAAGCTCTGCACCGTGTCATGGCAGCCATATTCGTTATCCGTCTGCCAGGCCGTGATCGCGGGATGCTCGCCATAGCGTTCCGCCACGGCCCGCGTAATCCGCGCGGCCTCTGCCCGGTAACCCTCGTGGCTGAAGCAGTAATGCCGCCGCGATCCAAACCCGCGCCGGCGTCCCTGACGGTCGAGCGCGACCATGTCCGGCATCTGGTCGACCAGCCACTTGGGCGGCGTTGCCGTGGGCGTTCCCATGATGATCCCGAGGCCCTCGGCATGGAGCGTCTCAACTGCGTCATCGAGCCAAGCCCATTCAAACCGGCCCGGTTCCGGCTCGATCCGGCTCCATGCAAACTCGCCGATCCGAATCTGCGAAAGGCCGGTCTCGCGCATCATTCGCGCGTCTTGCGCCCAGCGTTCCTGCGGCCAGTGTTCGGGGTAATAGCAAACGCCGAGTTCCATGCGCGGCACATGCGCAGGATTGCGCCTGCCATGCAATATCCTTCGTGCGGAGGCGCGATCTCTCCGTCTGTCGGTCAATTGCACCCGAACTGGCCGTTCGAGCGTTGAAGGTTCGCACAGCCCATGCTTAGGGAACATGGCGCGATACCTAGGGGAGAATCTCTCATGAAGATCGATGTCAGCCTGCCGCACGGCACGCCAGCGCTGCCCGGCGGTCTCGACTGGGCGAGCGGCGGGCCGAAGCAAGGCCATTCGCGGTTGATCTATGCCGCGACGGAAGAGGCGCTGGTCGATGTTCCTGACGCGAGCGAGGCTGAAGTCGAAGCCGCTGTCACGAAGGCGCGTGATGCCTTCGCCAATGGCCCGTGGCGCAAGATGATCGCAGCCGACCGCGCGCGAATGCTGGCGAAATTCGAAGAAGCGATCCTTGCCCATGCAGACGAACTTGCGACGCTGCAGACGCTCGAAACCGGCATGCCGTTTCCGCAAATCCGCGGGATGCATGTCGCGCGCACGGCGGAGAATTTCCGCTTCTTCGGCGAGCTGACCACCTCTCTGGCGGGCGAGAGTTACGAGCAGACCGGCCGCTATCTCTCCATTGTGACGCGCGAGCCCGTTGGCGTCGGTCTGTTGATCGCGCCATGGAACGCGCCCTTGGTGCTGGGTTCCATGAAGATGGCAGCGGCTATTGCGCTCGGCAATTCGGTGATCGTCAAGCCCAGCGAATATGCGCCGCTTGCGATCATGCGTCTGGTCGAAATCCTGCATGAAGCGGGTCTTCCTGAAGGCGTGGTGCAAGTCATAACCGGGCCGGGCGCAGGCGCAGGCACGCAGTTGGTCAGGCATCCGGGCGTCGACGTTGTCGGCTTTATTGGCGGGACAGCGACCGGCAAGCGGATCATGGCGGACGCGGCAGGAAGCCTGAAGAAAGTCGGGCTGGAACTTGGCGGAAAGTCGGCCAACATTATCCTCGAAAGCGCGGACTTTGAACGCGCGGTCGATGGTGCGCTGATGGGCTTTCTTGCAGGCAATGGCGAACAATGCCTCGCGGGCAGCCGCATCATGGTCGAGGACGCGATCGCCGACAGATTCATCGACGCGCTGGTTGCGCGGGTGGAGAAGGTCAGGATCGGCGATCCGTTTGTGGCGGGCACGGAACTCGGCCCGCTCGCCTTCAAGGCGCATTATGACCGCGTTCTGAGCTTTGCCGAGCAAGCGCAGGCAGGCGGGGAGTACAAGATTCTTGCAGGCGCGAAGAAAGTGGACGGGTTTGATCGCGGCTATTTCTTCGAACCGACCGTGGTCGAAGCGGCCGACAATTCGGCCAGCCTTTGCCAGGACGAAATCTTCGGGCCGTTCGTGGCGGTCCAGCGGGTGCGTGATCTCGACGATGCGCTGGCCCGCGCCAATGACAGCGAGTTCGGCCTTGTGAGCTACATCTGGTCGAATGATCTGCCTTCCGTGATGCGCGCGCGGCGCGAACTTCAGGCAGGCACGGTGTGGGTCAACACGCCGATGGCGCGGGACCTGCGCGCACCGTTCGGCGGCTACAAGCAGTCGGGCATCGGGCGCGATGGTCTGCCCGGATCGGTCGAGCTGTTTACGGAAGAGAAGACAACCATGATCCCGCAGGAACCGCTCGACCTGCCGAAACTCGGCATGGGTGACTGAGGGAGGGCAGGGCCAATGTCAGCCCAGAAAATCAAAGCCTATGTCGACAAGGCCTATGTCCGCATCGCCGAGGGGCAATTGCACCTGCGCAAGCGAGAGTGCGGCGGCGGCGGTGTTCCGCTGGTCCTCTCGCACGCATCGCCCGCAGCCTCGAAGACGCTTGAACCCTTGCTGCATGCCTTGGGTGAGGGGCGCTCTCTCTTCGCCTTCGACAATCCCTGCAATGGGCAATCCTGCTCGCCTGGCATGGAAACGCCTGCGATGGCGGACTTTGCCGATATGCTCGCGAGAGGCAGCGCGGCCCTGGGGCTGGATAAGTTCGCGCTGTACGGCACGCACACCGGCTCGCATATCATGATGGAATGGGCGCTTGCGCAGCCTGAGCGCGTGACCGCACTGATCCTCGATGGGGTTGCTCTGATGGACGAGGCGACGGCAGCGGAATTCCTCGAACGTTACGCTCCGCATCAGACTCCTGACGAGACTGGCAGCCAGTTTCACTGGGCATGGAATTTCATCCGCGACCAGATGTTCTTCTACCCGCATTACAAGAAGGACAATGCGCACAGGCGGCCGGAGGGGGTGTTCGATGCGCGCATCCTGCACGATCTCACCATGGACGTACTGGGCAGCCTTGAAACCTACCACCAGCCTTATGAGGCCGTATTCCGACACGACGTTCGCGGCGCGCTTGGGCGGCTGGCGGTGCCCGTGCTGGTGCTCAGCCATGCCGATGGCGCGCTCGATGAAGCGACCGATGAAGTTGTCAGCCTGATCCCGCAGGTCGAACTCGCCCGCGACTGTGCCACGCCTGAAGCGAAGGCGGCGGCGATCAACGCATTCCTGGAGAAACATTCATGACTGACGGACCGATCTTTCTCGTGGCTGGCGCAAGCTCCGGCATGGGCCGCAAGACCGCGCTCAAGCTGGGCGAGGGCGAGGGCCACGTGATCCTCGCTGCGCGCGGGCTTGAGGCATGCGAGGAAGCCGCCGCGCAAATCCGGGCAGGTGGCGGGTCGGCTGAAGCGATGCAGTTCGACGGGACTGACGCGGCAAGCTGCCATGCGCTGATCGCAGCGATTGAGGAAAAGCACGGGCGGCTGGACGGCGCGTTCAACAATATCGGCAATACGTTGGGGGATTCGCCGCTGCATGAAACCCCGCCTGAACGCTGGGATGCCGCGATTGCAGTCAACCTCTCTTCGGTTTTTCATCTCATGCAGGCTGAAATCCCGCTGATGCTGAAGCAAGGGGGCGGACGGATCGTTAACAACAGCTCGACCGGCGGCCTGCGCGGCACCCGCAATATGAGCGACTACTCGGCCGCAAAATGGGGCGTGATCGGCCTCACCAAGTCGGCCGCGCTCGATTACGCGTCGCAGGGCCTCGTCATCAACGTCATCGCGCCGGGTATCATCGCCACCGAGCGGTTCCGCGAGTTCGAGGAACGCATGCCGGAAATCTTCGACAAGCTGCGGGTCGAAACGCCGATCGCGCGCTTTGGCGAGATGGAAGAGATCGCGGAGGTGGTCGACTGGCTCTTGCGCAGCGCGCCGGCCTATCTCAATGGTGTGGTGATGCCGGTTGACGGAGCGCGTACCGCTTGAATGAAACTGCAAGCCTGGAGGCTTTCGATCTGCTGCTGATCGGCGGCGGACATGCGCAGCTTGCGGTACTCAAGGACTGGATCGACAATGGCTTGCCAGTCGAGCGCGCCGCGCTGATCGATCCCGCCAGCCACGCGCGGTACTCAGGGACCGTTCCTGGCATTATCAGCGGCCAGCATGATGTTGCGCATGGACTGGTGGACTTGGCCAGACTTTGCGAGCGAGCCGGGATCGCATTTGTCAGGGATCGTGCGGTGGCGATTGATCCGGATGCGCGAGAGGTCACGCTTGGCGAGGGCGAGAGAGTTTCGTTCCGTATTGCCTCCATCGATACCGGCGGCGTGGGTCAGGCCGCACGGGTTCTCGGCACAAGCGACAAACTGCTCGATGTGCGGCCCATTGCCGCATTTATCGAACGCTGGCACGAAATCGCGGCGCAAGTGAATGGCAAGCCGCTGAATGTCGCGGTCATCGGCGGCGGCGCGGGCGGGGCCGAACTCGCTTTCGCGATCCGCAACGCAAAGGGGATGATGCCAGCACCGCAAGTCGCGCTGATCGCGGGGAGCGCAGGCCTCTTGCCCGATCTGGGTAGCTGGGTGCGCGGACTGGCTGAGCGCGAGCTGGAACGGCAGGGAATACCGCTCATCGAAGAGGACGCGGCGTTTGAAAATGGCGCTCTGACCGTTTCAGGCCAAACACTCGAGCCTGTCGATCTTGTGATTGCAGCGGTGGGCAGCGGCGCACCGCAATGGCCGGGCGCAGGCGGTCTTGCGACGGACAAACAGGGCTTTATCGCGGTCGACCAATACCAGCGCTCGACCTCGCACCCGCATATCCTTGCGAGCGGAGATGTGGCACAGCGAATGGATCGGCGCATTCCCCATGCGGGCGTCCATGCGGTGCATACCGGGCCGATCCTCGCAGGAAATCTGCGGGCTTTGGCTGAAGGCCGCGAACCTGCGGCGAGCTACACCCCGCGTCCGGCCAGCCTCTATCTGCTCTCGACCGGGCGCGGAGAAGCGATCGCATCCTATGGCTGGCTCGGCGCGCAGGGCGCGTGGGCGGCGCGCTGGAAAGAGGCAATCGACAAACGCTGGCTCGATCAATACGGGTGAGCCAAGCGTGAGGAACGTAACCATTCGCAGTGCGAGGCCGAATGGGCAGCCAAGCGCGCATTCGGGGAAAGCCACATGAAGAAGATCGTCATCATACTCGTGCTGGCAGCGCTGATTGCAGCCTATTTCATCTTCGATCTGGGCGAATACCTGACGATTGGCGGGATCAAGCAGATCGCGGGTGACGTAGACGGATTCTATCAGGAGAACCCGGTGCTTGTGCTTGCCGGTTTCTTCGCGATCTATGTCGCGGTGACCGCAGCCTCGCTCCCCGGCGCAGCGATCATGACACTGGCGGCAGGCGCGCTGTTCGGTTTGCTCGTCGGCACAATACTGGTCTCATTCGCGTCCACAATTGGTGCGACACTCGCATTTCTGGCTTCGCGCTATGTCCTGCGCGACACAGTTGAGAGCAAGTTCGGCGACCGGCTGAAGTCGATCAATGCGGGGCTCGAAAAGGACGGAGCGTTCTACCTCTTCACGCTGCGCATGATCCCGATCTTTCCCTTCTTCGTCATCAACCTTGTCATGGGTCTGACGCGCATCAAGACCTGGACCTTCGCATGGGTTAGCCAGGTGGGGATGCTGCTCGGCACGATCGTCTATGTGAATGCCGGAACGCAGCTCGCGCAGATCGAGAGCCTCTCCGGCATCGCATCGCCCGCTGTGCTGGGCAGCTTCGCGCTGCTTGGTATCGCGCCGTGGATCGGCAAGGGTATTATCGGCATAATCAAACGCCGCCGTGTCTACGATGGCTTCACCAAGCCCAAGAGCTTTGACCAGAACCTCGTCGTCATCGGCGCGGGCAGCGCTGGGCTCGTGTCGGCCTATATCGCCGCACAGGTGAAGGCAGGCGTCACGCTTATCGAAGCCAAGGAAATGGGCGGCGACTGCCTCAACACCGGCTGCGTGCCCTCAAAAGCGCTGATCAAGAGTGCCAAGGTCGCCGCGACCATGCGCCATGCGGATAAATACGGCCTGACCTCGGTCGAACCCGAAGTCCCCTTCAAACAGGTGATCGAGCGGGTGATGGAAGCGATCCGCGCGATCGAGCCGCATGACAGCGTCGAGCGGTACGAGGGCCTCGGCGTAAACGTCGTGCAAGGATATGCCAAGATCGTCGATCCGTGGACAGTCGAGGTCGCGCTGCATGACGGAGGGACAAAGCGCATAACCGCAAAGTCGATCATCATCGCGGCCGGTGCCGCGCCTTTCGTGCCGCCAATGCCGGGTCTCGATGACTCCGACTATCTCACCAGTGACACCATGTGGGACGCGTTTGCTGAGATGGACGCGGCCCCGAAAAGGGTGGCTGTGCTCGGCGGTGGCCCCATAGGCTGCGAAATCTCGCAGGCGCTTGCCCGGCTCGGGTCCAAAGTCACGCAGGTCGAAATGGCCCCGCGTGTGCTGGGCCGCGAGGACGAGGAGGTGTCAGCACTCGCCAGGCAAGTGCTCGAAGAAAGCGGCGTAACCGTGCTCACCGATCATAAGGCGGTGCGGGTCGAAGAAGGGGCGCTGATTGCCGAGCATGGCGGGCTGGAGCGCGAGATTGGCTACGACGCGTTGATCGTCGCGGTCGGGCGCGCGGCGCGGCTCAAAGGCTACGGGCTGGAGGAGTTAGGCGTCGATACGAACAGGACAGTCGTCACGGATGAATTCCTCGCGACCAGATTCCCCAATATCTATGCCGCTGGCGACGTCGCCGGGCCGTACCAGTTCACCCATGTTTCCAGCCATCAGGCCTGGTACGCCAGCGTCAACGCGCTGTTCGGAGCCTTCAGGAAGTTCAAGGCCGATTACCGCGTGATCCCCGCGGTCACTTTCCTCGATCCCGAATTCGCCCGCGTCGGCCTCAATGAAGTGGAGGCAAGAGAGCAGGGTATCAAATACGATGTCACCCGCTATGATCTCGACGATCTCGACCGCGCGATCACCGAAAGCGAGACACAGGGCTTCGTCAAGGTTTTGACCCCGCCGGGCAAGGATACGATCCTTGGCGTCACCATTGTCGGCGCACATGCAGGCGAGCTGCTGGCGGAATATGTGCTGGCGATGAAGTACAAGCTCGGCCTCAACAAGATACTCGGCACGATCCATTCCTATCCGACCATGGCGGAGGCGAACAAGTTTGCAGCGGGCGAATGGAAGAAAGCCAACAAGCCGGAAGCCGCGCTCAAATGGCTGGAGCGCTATTTCAAATGGGTTCGAGGCTGAGCGCCCTGAAAGACCAATCCCCTGACACGACAAGGACATGACCATGCTTCGACCTCTGAGCCTCCTGATCATGCGTATTGGCACGGGTATTCTGCTGGTGCTGTGGGGCAGTCTGCGATTGATGAACCCCGGAACAGGAACTGGCCTTGCAGAAAAGTACTACGGCGGGGTTGCTTCGGCTTCGGCCTTGCAGACCGGTTTTGCAGTGTTCGAAGTGATCCTGGGCGCGCTGGTCGTGCTGGGCCTCTTGCGCAAATACACTCTGCCACTGCAGGCGCTGGTTCTGGTCGGCGGCGCGCTGGCGATCTGGAAGCATTTTCTCGATCCATTTGGGATGTACCTGCATGAGGATGCGAACCTGCTGTTTTTTCCTTCCCTGACGGTTGCGGGGGCAACGTTGGCCTTGATCGCGTTTCGCAAGGAGGACACACTCAGCCTCGACCGCTTGGTCAAACGCTTTGCGGATTGATCGGGCATAGAGGGGGCTGATGGAGATACTCGCGCATTTGCAGGGATTGCTCGGCCTCGCAGTGATCACCGGACTTGCCTGGGGCTTGTCCGAAAACCGCCGCGAAGCTCCCGGCTGGCGCTGGATCGCAGGCGCATTGGGGCTGCAATTGCTGCTTGCGCTGGCGATCGTGCGGCTGCCCTTCGTGTGGCAGATTATTGGCTATGCCAATGACGGTGTGACCGCGATTGAGCGCGCGACGCTGGACGGTTCGTCCTACATGTTCGGTTATCTCGGCGGAGCGCCGCTTCCGTTTGAACTGAAAGAGGGCGTGGCTGCCCCCGTGATCATCGCGTTCCAGATCCTGCCGCTGGTGATCGTTTTCAGTGCGCTTGCGGCCTTGCTGTGGCATTGGGGCGTGCTGCGCTGGTTGGTGAACGGCCTGTCCTTCCTGCTGCGCAAAAGCCTGAAGGTCAGCGGTGTGGTCGGCCTGGCGGGCGGGGCGAACATGTTCCTTGGCGTCGTGGAAAGTCCGCTCGCGGTGCGCGCCTATTTCGCAAAGATTAGCCGCTCGGAACTGTTTCAGGTCATGGTTCTCGCCATGGCGACGATCAGCGGTGCGATCCTGATCCTATACGCGACCACTCTCTCACAGACAGTCCCTGACGCAGTCGGACACATGATCGCCGCGTCGCTGATTTCGCTACCTGCCGCCTTGCTGATGGCCAAGCTGATGGTTCCGGGTGAAGGCGCAACAGAGGACGATGAGAGCGAGCCGGGCCTCAGATACGAAAGCAGCATCGACGCCGTGGTCAAAGGCACGATGGATGGGATGCAGCTGTTTCTCGCCGTGATCGCCATCATCATTGTTGTGTTCGCATTCGTTTCGCTGGCGGATCAGATTCTCGCTGTGTTTGGACAGGTCGGCGGCGAAGCGCTCACGCTGAAGCGCATATTTGGCTGGCTGTTCGCGCCGTTGATGTGGTTGATCGGGGTGCCATGGGATCAGGCGCAGGCCGCAGGGGGATTGATGGGCACGAAGTCGATCCTCAACGAATATGTTGCTTATCTGGAGCTTGCAGCGCTCCCTTCCGATACATTCGATGATCGAAGCCTGCTGATCGTGACCTATGCGCTGTGCGGGGTCGCGAATCTTGCAAGCGTGGGCCTGCTCGTTTCGACCATCGGCACATTGTGCCCTGAGCGGCGTGCGGAAGCTGCAGGGCTAGGCATGAAGAGCTGGCTTGCCGGCAATTTCGCAACGCTGATGACTGGCGCCTGGATCGGGCTTGTTACATGGAGCTGATCGGTCATGTTTGACGCGAAACTCCGCCCGGTGATCGATCCGTCCTTGAACCGCGCGGGTGCATGGCTCGCGCGCGAAGGCATCTCCGCCAACCTTTTGACGCTGTCCGGGCTGGCGATCGGGCTGCTCGGCGCTGTGGCGATTGCCATGGAACATTACGCGTTGGGTCTCGCGCTGATCGTTATCAACCGCTTGCTCGACGGACTGGATGGGGCAGTGGCGCGGGCGACAAAGCCGACCGACCTTGGCGGCTATTTCGACATCGTCGCAGACTTTGCCTTTTACGTGTCGATCCCGCTCGCCTTCGGAATTGCGGACCCTGCGAACCTGCTGCCTGCGCTGGTGCTGGTCGCGAGCTTTGTACTAACGGGCACGAGCTTCCTTGCCTTTGCCGTCATCGCTGCGAAACGCGGTGCAGACACTGAGGCGCATGGCAAGAAGAGCTTCTTCTATTCGACGGGCCTTGCCGAAGGAGCAGAGACCATCGCAGTCTTCATCGCGATGGCGCTGTTTCCGGCATGGTTTGCGCCGATCGCCTGGGCCTATGCGGGGCTATGCGCACTGACTGTGATCCAGCGCAGCGCGATGGCAATCAGGCAGTTCAGGGAATAAGGCTTAGCGCAGCCGCTCCGCCGTCTTGGCGCGCAGTTCACGGATACGCGAGGCATTCTTGCCAATGTCCGAAATGCCCACGCGTGAGACCGAGCGGAAGTCGATCTGACCATCGGCGATCCGTACCGCGACATCATCCTTGAAGCCGAACCAGAAGGTTTCGAACGTGCCATATACGCCGTTCTCGACCGTATCCGTTTCGATCGCGCCCATCGCCTGCATCGCGCCGAGTACGGCCTGAATGGCTTGCTCTGTGCTGTTGTCGCCCAATGGCAGCGGCTCAAGATCGCCGTAACTGTCCGCATTGATCTCAGCGAGCGACTTCTCGCCCAATTCGCCGAACCGTTCGCCCTGATACATCTCGCTCTGATTGAGCGGCGCAGCATAATCGAGCAACGGGTTCGCGCCGAAATTCTCGCGCCGCTGCATCCATCCTTCAGAGAAGGCCGGAGGATTGCCAGGCGCCGTCGTCACGTCGTGGATCGCCGGGATATCGGCATTCTTGCTTTGCAGGTTCAGCACAGCGCCGACGATGACGGCGGGCACAGCCAGCGCGATGAGCGCCTTGCCCCAGCCATTGCGGGGCGGCTTCACCAGGCAGACGATCAGCGAAATGAGCGCGATCAGAGCGACACTGCCAATCACGAACGGCCCCCATTGGAACAGCATCTTCCCGAGGCCGAACTGCCAGCCCCAGATGCCGAACTTGGTGCCAAGCGCGGCCGCCATCAAGTAGAGCGGCAGCAGGAGAGCAAGGATCAGCGCAAGGCGCGCGTGCCAGGGAGTTTCTGTCTTTGTCATGGCGTACAGCTATGCCGAGCTATTCGCCAAAGTCAAAGCCGTTCATGCGATTGCCGCCTTCAGCCTAGCTCAATCGCCCGTTCCTGCAGCGATTGTTCGAATAATTGCCGTTACCGATTTTCCAGCCTAGGACAGAGCTTTGTTTCAAGCCCGTGGGCGCGCATGAGAGCGCGCTGGAAAGATCTTATCATGAGCGAATATCCAGACCTTTACCTGCTGATTGGCGGCGAGAAACTGAGCGGCGGAGGGCGCGAGGCCGAGGATGTGCTCAATCCCATGACAGGCGAAGCCATTGCCAGCCTGCCTCACGCCAGTGCGGACGATCTCGATGCGGCGCTTGAGAACGCCCAGAAAGGCTTTGCGGAATGGCGGCTGGCGCCTGCGGACAAGCGCGAGAGCGTGCTGCGCGAAGCTGCGAAACTGCTGCGCGAGCGGGCAGGCGACATCGCGTCGATCCTCACCCGCGAACAGGGCAAGCCTGTGGCCGAAGCCCAAGGCGAAGTAATATATTCCGCCATGCTGTTCGAATTTTACGCGGGCGAATGCAAACGCACCTATGGCCGCACGCTAGTGCGCCCGGCCGGCCAGCGCAGCGAAGTGCGCTATGATCCGGTCGGCCCGGTTGCGGCTTTTGCGCCGTGGAACTTCCCGGCCCTCAATGTCGCTCGCAAAGTGGGCGGCCCGATTGCGGCGGGCTGCTCCGTGATCGTCAAGCCTTCGGAAGAGACACCTGCGGCTGGGATTGCGGTGGCGCAAGCGCTGCTCGATGCGGGGCTTCCGCCAGATGTGTGTCAGGTCGTGTTCGGCGTGCCGTCCGATGTCAGCGAGCACCTGCTCGGCTCACCGATCATCCGGAAGCTCAGCTTCACCGGATCGACCAAGGTCGGGAAGCATCTTGCGAAACTCGCTGCGGAGGATCTGAAGCGCACCACCATGGAACTTGGTGGGCACGCGCCGATCCTGGTGTTTGCCGATAGCGATATCGACCGCGCGCTCGATACGATGGTTCCCAACGCCTATCGCAATGCCGGACAGGTGTGCGTCAGCCCAACCCGGTTCCTCGTCGAAGAGCCGGTGTTCGAGCGCTTCCGCGACGGGTTTGTCGAACGAGTCGAGAAGATGGTCGTGGGCGATCCCACGGACAGCGCGACCACCATGGGTCCGATGGCCAATGCGCGCGGGCCCGATCAGATGGAGCGCATGATCGGCGATGCGAAGGAGGCTGGCGCACATTGCCTCACCGGCGGCGAGCGGATCGGCAACCAGGGCTTCTTCTACAAGCCCACCGTTCTCGCTGAAGTGCCGGAAGCCGCTGAAATCATGCAGGAAGAACCGTTCGGTCCGGTCGCGATCGTCAATCGCTATGCGGGCGAAGCGGAGATGATCGCAGAGGCGAACCGCTTGCCTTACGGGCTTGCGGCCTATGCCTGGACCAAGGATGCAGCGCGGCGCCAGCGGCTCGCGCGCGATGTGGAAGCGGGCATGCTCGGCATCAACCATGGCTCGGTCAGCGCGGCGGACGCGCCGTTCGGCGGGGTCAAATGGTCAGGCTACGGGCACGAGGATGGTGCGGAAGGCGTGATGGCCTGCATGGTCGCAAAGACCGTGCACGAGACGCTATGAGGCTTTGCATTCAGTCCTTCGGCGCGTCGATCTGGTTGTCCGGATAGGCGCGCTGGAATTCGGGCAGAGCAAGGCAGGCCTGCTCGATCCGTTCGATATGCGGGTAGTGCGACAGGTCAAGCGTAAACCGCCGGGCATTGTAGGCTTGCGGCAGCAGCACGACTTCGAACAGGCCCGGTTCATTGAACAGGAAATCGCCGGTACCGTGCTGCGCGAGGCGCTCCTCTACCGGGCCGAATGTGCGCGCGAGCCAGTGGCGATACCATGCCTCGATCTGGTCCTGCGTCGCGGCGAATTCTGCCTTGAGGTACTTGAGCACCTGCAAATTGTTAGGCGCGTGGGTCTCAGTCGCGATGGCATAGGTGAGCTCACGCGCGGTGTAGCGATCCTCGATCGAGGACGGCAGAAGCGGTCTTTTCGGATAGGCTTCTTCAAGCCATTCGAGCTGCGCCATTGACTGCGCACGATCGCGCCCGTCCGCCTCCAGCATCGGCACGCTGCCGAAGGGGTTGCGGCTGGTGAAGCCTTCGCTCTTCTGCTCGGATGTGAGCAGGTTCACCGGCACATACTCGTAGTCGATGCCCTTCAGTTCCAGCGCGATGCGCAGGCGATAGGTGGTCGAACTGCGATAGTAGCCAAAGAGGCGCATCAGAAAGCCGCGAGGCCCGTTATGCCGCGGCCCAGGATCAGCGCGTGAACATCGTGCGTGCCTTCATAGGTATTGACCGTCTCAAGGTTCACCATGTGGCGGATCACCTGGTATTCCTCGGAGATGCCATTGCCGCCATGCATGTCGCGCGCGGCCCGCGCGATATCGAGCGCCTTGCCGACATTGTTGCGCTTGACCACGCTGATCATGTCAGGGGCGAAGCGGCCTTCGTCCATCAAGCGGCCTACACGAAGCGAGCCTTGCAGACCCAATGCGATATCGGTGAGCATATCCGCGAGCTTCTTCTGGAACAGCTGGGTTCCGGCAAGCGGGCGGCCGAACTGCTTGCGGTCGAGGCCATACTGGCGCGCGGCGTGCATACAGAATTCTGCTGCGCCCATGGCGCCCCAGCTGATGCCATAACGCGCGCGGTTGAGGCAGCCGAACGGCCCCTTGAGGCCCTGGACATCGGGCAGCAATGCGTCCGCGCCCACTTTTACATCGTCCATCACGATCATGCCGGTGGTCGAGGCGCGCAGCGAAATCTTGCCTTCGATCTTGGGCGCGGAAAGACCCTTCATGCCTTTTTCAAGCACGAAGCCGCGAATCCCGCCGCCATGCGCTTCGGACTTCGCCCAGACGACGAAGACGTCCGCGAAGGGAGCGTTCGAAATCCAGGTCTTGGAGCCATTGAGGACATAGCCGTCGCCGTCCTTCCGGGCGACCGTCTTCATGCCGCCCGGATCAGAGCCTGCGTCAGGCTCGGTCAGGCCAAAGCAACCGATCAGCTCGCCTGAGGCGAGACCGGGCAGGTATTTGCGGCGCTGTTCTTCCGAACCGTAGGCATGGATCGGATACATTACGAGGCTCGACTGGACCGAAGCCATCGAGCGGTAGCCGCTGTCGACGCGTTCGATCTCGCGCGCGATCAGGCCGTAGGCGACATAGCTTGCTCCTGCGCCGCCATATTCCTCTGGAATGGTCGCACCCAGCAGGCCGGCCTGTCCGAACAGCGGGAACATTTCCGGTGCGTCAACTTCGTCACGGAAAGCGTCTATCACGCGCGGCTGCAGCTCGCTTTGCGCAAAGCCATGCGCCGCGTCGCGGATCATCCGCTCGTCTTCGGTAAGCTGGGTCTCGAGATCGAACGGATCTTCCCAGTTGAATGGCACCATTTCGGCCATTGGTTACTCCTGAAACTGCTTTTGCTGCCCTCTTGCAGCAAGCGCGCCGCCCGGCAAGGATTAAAGCGTCAACTCCGAGACGGGAATATTCCGGTAAGCGCTATGCAGTGGATCACGCCAGGACTGCTGATCTTCGGCAAAGCGAATGTTGTCCGGCCGTCCCCGCCATAGCGTGTTCCGATGAGCGAGAAGAGTGCCGTGTTGGAACTTATCTCAAGCAGTCTGCCATCCGTTTCAGCCCATCCGCGAGGGCAGAAATTATAAGGAAACTTGGCAATCTCACCGATAAACGGGTCAATGGAAGCAGCTGCGGGAGCAGCTACAACACCACTGCTCAGAGCAATTGCTGCACACAGCGCAGTAAGTCTGGATTTCGTGCGACCGGTCTTCATCTGGGATGCCCTCCATCTTGTGCCTGCTTACATGCGCAGCCTAAGCTCGCATGATCAATCATGGAAGGGCGCAGAAGGCCGGTTTCATTGAGTTTCCAGAGCCTCGTTTACGGCACCTAGCACCTCTGCGGGAGGGCATGGCTTCGCTAACGCGAGCGCGTGCGGGAACCGGCTCGCGATTTCTTCGTGGGAATGGTTGCCGCTATGGAAGATAATCGGGACGTCCTCATCCGCCATTCTTTGAGCAAGCGGGTAAACCACACCGTCGCCAAGTCTGATGTCAAGAATGGCGAGGTCTGGTTTCTGCTTCTGGAACGCAAGCATAGCAGAAGAGATATCCCGGTGCGGACCCTCTACTATGAAACCAGCTTCCTCGACAGTTTCGATGAGGTCAAACGCAACAATGGCTTCGTCCTCCGCGACAAGAATCCTTGGTTGAACCATCCTGAACCCCCCAAACGTTCTGTTGTTATGCAACAAGAACGCGAGCACTGCCGAAAATGTTCCTCGCGACTTGATCCGAGGCCGATGGTTCAGGTGTTTCCGAACCGTTCAGAGAAGGCGGATTCGTCGCCCGAAGCCAGCAATTTGGCTTGTTCAACCCAGGAATCGCGCCGGATTCGCCCTTCGAACCGACCGAGGCCCGCATCAATCCGGTCAATATCCGAATCCGACCAACTTGCGATCTGGGCATAGCGTGTGATGCCCTGTTCGTTGAGCATGGCAGCGATCTTGGGGCCGAGGCCCTTGATCCGCGTAAGCTCATCGCCCTCTCGAACCGAAGCTGCTGCTGCAGCCTGAGAAGTAGGCGTTGGAGTCGATGGTGCGATCGCGGGACCCGCCTCTGCATCCGTCTGTGCGCTGACATGTGCGACCTTCTGGCTATTTGCTGCGGATGAGAGTTCGCCGGCCGCCGGAGCCGAATTGATCAAGGCTTCGTTTCGCGCGGCGCGCGCCGCGCCTTCATCGAGCACATCCTTGGGCGCATTCGGATCGCGCTTGATCGCGGTCTTGCGATTGGCTGCGAAGGCAAACCAGGCAACCGCCAGTCCGATTACGAATGCAATCAGAAGATAGGGCCAATACATGGCGAGCAATTCAGGCATGGGTGTCTCTAACCTTCTTTCGATAAACGCCGGCGCGCGCGCCGAGGAAATCTTGTCGGTGCAGGCATTAGCAGCCAACCGGTCACAAGCCCAATCCCATAGCTCGCGAGGCACAACACCATGACTTCTGCCCAGACTGCCATCTCAGCGCGGCCCCGGCGTATCGATCGGGGTGGGCTCGATGGGCACGGTTGCAACCACTTCAAATTCGATCCGGCGATTGGCAGGATCGGCGGGTGACAAACCTTCCAGCGGTGCGCTCGACCCAAGTCCTTCGACACGCAGCCCTTCGGACGGGATGCCGCGCGCGATCAACGCGCGCTCGACCGCTCTGGCGCGCGCCTGTGACAAGACGAGATTGACCTCTTTGTCGCCAACCGAATCGGTGTGACCGGTTATCGAGATAATGCTGCCCAGGCACGGGCGCAGCGCAGCTGCGACTTCATCAATCAACGTCCCGTTTGCCGGGTCGAGCGTGCTTGAAGCTTCGTCAAACCGGATAGTTCTGGCGGCCAGCAACGCCTCGACATCGTCTTGGCAATGGAGGGGTGATAGCGGTTGCTCGGACGCTTGAGCCAGCATCGAGCCGTCGGCCCATCTTACCCCGCCAACACCCGGAATGCTGGCAACTGCCTTGGCCACGGCATCGCGCGTCGCTTCGTCATACGGCTCGCCGCCGGATAGAAGGGGATGGCGCGTGGGAAAGCCGAACCGGTCGGCAAATTCCGCGGTGATCCCAGATCCGCCCTGAGCTGCAATGGCGGCGCGCGCCTTGTCTGCGAGCTCCTCGACGAAGATATCGTCGCTGTGAGCCGCCCCAGCCATTCCCAGGCTCAGGCTTGCAAGTGCTCCGGCAATCATCAGGATGGAGGGACGCACGACCATGCAAGCAGCCTTAGCGAGGACTGGCCATTGCTGGAAGTGGGTTGTCGCCTCGCGTCAACGCCGATCGCTACTCAGTATCGCCGCCACCCATGTTCTTGCGGAACAGCACGCGGTCTTCCGGGCCGAAGCCGCGATGCCATATGACATAGCCATAGGTCAGCAGGATTGCCGGGATCCCGAAGATGAGCTCCGCCCACTCAGGCAATAGTGTCGCCAGATAACCAACCACCACGGCGGGAGCAGTCGCGTAAACAAGCGCCCAGCGCCAATTGCCGACAGGAGCCTTGAGGATGCGGCTCAAAAGCCAGGCCTTGATGATGCTCGCCATTCCAAGCGCAAGCATCAGGGCCATGGCCGCGGCGGCGGCCTTGAACGGCTCGCCAAAACCAAGCTGCTTCACCAGCATGATGAGGCCGATTGTCAGCCCCGCCTGCACGACGATAGTGCCGATCGAAATCGCCAGGTTGCGTTTGCGGGCGGTATAGACCAGCGCGCTTTCCGCGACGACTGCTGTTGCTGCGACCACTTCCGCCATGAGCAGAAATGCCAGTGCACCGGTCCCCCCGACAAGGTCCGGCCCGCCAAGCCCCATCACAGCTTCGCCAGGAATGGCGAGGGCGAGTGCAATACCTGCTTGCACCGCGATGATCCAGAACCCTACCTGCCGTACCTGCGCGGCGATCGCTGCAAGATTGCCAAGCTTGAGGTTCTTCGTGATGACCGGTCCAAGGATCGGCTCGAAACTGGTTTTCAGTTTTTGCGGCAGGCTCGCGATTTGCTGCGCGAAGTAATAAATCCCGACCGCTTCGGAGACGGCGAAGAAGCCGAGGATGAAAATGTCGAGCCGGCGCGTTCCCCACTCAACCGCGTCAGCCACCAGCAGCGGGAAAGCGCGGGTCGTAATTTTGGCCATGCGAAATGGGTGGGGGTGCCAATCTTTAGGCAAGCCGTACGTTCGCAGGAACGGCCATGCCGCGGCGAGAAGCCCTGCAAAGATCGAGCAGATGTAAGCGAGCGCAAGACCGGATTCGCGGGTCTCTGGCAGATAGAAAAACACGCCTGCCATGATCGAAATGGTCCACGGCTCGACAATGGCGCGGGCCCGCACAGTGGTCGCAATATCATAGCGATAGGCTTGCGCTGCGAGCAGGATTTCCGTCATCGCATATCCGGGTATCGCAATGATCAGCCAGGTATCGTTGGGCCCGTTCATGCCGTTGGGGAACATCGGCGCGGGGAAGAACCACAGGATCAATCCGGCGATCCCTGAAAAGATCAGCGCGAGCAGCAGTCCATCATAAGCAAGGTTGGTCTGACTGCCTTCACCTTCCGTCAGCCGCTGCGCGAGGCCGCGTTTTTCCCCGAGCGAACACATCAACGCGAGCAGTTCGATTACGACCAGTGCGGATGCGAACCGGCCCATTTCCTCGACGCCGTAAAGGCGCGCGGCAATGAACAGGAAGGGGATGCGCGCAAGCAGCCGGAGCAGGAAACCCAGTACATTGGTACGTCCGCCCTTCGCAAGCGCGGCCATGTCGCCATCGCTGTTGTGCGGTTGCGGCGTTTCTCCCTGTGATGCTGTGTTCACCCCTCGTCGCTCCGCTCGGCGCGCAATGGGCGGGACAGCAATTCAGCCACGACTTCGTGTGCGCTTGCGCCTTGGAGGATCGCATTGACCGCTTCGACGATCGGCATCGCGATACCGAGCTCCAGCGCCAGTTCCCATAGGACGGGGGCAGTGTGTGCGCCCTCGGCCACGGTGCGGCGATCCGTCATGAGCGCTTCAGCCGACTGCCCTTCGCCCAGCGCCTTGCCAAGCGAGAAATTGCGGCTCGATGTGGAAGAGCACGTCAACACCAGATCGCCGAGTCCGCACAGTCCAGCGAGCGTCTCCGATTGAGCGCCCATGCGTTCGCCAAAGCGCAGCATTTCTGCATAACCACGTGCAATCAGCGCTGCGCGCGCATTCTGGCCAAGCTGCAAACCGTCGACGACTCCGCAAGCAATGGCGAGCACGTTCTTGATCGCGCCGCCAATCTCTGCGCCGATGACGTCATCCGAATAATAAGGGCGAAAAGCGGGCCGTGCGATCTGGCCCGATATCCTGTCCCATTGGGCTCGGCCGCCACCACAGGCGAGCGTGACTGCAGTGGGCAGTCCGGCGGCCACTTCGTGCGCAAAGGTCGGGCCGGAAAGAACCGCGATCTCTGAGCCGGGCGATGCTTCGCGCGCGACATCGTTCATCAACCTTCCTGTGCCTGCTTCGATGCCTTTGCTGCAAAGAACGAGATCTCTTGGCGGCGCGCCCAGCTGGCTGACTATGCTTCCCAGGTGTTGGGCAGGGGTGACGACGAGTACGGTCTCGATCCCTGCCAGCTGGCTGAGTTCACCGGTTGCGCTGATGCATGGCGAGAGCGTCGCGGATGGGAGGTAAAGACTGTTGGTGTGCTGGGTGTTGATCTCTTCGACGAGCTCCGCCTCGAGCGCCCAGAGCAACACCTGCGTGCCGTCGCTGGCGAGCATTTGCGCAAGCGCCGTGCCCCAGGCCCCTGCTCCGAGAACGCCGATCGTCATGCCTTCACTCCTGCCCCGCGCGCCGGTTCTGCCTCGGGGTCGAGGGGCCAGCGCGGTCTCGCCGCGAAGTCCAGCGGATCATTCTGCCCGAGTGCCAGACGCTCGCAGCCCGCCCATGCGATCATTGCCGCGTTGTCGGTGCAAAGCTTCAAGGGCGGCGCGCTGAAGCGCATATTGTGGGTGTCTGCCAGATGCTCAAGCGCAGCGCGGATGGTCTGGTTGGCGGCGACACCACCCGCAACGACCAGCGTCTCGACCGGATCGCTTGCGCCGATCGCCTGCACAAGCCGGTCCGTCAGGCATTCAACCGCAGCTTGCTGGAAACTTGCAGCGATGTCCGCGTCAGCAAAGTCCCCGCTTTCCTTGGCGCGCAGCACTGCGCTCTTGAGGCCGGCGAAGGAGAAATGCGGGTCGCTTGAACCTTTGAGGGGGCGGGGTAATGGTACCGCGTTTGGATTGCCGCTTTTGGCCAGCGATTCCACTGCCGGACCGCCGGGGTATCCAAGGCCCAGTATCTTCGCGGTCTTGTCGAAAGCCTCGCCCAGCGCATCGTCAATGGTGGTCGCAAGTCGCCGATAGTCGCCGACGCCATTGACGCGCAGGATCTGGCAATGGCCGCCTGAGACCAGCAACAATAGGTATGGAAACTCCAGTCCCGGATCGGCGAGCCTCGGGCTCAGCGCATGTCCTTCGAGATGGTTGATCGCCATGAGCGGTGTATCGGACGCCATTGCCAGAGCCTTCGCGCTGACCAGGCCCACCATCACGCCGCCGATCAATCCTGGACCAGCGGTTGCAGCGATCGCATCGCAATCAGTGAGGGCGACACCTGCATCCTGCAACACAGCTTCGAGCATCGGAGCAAGCCGTTCCGCATGTGCGCGCGCCGCGATTTCCGGCACAACTCCACCAAAAGGGGCGTGCTCCTCAATTTGGGATGCAATCCGCTCAGCCCAAATGCGCCGGTCCGTATCGACCAGTGCCACTGCCGTTTCGTCGCAGCTTGATTCGATCCCCAGCACAAGCGCCATCGCGCTTCCCCTAAGCTGCTTGGCGGGCTAGGGCAAACACAGTCATGAGTGAAAAACAGGCATGAGTGAAAAACAGGCATCTTCCCCGATCCTCCGGCTTGGGACACGAGAATCCCCGCTGGCCATGGCTCAGGCCGTGGAAACGCGCGAGCGGCTGTGCAGGGCGCATGGCTGGGCGCCCGATCAGGTGGAACTGGTTACGGTCAAGGCGAGCGGAGACAAGATCCTCGATCGGCCGCTCGCCGATATCGGTGGGAAAGCGCTGTGGACCAAGGAACTCGACCAATGGCTGGGAGAGGGCCATGTGGATGCTTGCGTCCATTCGATGAAAGATGTCGAGACAATCCGGCCTGAGGCATTCGTGATCGGTGCGATCCTGCCAAGAGCTGACCGGCGTGATGTGCTGGTGGGCGCAGACAGCATCGCCGCCATCCCTCACGGTGCGCGTGTAGGGACGAGCGCGCCGCGCAGGGCGGCGCAATTGCTCAACCACAGGCCTGACTGCGAGGTCGTGGGGATCAGAGGCAATGTCGCGACGCGGCTCGCTAAGCTGGAAGCGGGGGAGGCCGATGTGACTTTCCTTGCAGCGGCTGGCCTCGCGCGGCTTGGACAGGCAGACGTGGGAACGCCGCTCGACTGCGACAATTGGGTGCCCGCCGCTGCGCAAGGCGCGATTGGAATCGAATGCCGGGCCGATGATGAGCGAGTAAGGGAACTGCTCGCCGCAATCGATGATAAGGCAAGCCACGCAGAAGTGCTGGCTGACCGCGCATTGCTCGCGGCGCTCGGCGGAAATTGCCACAGCTCGGTCGCCGTCGACAGCCGGTGCGAGGGAACCGCTATCCGTATGCGCGCGGTGGTGTTCAGCCCTGACGGACGAGAGCGTGTTGAGGGCGAGACTGCGTTTACCGCGCATGATGAAAATGGTCCGCGCGAGCTTGCGCGAGACCTGCTGAGCCGCTCGAGCGAGGCAATTCGGAAGCATTTCAGCCAGCCCGCATGAGCCAGCTGCCGGTCCTTGCGATCCGGCCAGAGCCGGGGCTGAGTGCCACGCTTGAAGCAGGTCGCGCGGCTGGCCTTCGGATTGCAGGCTTCCCCCTGTTTGAGGTCATGCCGGTCTGCTGGGAGCCACCTGACCCTGCAACTCTCGGTGCGCTTTTGGTCGGCAGCGCCAATGTGTTCCGGCATGGTGGAGAAGCGCTGAAGACTTTCAGGGAACTGCCCGTTCTTGCAGTTGGCGAGACCACTGCTTGGGCCGCGCGTGATGCCGGATTTTTCGTGGAAGCGGTTGGGACAGGCGGGCTGCAATCCTTGATCGACAAGCATGGCACGGCAGCCGCACACTGGCTCCGCCTAGCCGGTGAAGAGCACGTACCGCTTGACTTGCCAACCCATCTCAAGCTCACGACGCGTGTGATATATAGAGTTGAACCAGTTGATATTTCGTCGGAAAGACGAGTATTGCTTGAATCGAATGTGGTTGTTCTTTTGCATTCTGCGGCTGCGGGTAGGCACTTCGCGCAATGCTGCGAGAAGCAGGGCATCGATCGTTCGCGGATCACGCTGGCAGCGCTCGGTCCGCGCATCCTGAGTGACGTTGGCGAGGGGTGGAAGTCGGTGCATTCGGCGGCATCGCCAAGCGAAGGGGCCTTGTTGGCCTTGGCTAAGCGCCTAAGCATGTCTATCTGAATGCAAACGCATTCCCGAGAAATGCGCAAAACTGGTTGCGGAAACGGATTTTAATGGAACCGAAATACGGCACACGCCGAAAGACAGGATCAGGCTCAGCCATTCTTGTAACTGCGCTTGGCTCGTTCGCGTTGGGTGCGGCTCTGGTCGGTTATTTTCTGTGGGACAGCACTCCGGAAGAGACGACTGAGCTAGCTTCGCCTGCGGCAGAAGCGACTGCGGTCGAAGACGCGACCTCGCAAGAAGCGCAAGCTCCTGTACCGTCGCCCACGGCCACTTCGAGCGAAGCAGCCGAAGCGGCGCAGGCGGTTGAGCGCGTGGCGGAGCAGCAGGGCGGCCTCGACCAGCGGCTGGCAGCGGCGGAGCAGCGCCTGGCAAGGCTCGATCTTCAAGCGCAGGCCGCGGCAGGCAATGCCGCGCGCGCGGAAGGTCTCTTGATTGCCTTTGCCGCACGGCGCGCGCTGGAGCGGGGACGCGAACTCACCTTTATCGAGGATCAACTGCGCCTGCGCTTCAGCGATGGCTGGCCCCATGCAGTGCGAACCGTGATTTCGTTTTCCCGCAATCCGGTGACGCAAGACGAATTGCTGGCGCGCCTCGAAGGGCTCGGTCCGCAAATCATCGAACGGGACGGAATCAGTTCCTGGGCGGATATCAAGCGAGAAATCGGCGACCTGTTCGTCATTCGACGTGAGGACACGCCGTCTCCGCAGCCGGAAAAGCGGTTAGAGCGGGCCCGGCAGTTTCTAGAAACAGGGCGGACCGACGCTGCGATTGCGGAAGTCCGTGCGATGCCGGGCGCTGAAATGGCAGAGAACTGGATTGCCGATGCGCAGCGCTATCACGATGCGATGGAAGCGCTTGATCTGCTGGAAACGGCAGCCGCGGTTGAACCGTGGCGACTGCGGGACGGTGCAGGCAACCGGATAGAGCAGCCGAGCCCTGTCGCTGGCCCAACCGCAAACTGATTTCAGCCGTACTTCAGGCGCGCAGCAGCTCCGGCAGATCGCCTGAGACCCCGCGTGCTTCGTCCATGAAGAATTTCTTCAGGATGGGTGCGCGCTGAACGCCTGCCATGCCGATCCGCCTGATGCTGGACGCGGCGGCACCTGGAAGTCCGAACAAACGAGTGAGGCCATCGGTCGCGAGGGCAACCATAAAGCTGTCGAGCCCGCGCCAATCCTCGTAACGCTTGAGCAGTTGGGCATCGCCCGGTTCCATTCCGATCATACGGCCCTCGTCGAGCACTTCGACCAGTGCACCGACGTCGCGCAGACCGAGATTGAGGCCCTGGCCTGCAATCGGATGAATCCCATGCGCGGCATCGCCAATCAGCGCGAGCCGATCGCCGGTGATCTTGGCGGTGTGATGGAAGCCGAGCGGATAGGAACTGCGCGGCCCGACTGAGAGAAGCTCCCCGAAAATGCCGTCCATGCGCTTGTCCGTTTCAGCCAGGAATGCGCGGTCGGACAGCTTCAGAACTCCGGCTGCATCCTTCTCGTCCACCGTCCATACCAGCGCGCTGCGATGCGTGCCGTCAGAATCGTCAAGCATGGGAAGCAAGGCAAATGGACCTGCGGGATAGAAGATCTCCCAAGCGACATTTTCGTGGGCGCGCTCATGCGTGATACCGGCAATGATCGCGCGGTGGCTGTAATCCCACTTCGCGATCGAAATGCCCGCTTCTTCTCGCGTTGGGGAGCCACGCCCTTCCGCTGCAATCATCAGCGAGCCTTCGAGCGTTTGCCCATCGGCAAGCGTGAGAGATACCCCATGCTCGCCGCGATGTCGTGCCGCGACTTCGGCGCGGGAATGCCATTGGATCAGCGGCTCGCCTTCTGCTGCCTCGAACAGCGCAAGGCGCAAGCGGCGGTTTGCGAACATGCGCCCGAGCGAGCCTTCATGCGGTTCCGGCTGAAAGTCGATCCGGCCGGGCTTGTTCTGATCCGTCACCGCAATCGAGGAAATCGGACAGGCGAAACTTTCGAGCGCTTCTGCAATCCCGATGTTCTTGAACAGGTTCCAACTCGCCGTGGAAATGGCTGAGGCGCGGCCGTCAAAGCCCTCTGCAGTCAATTCTGCCGGGTCAGCCCGGTCGATCACGTGGCTGGACATGCCCTTGCGAGCTGCTGCGAGAGCAAGCGTCATGCCGACGAGGCCCCCTCCGATTATCACCAGGTCTGCTTTTTCTGCCACGCGTGAAGTCACCGTTTGCTGATTGATTGCGAATGGAAAGTCATATCCCTAGAGGTTGGAGCGTGATTCAGGCAAGTTTGTTCCATAGGCTCGCGGCCATTGTGCTGGTGCTGCTCGCGCTGGTCGCAGCACCGCAGCTGCGGGCGCAGGACATTCCGGACGCTCCGCGATATGGGGATGACCGGATCGCAGCCGAGCTTCTTGCCGATGGCGTGCCGGTTGCTGGCACCCAATGGATGCTCGCTTTGCATTTTGTCCCGAGCGGACCTGAATGGCATGGATACTGGTCCAATCCGGGCGATGCCGGGCAAGGCATGACCTTGCAGCTTAACCTGCCTGAGGGCTGGAGTATGGGCGAACCGCTGTACCCCGTGCCGCAGCGGCTGGTGCAACAAGCGGGCGACATCCGCTTGATGAACCACATCTACAAGGGGGCATACACCGTCCTCGTGCCCATTGCGGTGCCGGAAGATGCTCCAGTCTTTGCAGTAGCCCCGCAAATCGCAGGCTTTGCTGAATATCTGGCCTGCACGGACATTATCTGTGTCCCGCAGGATGCTGCATTGCAGACCGATCCGCGCAGTTCCGCGAGCGGTGACTTCGCGCGCTGGCGCGCTGAGGTTGCGCCGCTGCTGGATGCGAAGGCACGGTTCGCGCTGACCCCGGAAACGCTGCGGCTTGCGGTACCCTTGCCAGAAAGTGTCGGGCTGGCCGATCCGCACCTGTTCGTCGCTGAGGATCGGCTGGTTTCCTATGCCGAGCCGCAGAGGTTTTATCGCGATGGCGACAGGCTGGTCATCGAGATCCCGCTCCGCGATGGGGAACGCGACTTGCCGGAGCGCGTCACCGGTATCCTCGCATTTGGCGAAAGTGCGGGCGTGCGCTTCGAAGCGTTTGCGGGTGACGTGCCGATCAGCGGCGAGTTGATTTCCGCACCAGTTGGTGTCGCTACGCCTCCGCTGTGGACATTGCTTCTGGCTGCGCTGGCGGGCGGGCTGATCCTCAATATCATGCCCTGCGTTTTCCCGATCCTTGCGATCAAGGCGCTGAGCCTCGCCAAGGCTGGGACGAGTGAATTGCAGGCACGGCGCGACGGCACGGCGTATACGCTCGGGGTCGTCCTTGCCTGTGTCGCGCTCGGCGGCCTCATGCTCGCTTTGCGAGCCGCGGGTGAGCAGGTGGGCTGGGCGTTTCAGCTGCAATCGCCCGGCGTAGTCGTCGGATTGCTGGTGCTCGCCACGGTCATCACCTTGAATTTCGCCGGGAGCTTTGAACTGCCTTCGCTGAGCTTTACACGCAGCGGCGAGCCGGCAAGCGCGTTCAGCACCGGGCTGCTCGCGGCCTTCGTCGCCACGCCGTGCACTGGTCCGTTCATGGCCGCTGCACTGGGCGCTGCCTTGCTGTTGCCACCGCTTCCAGCCTTGCTGCTGTTCGCTATGTTGGGACTGGGGCTGGCTCTGCCGTTTCTTGTGCTTGGCTGGGTCCCCACGCTGAGAGACAAGCTGCCCAGGCCCGGCCCATGGATGGAGACATTCCGCAAGGCGATGGCGATCCCGATGGGCCTGACAGCGCTCGCTCTCGTGTGGCTGACGTCGCGGTTGGGGGGTCAAGGCTTCGCTCTGGTTGCGCTTGTGCTGCTGTTCGGGATTGTCGCTGCCGTGTTGGTGGTCGGCCGCTTGCAGCGCGCAGGCAAGATGGCGTGGCCTGCGTTTGGCCTGATCGCAGCGCCGTTTCTCATTTTCGGCGCTTTTGCTCTGCCGTCTTCGCTGGAAAATCGGGTCGATCGACCACTGCAATCAATCCTAGACGCTCAAGCTTTTTCAGCCAGCGCGCTGGCCGAAGCGCGGGCATCAGGCAGACCGGTCTTTGTCTGGTTCACCGCGGACTGGTGCATCACTTGCAAGGTCAATGAGCAAGTCGCGATCGAGCGCGAAGCGACGAAAGCTGCGTTTGAAGAGGCTGGCGTGGTAGCCATGGTCGGCGACTGGACGCTGCGCGACGAAGAAATCACGCGGTTCCTGACGCAGCAAGGCGTTGCAGGCGTTCCGCTGTATTTGTGGTACGAACCGGGCAAGGATGCGGAGCAGCTGCCGCAGGTCCTCACGCCGGACATGCTTATTGAGCGGGCGCGGCGGGATCGGCTTCAGCCAACTCGGAAGTAGCGCGGCATTGCTCGATCAGCGCGCCGGGAAGCGGGCTTGGATTAAATCGAACCATGCCCGCGCCGGGAATAGTCGCGGTCACCGCGCGAGCGCCGCTGAAGGCTTCCATACGTTCGTCCTGCGGGTCAGCAACTCCCTCCCAGCGCAGTCCGTTATCACTTTCTGTCGCATCGACTGGAATCCGGGCGACATGGCCATTGCCGATCACAGCGAGAAGAGCCTGCGCGCCTTCATCTGCGGGGGCGAAACGGGTGAGACGGAGCACCGGTTCTCCGCTTGCCGTCTCACATGCCAGGGCGAACAGGGGCGTTTGATTAGGCTTGCCATAAATCAACCGGTCTGCCGTCGCGCTCTGAGACCAGATAGCCCCCTCGATGTCGGGAGAATCAAGGGGTTTGGATGGGCCGGGCGCAAGTTGAGCGCGTTCCTCGTGTCCTCCTAGCCCGTCGGTTGCTGGCGGTTTGCAGGCGCCGAGCACAAGGACGGTCAGGATGGCAAGCGGTCGCACTGGCATCGTCCTTAGCGGTTACGGATAAAGGCGCGCACGTCGGCTGAGAGTGCCGCGCGATCCTCATCGCGCACATACATCATATGCCCCGCATCGTAATATTTGAAGGTGAGCCGCTCCTGCGGAATGCCGACACGTTTCAAGGAATACTCCGCGCCAAAAAACGGTGTTGCAAAATCATACCAGCCCTGCGCGTTGAACACGCGCAGCTGGGAGTTTTGCCGCATCGCCTGCCCGATGAAAGGCGCGACGTTGAGATAGAACGCGTTGTTCCAGCCTTCGCCGAGCGACCAGTCCCACTTCTGCCCGACCATCCCGATCGATTGGTACTCGCGGCTCGTCTCAAACCCCAGGCTCTCGCGCGCCCAGCTGTTGATTGCAGCGGTGTAGCCTGCATCGATCCCGTAGAAGCTCGGGTCGCTATCAGGCGTTTCTCCGGCATTGTCATAATCCTTACCGGTATAGCGCGCGTCGAGCCTGCCAATGGTGAGCCCGCGATCGCGCAGCAACTCCTTGTAAAAACGCGGTAGCGATATGCGCAGTTCGGCGTTGTCGAGATAGGTCTCGGATAGTCCGGTCAAGCGAGCGAGTTCTGCCCGCACCGCAGTGCGCTCTGCGTCCGGCAAATCCTGCCCTTTAAGCAGAGCGGCGGCATAAGGCCCGATCGCAAACTGGCGTGCTTCCTCTGCAATCGCTTCGACAGAGGGTGCCTGCGCCTTGCCATGAAACCACGCGGCGGTGGCCATGTTCGGCAGATTGGCGACGAACGACATCTCGTTGCCAGGGGTACTGTCTCCAAACCCGAAATCGAGAATGGTCGAGATCAGGATCAAGCCATTGAGGCCGACGTCGTTGAACGTTTCTCCTTCTAGCTCGCGCACCACCATTGCTGTGCGCGTGGTGCCATAGCTTTCCCCGCCAAGGTATTTGGGGCTGTTCCAGCGGCCATTATCGTTGATCCAGCGGCGGATCACCTGTGCGACCGCTTTCGCATCAGCTTGAAGCCCGTAATACTTCTTGGGATCAGTGCCTTGCGTCAGATAGCTGAAACCGGTTCCGGGCGGATCGATGAACACAAGGTCTGCCACGTCCAGCAAGCTGTCCGGATTGTCGAGCAGGGGGTAGGGCGGCGCGCCATCATCGCGCGCGTCCGATGGAATGGCGACGCGTTTCGGCCCGAATGCACCCATCTGCAGCCAGACAGAGCCTGAACCCGGCCCGCCATTATACATGAAGAAGACCGGGCGAGAGGTGTCGCGCGGGCTTTTCACATAGCTTGTCGTGACAATGACGGCTTCCTGCTTGCCCTTCTCGTCGGTCAGGATCGTCTCGCCAATGGTCGCGGTGTAGTTGACGCGTGTGCCGCCAAATGTGCCGGACAGTTCGCGCGTCTTGACTTGCGGGGTGATTGTTTCAGCTGAGGCCTGCGGTGTGTCCTTGTGATTATCCGCAAGCGCAGGCGTGGTGAGCGTGACGGTGGCAAGCGCAGCGGCGCAGAGGAAGTGCTTCATGGTTGAGCGCTATGCCAAGCCTTGGCTCTCCTAGCAATGCGGCGAAGCTGGTCTTACCGCATCTTCCGTTGCGTTTTACCATAGCGCATTTTGCGCGTTCCCGGGCGTCCCTCGGTAGATTTGCCTTTGACCGGAGCGAATTTCTGTTCGTCGCTGAGGCCCAGCTCGTCATTCTCAAGCCGGCGGATTTCATCGCGCAGGCGCCCGGCTTCCTCAAACTCCAGATCAGCAGCGGCGTCGCGCATACGCTTTTCCAGATCTTCGATGTAGGCGCGCAGGTTGTGGCCGACCAGATTGTTGCGCTCATCATCGCCGGTGCTGACGGTAACGCTGTCCTGATTGCTTGCATGGGCCACGATATCCGCGATCTGGCGCTTGATCGTCTGCGGCGTGATGCCGTGTTCTTCGTTGTATTCGCGCTGTTTTTCGCGGCGACGCTCGGTCTCCGCCATCGCGCGTTCCATGGAGCCTGTTACACGGTCGGCATAGAGAATGACCTTGCCATCGACATTGCGCGCCGCGCGGCCGATGGTCTGGATCAGCGAAGTCTCGCTGCGCAGGAATCCTTCCTTGTCCGCATCCAGAATGCAGACAAGCCCGCATTCGGGAATGTCGAGCCCTTCGCGCAGCAGGTTGATGCCGACCAGCACGTCGTAGACGCCGAGCCTGAGGTCGCGGATCAGCTCGATGCGTTCCAGCGTCTCGACGTCGGAATGCATGTACCGCACCCGTACGCCCGCCTCGTGCATGAATTCCGTCAGGTCTTCCGCCATGCGCTTGGTCAGCGTGGTGACGAGCGTGCGGTAGCCTTTCTTCGCGGTCGCAAGACATTCCTGGATGCAGTCCTGCACCTGATCTTCGACCGGGCGGATTTCCACCGGCGGATCGATCAGCCCGGTGGGGCGAATGACCTGCTCTGCAAACACACCGCCGGTCTGCTCCAGCTCCCACCCGCCGGGCGTAGCAGAGACGCACACGGTCTGCGGGCGCATCGCGTCCCATTCGTTGAAGCGCAGCGGACGATTGTCGATGCAGCTCGGCAGGCGGAAGCCGTATTCAGCCAGAGTGATCTTGCGGCGATGGTCGCCCTTGGACATCGCGCCGATTTGCGGCACGGTCTGGTGGCTTTCATCGACGAACAGCAGCGCGTTTTCCGGGAGATACTCGAACAGCGTCGGCGGCGGCTCCCCCGGCAGACGTCCGGTAAGGAAGCGCGAATAGTTCTCGATCCCGGCGCAAGAGCCGGTCGCCGCAATCATTTCCAGGTCGAAATTGGTGCGCTGTTCCAGCCGCTGATGCTCCAGCAATTTGCCTTCGGCTTCAAGCTCCTTCAGCCGCTCCTGCAGCTCAAACTTGATGGCCTCGGTCGCCTGCTTCATCGTCGGCCCAGGCGTGACGTAGTGCGAATTCGCATAGACGCGCACTGTGCCGAGCGAAGCACCTTTCTTTCCCGTCAGCGGATCGAACTCGCTGATCTCCTCGATCTCGTCCCCGAAGAAGCTGATCCGCCATGCGGTGTCTTCATAGTGGCTGGGGAAGATCTCCAGATTATCGCCGCGCACCCGGAAACAGCCGCGGGCAAAGGCAGTGTCGTTGCGCTTGTACTGGAGCGCCACGAGCTTGCGGATCAGCTCACGCTGATCGACTGTCTCGTCTTTCTTGATGTCGAAGATCATCGCCGAATAGGTCTCGACCGAGCCGATACCGTAAAGGCAGGAGACCGAAGCAACGATGATCACGTCATCGCGTTCAAGCAGCGCGCGCGTGGCAGAGTGGCGCATCCGGTCGATCGCTTCGTTCACGCTCGATTCTTTCTCGATATAGGTATCGGAGCGCGGGACGTACGCTTCGGGCTGGTAATAGTCGTAATAGCTGACGAAATACTCAACCGCATTGTTCGGGAAGAAGCTCTTGAATTCACCGTAAAGCTGCGCGGCGAGGATCTTGTTCGGCGCAAGGATCAGGGCAGGGCGCTGAAGTTCCTCAATCACCTTGGCCATGGTGAAGGTCTTGCCGGAACCCGTCACCCCGAGCAGGGTCTGAGTTTGCTCGCCTTCCCGTGCAGCGGCAACCAACTCGGCAATGGCCGTCGGCTGATCGCCGGCTGGCTGATAATCGGATACAATCTCAAAACGCCTGCCGCCATCAGACTTTTCAGGCCGTTCAGGCTTGTGAGGAACGAACTCGCCGCTTGTATCAGGCTCGTCCAGCCCGCGTCTGATCACCAATTCCGCCATGTGCGAACATATGGTGGACAAATTCGCTAAAGTGAAGTGGTGGTTGTGAACAGGGCGAGAGCAAGCTAGCCTTTTTCCAGAACCAGCCGGTCGCAACAGGCTCACTCAGATTAAATAAGGAATTCCAGGATGAAGCGTTTTGCAGCACTCGCTCTTGCGACAGGCCTCCTTGCCGCTTGCGGTAGCGACAACGGCACAGCAGATGCCGACGGAGACGGTGTCATTTCGGCGGACGAAATGCGCGACGAGATGGCGGACGGATCCAATGGGAAAATGCGCCCCGGACAGTGGGAGCAGACCATGACCATCACCGAATTTGACGTCCCGGGGATGCCAGAGGAGATGAAGGGCATGATGAGCGGCCAACTCGGGCAGACCATCACCATGTCGCACTGCCTGACCGAAGATGAGGCAGCCAAAACCGATGCAGATTTCTTTGCTGGCGAAGGTCAGGAAAATTGCGAATTTCAGGAGTTCGATCGCTCTGGCAATCGCATGACCTTGCGGATGACGTGTTCAACCCCTGAGGGCGGCACAGCGAAAATTGCGATGGACGGCGAGTTCAGTGAAGACAGCTATTCGCTCACGATGGACAATCAGGTGACCGGCATTTCGGGAATGCCAGGCGGCGAGATGAAGATGAAGGGGCAGATGTCAGCTAAGCGGATCGGAGACTGCGCTGGCTGACGTACCGGTCAGTGTCGGAGAGCGGCTGAGGCTTGCGGCGCAGCGCGTCGAAGGGCCAAAACCCTCTCGCCCAGCACTCGGGCGGCTGTTGCGCGAAGGCAGCTATCCCTTGTCTCCGATAACGCGCCGCATCCGCCGTGCACCGCAGATTGAGCCTGCACGAAGCCCGCTCAATATCCTGCTCTTGCCTGGATTTCTCGCGAGCCCGGTCACAATGGCCTATCTGGGGCAGCAATTGGCGCGTGCCGGGCACAGCGTCTCGCACTGGTCATTAGGCTTCAATCTGGGTGCGACGCCGGAGCGGATTGAGGCAGCGGAGCAACAGCTAAGCCAGCTGCGCGAAAGTCGGCAGCAGCCGGTGACATTGATCGGGTGGAGCCTTGGCGGGTTGTTCGCCCGCGAGCTTGCCAAGCGCGGCCCAGAGCATGTCGACAAGGTCATTACGCTTGGCTCGCCATTTTCCGGCGATCCGCGCGCGAACAATGCATGGAGGCTGTATCAGTTCGTGGCGGGGCATCGGGTCGATCAGCCACCCATTGAAACGGTTGTGAATGAAAAGCCACCGGTTGAAACCATCGCATTCTGGAGCCCGCGCGACGGCGTGGTCGCTCCGCGCAGCGCGTGCGGAAAGCCGGGTGAACGCGATCGCGCGGTAGCGGTTCGCTGCACCCATATGGGTTTTTCATACTCCGCCGATGCGATCGAGGCGCTTTTGCGGGAACTTCTGCGTGAATGATCACTTGAGTTTAGCAAGGCACACAGTACACAAAAGACGATCTGGATTGCCGTCCTTGCAATCGCGCGGTCAAAATCAAATGGGAACTGATGAGCGGCTCAGACAGCCAGTTTAACGAGATGTTTGATAGCAATGGTTCGGTGCGCCCGGCTTATCGCGACTATTGCAAATGGTTTGATGAGCAGGATCCGAAATGGCTAGCGCGCAAGGACGCTGAGTGTGACGACAGTTTTCGCCGCACCGGGATTACTTTCAATGTCTACGGCGAGGATGAGGCGGAAGAGCGGCTTATCCCCTTTGACATGGTGCCGCGGATCATCAGCGCAGGCGAGTGGCGGCGCCTTACCCGCGGGATCGAGCAGCGCGTCAGTGCGCTGAATTCGTTCCTCTACGATCTCTATCACCGGCAGGAGATTGTGCGTGCAGGGCGTTTGCCCGAACGGCTGCTGCGCAACAACGATGCCTGGTTGCCCAATATGGTCGGGTTTACTCCTCCTGGCGGGATCTACACCCATATCGTCGGTATCGACCTGGTCCGCACGGGCCCGAACGAGTTCTTCGTGTTGGAGGATAACGCGCGCACGCCCTCGGGCGTGTCCTACATGCTGGAAAACCGCGAAACGATGATGAACATGTTCCCTGAACTGTTCCAGCGCGTAGCGGTTGAAACGGTTTCCAACTATCCGCGTCGTCTCGCCCGCAGTCTTGCCGCGTGCGCGCCTCCTGCCTTTGATGGCAGCAAGGGGACCAAGCCAACCGTGGCGGTGCTCACGCCAGGCATCTACAATTCGGCCTATTTCGAGCATGCCTTCCTGGCTGACCAGATGGGCGCGGAACTCGTCGAAGGAAGTGATCTTCGCGTGGTCGACGGCCGGGTGCAGATGCGCACGACGAGCGGCTATAGCCCTGTCGATGTGCTCTATCGCCGGGTCGATGACGAATTTCTTGATCCTTTGACGTTCAATCCGCACAGCGTGCTGGGGATACCGGGCATCATGGACGTCTATCGTGCTGGCGGAATAACGATCGCCAACGCTCCTGGAACGGGGGTATCCGACGACAAGGCGATTTATTCGTTCATGCCGGAAATCGTCGAATTCTACACCGGCGAAAAGCCCTTGCTTCCCAATGTCGAGACCTGGCGCTGCGCTGACAAGGATAGCCTCAAATACGTGCTCGACAATCTTGCCGAACTCGTAGTCAAGGAAGTCCACGGTTCCGGCGGCTACGGAATGCTGATCGGTCCAACCTCTTCCAAGAAAGAGATTGCGGCTTTCCGCGAAAAGCTGGAGGCTCGGCCCGAAAACTACATCGCGCAACCGACCCTATCGCTCTCAACCTCACCGATCTTCACAAAGAAGGGGCTTGCGCCCCGTCATCTTGATTTGCGACCCTTCGTGCTGGTCTCGCCTGAAGGGATCGAGATTACGCCCGGCGGCCTGACGCGTGTTGCGTTGAAGAAAGGTTCACTGGTGGTCAATTCCTCGCAAGGCGGCGGTACAAAAGACACCTGGGTGCTGAAGGAATGAGCGGATTTCCTCCTGATATCTGGGCAATTTCATCATGATGCTGGGCCGGACAGCAAACGGGATGTTCTGGATGTTCCGCTATCTTGAGCGGGCAGAGAACATGGCGCGCCTGCTGGATGCAGGGTTGCGCATCGCCCTGACCCGCGATCTTGAAACAGCGGAGTCGGAATGGCGGTCGGTTATCAGCACATCCGGGCAACGTGCCGCCTACGAAGCGACCCATGACGGTTACACTGGAGTGCAGGTGTGGAATTTTCTTCTCCGTGACAAAGAGAACACCGCCAGCGTTAGAGAAATGCTCGGACTCGTACGCACCAATGCGCGCGCGGCGAGAAATGCAATCTCCGGCGAGGTTTGGGAAGCGGTCAATGAGGGCTGGATGCAGATCGATGCGAAGCTTTCGCGCCCAGTTAGCCCGAGCCAGATCAGCGAGGTTGTGCGCAAGATCAGGCGTGTAGGAACCCTCGTCCATGGCGCCGTTACGAACACGATGCTTCGCAATGAGGGGTATCACTTCGCGCGCGCTGGTACGTTCATCGAGCGCGGCGACAGCACCGCGCGCATTCTCGACATGAAATACTATCTTCTTCTGCCATCGCTCAACTATGTTGGCTCAAGCCTTGATAGCGGGCAGTGGGAGCAGGTCCTCCGATCAGTTTCGGGAGATCGGGCTTTCAGTTGGCTTCACGCCGGACAGATCGACGCTCGTGGGATCGTGAAGTTCCTGGTGCTGGATGATCTCTTTCCGCGCAGCCTTGCGTTTTGTCATTCCGCCTTGCGACGGCACCTGGCCGGACTGGCGCGCCTGCATGGACGCGAAGGAGAATCCAATATCCTCATGCGCGAAGCCGATACGCTGCTGGCAGACCTCACGTCAGAAATGATCTTCGATCAGGGACTGCACGAGTTTCTGACGGATTTCATGGCTCGCAATGCTGCCATCGGCCGTGCGATTGCCGAAGACTATCGTTTCCTTTCGTGAGCAGGACTGATTGATGCGCCTCTCGATTCGCCATACGACCCGGTACCAGTTTGCAGAGCCTGTCGCCCACGCCTTGCAGCGTCTGCGGTTAACCCCAAAGGCGACTCAGGGGCAGGAAATCCGAGAGTGGTCGATGGAGTTCGCGAATGCCCATGTCGAGCTGGAATATGACGACCAGCACTTCAACCATACGACCCTCGTCGCGGTTGAAGCCGGTTCGAGCGAGGTAGTGGTGACGTGCAGCGGCGTGGTGGATACCCAGGATAATGCCGGCGTAATCGGACGGCATTCGGGGCACTTGCCCTTGTGGACCTTCCTCAGCCAGACCCGTCTCACCAGGCCAGGTCCTCAGATGCGGGCGATGATGCGCGGCCTGCCAAATCCGGACGATGGGCCACTGGATTTCCTCCACGCACTCTCGACCCATGTTCGCGATCACGTGGCTTATACCAAAGGCACGACTGGTCCGAACACGACGGCAGAGGAGGCGGTCGAAGCGGGAACGGGCGTGTGTCAGGACCATGCCCATATCTTCATCGGCGCAGCGCGGGCGAACGATATTCCAGCGCGCTATGTCAGTGGCTATCTGATGATGAACGACCGGATTGACCAGGAAGCGACCCACGCCTGGGCAGAGGCTCATGTCGAAGGTCTCGGCTGGGTCGGGTTCGACATCTCCAATGGCATCAGCCCCGATCCGCGTTACGTACGGGTTGCAACCGGCTGCGATTACCGCGATGCAGCGCCGCTGACCGGCATCAGCTTCGGAGGCGTGGAAGAGCTCCTCTCGGTTGACATCGCGGTCGAACAACAACAGGTGGAACAGTAAGCCAATGACCTATTGCGTGGGAATGGTGCTCGATCGCGGGCTCGTCCTGATGAGCGATACGCGAACCAATTCGGGCGTCGATAATATCTCTGTATTCGGCAAGATGTTTCACTGGTCTGTTCCCGGCGAGCGGATCATCACGGTCATGACTGCAGGCAATCTTGCCACTACCCAATCGGTAGTCAGCCAGCTTGAAGAACGCACCAAAGCGCCCGACGAACGCGACATCACCTTGCTTGAAGCGCCCACCATGTTTCAGGTCGCGACCGAGATTGGCCGTTTGCTCCGGAGCACGATCGCCAGCCAGCAGGACGCGAATGGCAATGGCGGAAAGGGCCGCTTTACCGCCTCCATCATCGTCGCGGGCCAGATCGCCGGGATGGAGCCACGCCTGTTCATGATCTACCCCGAAGGCAACTTCATCGAAGCTGGCTCAGACACGCCGTTCTTCCAGATTGGCGAGACAAAGTATGGCCGCCCGATCATCTTGCGTGGCTATGATCGTGAAATGGGATTTGAGGACGCAGTCAAGCTGCTGATGGTGAGCTTTGACTCGACGCTCAAGGCGAATCTGTCAGTCGGAATGCCGCTGGACCTGATGGTTATCGCGCGAGACGATTTCGCACCGACTCATCAGCGCCGTATTCAGCCTGATGACGCGTATTTCAGCGCGATCTCTGCGGGCTGGGGAGATGCGCTCAAGCAGGCTTTTCATGCACTGCCGAGCTATGACTTCGACACGCCTTGAGCCCCTGAGAATAATACTTAGGCACTTTTGCTTGCGGGTTGTTGCCTAATTTAACTCGATTTCGGTTGTAAAATTTCGACATTTACAGATGGGCGCCCAGAGCCTGGTGCGCGTTATCTCGAAAACCGATCGAACATCACATGAATGACTGCGGAGCGTCGGTCATAGCCGCTCGCATGACTGGCAAACCCGTACTCCATTTCATTGACAGCTCCACCCGAAATCGGGCCGAGCTTGCCCGCATTGGCTTTGATCTGGGCCACCACGCGGAGGTTTATGGCGACCTGTCCGAGCTTGCCGTCCATCCTCCGCGCGACGGGATCATCATCGCCCGTGATGATCCGGAACAGGGCGGGATCAAGTCCTGCGTCGATCGCCTTAGCGCTTTGGGCATCTGGCTGCCGCTGATTGCGGCTGACCATAGCCCGCAACCGCGCCGGATCGTGGATGCGATCAAGGCGGGCGCACTGGATTATCTCGAATTGCCGCTGGATCCGGAGCGCGTCGAGCGCTGTCTGAATCGGATATCAAGCGAAGCGGCCGATTTCAGCGAGACCAGGCGCCGCATGATCGAAGCGCGAAATCGCATATCCAACCTCTCAAGTCGTGAGCGTGAAGTGCTTGAGTGGTTGGTGGAGGGAAGCTCCAACAAGGTCATCGCGCGTCAGCTCAGGATCAGCCCCAGAACAGTCGAAATTCACCGCGCCAACATGATGAACAAGCTGGGTGCGCGCCATGCTGCGGAAGCTGTCCGGCTGCGGATCGAGGCCCAGATTGATGGCGAGCCGCTGTCGCAAGCGGGTTAGGAGCGAGCGCCCGCACGCTGAGCCTTGCGCGAGGGACCGGGCATTCGGCTCCATCCTGCGTGGTTGCTGAGGGCCCGATAACCGCGGGTAAGATTGCGCTTCGTCCATGCAGGCGAAGTTAGCCCGGGAGTTCATCAGCCACCTGCTCCCATAATTCTATCTTGATCCCGTTGGGGTCGAGCACCCAGGCAAACTTGCCATAGCTTTCATCGACGCTGTCGAGCACCTTCACTTTTTTCTTCTTGAGCTGTTTGACGAAAACATCGAGGTCATCGACCCGCAAATTGATCATGAAACCGCCTTTGCCCGGCTTCACATAGGTGTCGTCCTTGAAATGGCTGATGAGCGAGTAGGGATTCTGCTTCGGTTCGTCAGCCCACGCAAATTGCGGGCCGTAAGGTCCGTCGACACCGAGCTTGTCGCGATACCACGCCCGCGTCGCCTCGGGGTCTTCAGCCACGTAGAATACGCCGCCCAGTCCGGTCACTCTTGCCATGTCAGCCTCCATCTCTCGCCGTGTTGGATACGCATGTTACACAGTCCAGGAGCAAGATTTGCCCCTTTCCCGGGCGATAGCATGATTTTCCCGCGCCCGCGCGATGTCCGCACGCCGCAAACGCGGCTCGCGACAGCACCCGTCTTGCAAACCACGGCATGTTGGATGCGCTCCCACATGCTTTGGCAAGAGGCATTTCCCTCGGGCGCGAGCGCCGTAAAACCATGACCTTCTGCTGAGCAGGCGTAACGTGCGTCACGAAAGGCGGCGCAGGGGAGCGTTCAAGGGAGTGCACCGCGCCACTCTAGCGCGGCCAGCAGGGGTAGGAAAATTCGCGAATTTACGCATCAACCCTGTTCGCGGATCGCCCACCTCGCTATCGCCTCGAACAAAGAGACCCGCAGGGAGGCAAAGATCATGACTCATATGCAGCGATTTGTCGGCAAGACTGTGATCGTTACCGGCTCGTCCATGGGAATAGGCGAAGCAATCGCACGACGCTTTCATGATGAGGGGGCGAACGTCGTTATCAACTCCCGCAAAGAAGAGGACTGTCAAAAGGTCGCGGACTCGCTGGGCGGAGACAGAGTGCTCGTCGTGGCGGGCGATGTCTCATCCTCGGCCTTTGCAAGCGAGATCGTGGAAAAAACTGTCGCGAAATTTGGCGGGCTGGATGTCCTTGTCAACAATGCAGGGGTTGGACGCACGGGGCTGCTGGCGAAGGCGGACGATGATTTCATCGACACGATTATCGATATCAACCTCAAGGGTGTTCTCTATCTGACGCGGGAGGCTTTCCCGCACCTGCTCAAGGCCAAGGGCAATATCATCAACATTTCGAGTGTCTCCGGCCTTGGCGGAGATTGGGGCCTGGGGGTCTACAACGCGTCCAAAGGCGGCGTGTGCAATTTGACCCGCGCAATGGCGCTCGAATTTGGTAGCCAAGGCGTTCGCGCGAACGCCGTGTGCCCTTCCATGACGCGGTCCGAGATGACCACTGGCATTACGGAAAGCGAACAAGCGATGAAGATGCTGGCGAACCGTATGCCGCTTGGGCGCGCGGCAGAGCCGGACGAGATTGCGGGCCCGGTGCTGTTCCTTGCAAGCGAAGATGCCGTGTTCGTGAACGGGGTCAATCTGCCGGTCGATGGCGGTGTCACCGCATCCAACGGACAACCGAACTTCTTCGGGTAGGTCGGGGGAGACGGGCGAGAAGGGCCCGGCAAAGGGTCTGCAAAGGGTTTGCCCTATCAATACCCTTGCGCCTGCCCGTCCTTGCGCATTTCGGTCGCGCCCGTCAGGACCCCTGTGTCCGGATCGCGCGCGATCGCCTGATACCCGCCGAACATGATGCCGTTCTCCACCAGTTCCACCCGGTGACCCATCGCGGCGAGCCGCTTGCGGGTCGCCTCAGGGATGCCGGCCTCGACAAACAGCGTGCCCAGCGGGTCCTTCGCCGGGCCTGAAAGCGATTCAGTTGCTTCGCGCCCGCCCTCGTGGTTGATCCGCGCTGCATCGCCTGCTTCCTGCAGATTCATGCCATAATCGACGATATTGACGAGCACCTGGACATGGCCTTGTGGCTGCATCCCGCCGCCCATCAATCCCAGCGTCATGAACGGCTTGCCGTCTTTCTTCACGAAGGCCGGGATAATCGTGTGGAACGGGCGCTTGGCAGGCGCATAGGCGTTGGGATGCGCGGGATCGAGGCTGAACAGCTCGCCGCGATCCTGCAGCATGAAGCCTGTGCCGGGCGGAACGAGGCCGCCGCCCATGCCGCGATAGTTGGACTGGATCAGGCTCACCATCATGCCATTTCCGTCAACTACGGTGAGGTAAGTGGTGTCGCCTTCGCCTTCGAGCTTGGGCTCAATCGCAGGATCGCCGGGTGCAAACTCCGGCGTCGCCTTGCGCGGATCGATCAGGGCAAAGCGCTGTTTGCCGTATTCGTCTGAGAGCAGTTCTTGGGGGAAGGGCGCGAAGTTCGGGTCAGCGTAGAACCGCGCGACATCCGAATAGGCCAGCCGCTTTGCCTCAGTGATGTAATGGATCACTTCCGGACTGCCGCGCTCCCACTGCCTGAGGTCTACGTTCTTGAGGATATTGACCATTTGCAGTGCGGCGAAGCCCTGTGTGTTCGGCGGCAGTTCACACAGCTCGTAGCCGTCGCGGTATTCTGCGCAGGCCGGCTCCACCCATTCGCTGCTATGGTCAGCAAAGTCCTCAAGGGTGAAGGCGCCGCCTTGCTCTTGCAGGTAATCCACCATGACACGGGCAGTGACGCCGGAATAGAACTCATCGCGTCCGTTTCTGGCGATCCTGCTCAAGGTGTCGGCGAGATCCGGGTTCTTGAAGATTTCTCCGGCCTCAGGCCCCGCTCCGTCGGCGAACCAGAGGGCGCGCGCATTGGACCAGTCCAGGCCGTACTCCTCTTCCCACTGAGAAAATCGGCGCGGGCCGACGCTGTAGGCATGAGCAATCACCGGCGAGACGGGATGGCCTTCGCGCGCATAGCTCACGGTCGGCGCGAGAATTTCGCTCATCGGCAACTTGCCGAACCGTTCGTGCATGGCGAACCAGCCATCGACGGCCCCTGGTATCGTCACTGCCAGCGGGCCTGCGGGCGGGATTGCGTCGAGATCTCCCAGTTTTTCTTTCAGCTGTTCGAGCGTCTGCCCCTTCGGACTTCGGCCTGAGGCGTTGAGGCCGTAAAGCTGATCTGATGCAGGATCATAGATGATCGCGAACAGGTCTCCGCCAATGCCATTGCCGGTCGGCTCCATCAGCCCGAGCGCAGCATTGGCGGCAATCGCTGCGTCGACCG
Organism: Altererythrobacter sp. GH1-8; assembly: GCF_043702085.1. Classification (GTDB taxonomy): domain Bacteria; phylum Pseudomonadota; class Alphaproteobacteria; order Sphingomonadales; family Sphingomonadaceae; genus Erythrobacter. The sequence goes on along the minus strand of NZ_CP171690.1, from coordinate 2,647,999 downwards.
CACTGCCGCCATCTTTCAGAATGTCGAGCGCGATTTGCGTCGCAAGCGGGTGCGCGGTCGCGGCCATGCCGTTGCTCGCATAGACCGGGCTGCGCGACCAGGCCTCACCTACTGGGCGACCCCCTGCGCCAATCTGCCATTCGACAGGTTTGGCTTCAGGCATTTCGGCATCCTTGGAGCATCCGCCAGTCGTTAGACCGAGGCAGGCAAGAACGGCAAGGGACAGGCGGCGCATGGGGGCTTCTCCCGCAACTCATGGGTGGGCGCCGGAGTAGTTGGGTTGTGACCCGTGTGCAAGTTCCGCGCGCCCGCAGGCGCTTACGCTGCCTCTTTGCTGCGCTTGGCTTTCTTGCGTTCGTGCGGGCATAGCAGCGCCTTGCGCAGGCGGATCGACTTCGGTGTCACCTCGACCATCTCGTCATCGTCGATATAGGCGATCGCCTGCTCCAGGCTCATCCGGCGCGGCGGTGTCAGACGGATCGCGTCATCCTTGCCTGAAGAGCGGATGTTCGTGAGCTGCTTCGACTTGAGCGGGTTCACTTCCAGATCGTCGGGCTTGGCGTTCTCGCCGATCACCATGCCCTCATAGACCTTCATCTGCGGGCCGATGAACAATTCGCCGCGCTCTTCCAGCGCGTTCAAGGCGTAAGCGACACTCTCGCCGTCCGAATTCGATATCAAGACGCCATTGATGCGGCCTTCGATCGGACCCTTGTAGGGGCCATATTTCTCGAACAGGCGGTTCATGATGCCGGTCCCGCGCGTATCCGACAGGAACTCGCCGTGGTAACCGATCAGTCCGCGTGAGGGGGCGGAGAAAGTGATGCGGGTCTTGCCCTGGCCACTGGGCCGCATTTCGACCAGTTCAGCCTTGCGGCGCTGCATCTTCTCGACGACCGTGCCCGAGTGATCGTCATCGACGTCAATCACCACGGTTTCATAGGGCTCGAGCCGCTGGCCATCTTCTTCACGGAACAGCACCTTCGGGCGGCTGATGCCCAGCTCGAAGCCTTCGCGGCGCATGGTCTCGATCAGGACGCCCAATTGCAATTCGCCCCGGCCTGCGACTTCGAAGCTGTCCTTGTCTTCGCTTTCCGTCACGCGGATCGCGACATTGGTTTCCGCTTCGCGCAGCAAGCGGTCGCGGATCATGCGGCTGGTGACCTTGTCGCCTTCGCGTCCTGCGAGCGGGCTGTCATTGACAGCAAAGCGCATCGCCAGGGTCGGCGGATCGATTGGCTGGGCGGCAATCGGTTCGCGCACGGAAGGATCGCAGATCGTGTTGGCGACCGTTGCTTTCTCGAGACCTGCCAGCGCGATGATGTCGCCAGCGCTTGCGCTTTCTACCGGCACGCGCTCAAGTCCATCAAAGCTCATCAGCTTGGTAGCGCGGCCAACTTCCACGACCTTGCCGTCCATGTCGATGGCGTGGATCGGATCGTTGACCTTGAGCGTGCCGGACTGAACCCTGCCCGTCAGGACGCGGCCCATGAAATTGTCGCGATCGAGCAGCGTTGCGAGGAAGCTGAACTTGGCATCCGGGTCGAGGCCAGGGGCCGGGACGTGGTTGACAATCCGCTCGAACAGCGGCGCAAGCGTTCCGCTGCGAGCGTCCTGGTCTTCGCTCGCATAGCCATCGCGGCCTGAGGCATAGAGCACCGGAAAATCAAGCTGTTCGTCATTGGCATCGAGGCTCACGAACAGGTCGAATACCTCGTCCAGCACTTCCTGCGGACGGCCATCCGGGCGGTCGATCTTGTTGACCACCACGATCGGCCTCAGACCCAGGGCAAGCGCCTTGCCGGTCACGAACTTGGTCTGCGGCATCGCGCCTTCTGCGGCATCGACCAGCAGGATCACGCCGTCGACCATGCTGAGAATACGCTCGACCTCCGCGCCGAAGTCTGCGTGACCGGGGGTGTCGACGATGTTGATGCGGGTTGTCTCGCCGTCATGTTCCCATTCGACGCTGGTGCACTTGGCGAGGATCGTGATTCCGCGCTCTTTTTCGAGATCGCCCGAGTCCATTGCGCGCTCTTCCACACGCTGGTTGTCGCGGAAGGTTCCGGACTGCCGAAACAGCTGGTCGACAAGCGTCGTTTTTCCGTGGTCGACGTGCGCGATAATCGCGACATTGCGAAGCGAGGACATGAGTAGAAGGCCTTTGAATGAACCCCTTGGCTACAAATGACGCAGCGTCAGGGCGGGGGTTGGGCGTGTTGCGCCGCACAAATTTGCGCGCGCCTAGCGCAAAGGTGCAGATTTCACAAGACCAAGTGGTGTGACTCGCTTGCAACACAGCCTCTGCGGGACAGGCTGGTTCGCGCAATCTTCTTGTACAAAAGCGGCAGAATGCTAGATTTTCGCACATTCGGTCGGGCATCAGGGCGTTTTGGGGACGCTGCCGGGCTTGGATTACTGTGAGAGGAGATCCCATGCGTTTTTCTATTGCCGGCTCTGCCGGTTCAACCCGTTATGCCCTTCTTGCTGGCGTAGCGGCTGCCGCCATGTCTGTCCCAGGCGTTGCTCTGGCGCAGGACGATGCCGATGACGTCGCTGCTGAGGAGGATGCTGAAGACCTTGGCAATGTCATCGTCGTCACCGCGACAAAGCGCGAGCAGACGCTGCAGGAAATTCCGGTCGCGGTTTCAGTGACCACCGCTGCCACAATCGAGCAAGCCCAAATCCGTGATATCGCTGATCTGCAATCGGTTGTTCCCTCATTGCGCGTTTCAACCCTGCAAAGCGCGTTCGCGACGAGCTTCTCGGTTCGCGGCTTTGGCACCGATGGCAACAACCTCGGACTTGAACCGTCGGTCGCGGTATTTGTCGATGGTGTCTATCGCAGCCGTACCTTCGCTCAGATTTCGGATCTTCCCAACCTTCAACGCGTAGAAGTTCTGCGCGGCCCGCAATCAACCCTGTTCGGCAAGAATGCGAGCGCTGGCGTGATTTCGATTGTCAGCTCGGAGCCTTCGTTCGAATTCGCCGGCAATGCTGAGCTGTCATACGGCAATTTCGACGCGATCGTTGCCAAGGGCTACGCGACCGGACCAATCTCGGACAGCGTTGCCGTCAGCTTTGCGGCTGGCCTTAACAAGCGCGATGGTTTCATCACCAACGGTTTCAATGGCGATGACCTGAACAATCGCGATCGCTGGTTCACCCGCGGACAGTTGCTGTTTGACAATGGCGACAACCTGAAAGTTCGTCTGATTGCGGATTATGACGAACTTGACGAATCATGCTGTGCGGTTGCCAATCTCTCTCCGTCGATTCAAACGGGCTTGATCCAATTGCTGGGCGGCCAGATCAACGATTTCGATGACCGTTTTGACACGGTGTTTACGGATGTCGATCCGTTCAACAAGGTCACCAACTGGGGTATTTCCGGCCAGGTCGACTATGACATTGGCGCTCTGACGCTGACGTCGATTTCTGCCTATCGCAAGAGCGAACTGAGCGCGGACCAGGACGTCGATTTCACCAGCGGGCCTTTGGCGAGCGGTGCGGTTATCGGTCAAGCCGACATCAAGACACTGACGCAGGAACTGCGCCTCACCAGTGACTTTGACGGGATGTTCAACTTCCTGATCGGCGGATACTACTTCAAGGAAGATCTCGAAACCGGGGACCAGATTACGTTCGGCCCGGGTTTCCGTCCGTTTGCCAATCTGCTGGTGCTGGGCGCATCACAGGGTGCGCTGGACGTGAATACGCTGGAATTCCTGTTCGGTGCTACGCCCGGGTCGTTCTTTGCCAATGGGACTGGCTTTGACAGTGCGTTTACGCAGGACAACGAAGCATTCTCGCTGTTCGGGCAGATCGACTTGGAGCTTACCGACCGCTTGACGGTCACTCTTGGCGCGAACTGGACGAAGGACAAGAAAGATGTTGTGTCCAACGGCGTTTCGACAGAGCCCTTCTCGTCAGTCAACCTCGATGCGCCCGAATTTACCGCTGCGCGCCAGGCAGTTTTGATCGGAGCCGGGGTTGATGCGGGCACTGCGGCGTTTCTGGCAGCCAACCCGACCCTGATCCTGCCCGATGGCTCCAGTGCCAACCCGTTCGCCGGCTTGAGGGCATTTCAGTTCCTGCCTCCTATTCTCAACATCCCCAATACACTTGAGGATGGCCGGAGCCGCGATGATGAACTGACCTACACCATTCGGGCGAATTACGAGTTGACCGATTCACTCAACGCGTATGTCAGCTATGCGACTGGCTTCAAGGCAACGTCCTGGAACCTGTCGCGGGACAGTCGCCCGTTGCCGGGTGAATTCGCGCAGTTCGTTTCGCAGGGCCTGGCAACGCCGAACCTGCGTCCAGGAACGCGCTTTGCGCTTCCTGAGAAGTCGACAGTCTATGAAATTGGTCTCAAGGCGAATTGGGATCTGGCGACCGCCAATCTTACGATTTTCCAGCAAAGCATCGAGGATTTCCAGGCAAATACTTTCATCGGTCAGAGCTTTGTTCTCGGCAATGCAGGTAAGCAGGAAACTTTCGGGGTTGAATTCGAAGGCACGGTCAATCCAACAGATGAGCTGACGCTCTCCATGGCAGTGACCTATCTCGATGCGAAGTATGACAGCTTTGTTGGCTCTCCAGTTGGCGACCTTTCGGGCCGGGCCGTATCGGGCGTTCACCCGATCAGTGCATCGTTCGGCGCAACCTGGAACAAGGAACTGGCCAATTACGACCGCATCATTGTTCGCGCGGATTATCAGTATGAATCCGATGTGCAGGTGATCGATGGCCTGACCAACTTCATCGGATCCGATCCAGCAGCGACTGATCCGTTTGAGGCCGCTCGGAGAGAAGGGGCGCAATATCGCCGCGAGATCAACAATGTGAACGCGTCGATCACATACGCGATGGAGATGGGCCTGGAGTTCACCCTGTGGGCGCGCAATCTTCTGGATGACCGTTATATCACCACGATCTTCCCGGGTGTTGCGCAGGGCCTGGCTGTTTCCGGATATCCGAACCAGCCGCGCACCTATGGTGTGACCGGACGGTTCCGCTTCTAAGCTCGGGAAACAACATACATCGAAGGAGGGGCTGGTGAAAACCGGCCCCTTTTTCATTGCTTTAGAGCAATTTTTGTGGTGGCTTGTTGGTGCCAGTTCGGGGGGGAGAAGAATATATGAAGATGGATATCGGTCAGGCACTGTCGAATACTGTGTCGATGACTTTTGCACGCATCGCGTCGCTTGCGGGCCTGTGGGGCGTTTTCACAATCGCTCAGCTACTCGCTTTCGGTTTACTTGCAGCTGTAATTGGCGGCGGAATGATGTCGCTTGCCTCGTTTGGGGATCCTATGGCCGGGGCAGGTATGTCGGTCGGCGTCATTTTCGGCCTGATTGTATTCTATGGCCTCTATCTGCTGCTCTACGGCGCGCAGTCGCTTGCCATGACAGCGCAGGCCTCTCCTTTGCTAGAGCCCAATTTTGGACGGTCGTTTTCGGTCGGCCTGCGCGGTGCCTTCACTTTCTTCGGTGTAATGATCCTCCTGCTTATTGCCTATTTCATCGGTGCCTTTGTGTTCATGATCGCCGGTGCGGTGCTGTCGTTTCTGGATGAACTTGGCGGGGTTATTCTTGCGATCCTTGCCATCCCGGCGCTCATCTACGCAGCCTGCCGCCTGATGATCATCCCCGCGGTCATCGCGGTGGAGGAGGTTTACAACCCGATCGCCGTAATCAAGCGCAGCTGGCAGCTTACCGGCGGCAATGTGCTGGGTATATTCGTAACCCTGCTGGTCTTGCTCGTGATCTTTCTGGCGCTGTTTCTGGCTGTGTTTCTGGTCGCAGGCTCCGGTTTTTCGGCTTTCACCATGGGATCGGACGCGCCTGGCGTGGGCTTGATTGTGCTGATCGTCGTCGTGATTGTGGCTGTGAGCATCGTCGCTACGGCAGCCTCTGCAGCGCTGGTCGCATCGGTCCACGCCGCCGTTTCTGACAGCAACGCTGAAGAGCTGGGCGAAACCTTCGCCTGACCCTAGAGTTCGCGCAATGCCCGGTTCGGCTTCGCTCTCAGCAAGGGGAGCGAGCCGGCCAGCGCGAAGCCGACGACCAGCGTCAGGCCAAAGCCAAGCACCGCGAAAATCTCGCCCCAATTGGGCAGCCAGTCAAATGTGAACAGCTGCGTGACGATCACCCATGCAAGCAGCGTTCCCAGACCCAGCGCCACCCCAGCCAGCAGCAAGGCGAGCAGCCCGTATTCCAGCAATTGCATCAGCAGTACCTGCTTCCTGCTCGCGCCCAGCACGCGCAGGATTACGGTATCATAGATGCGCGAGGCGCGCGCTGCGGCTATCGCCCCCAGCAGCACCGCAAGGCCCGCCAGGACGGCGACCGATGCCGCCGCGAGCGTCGCGAGCGAAACCTGCTCGAGGATCGTGCGTGCTTCCTTCAGCACTTCGCCCACCTCTATGACAGAGCTGGACGGGAAAGCGCGAACCAGATCGCGCAGCAAGGTCCGGTCCTCGGCCCCCGGAGCCAGTTCAATGGTAGCCGCAAGATTGTGCGGTGCGTCTGCCAGTGCATTACGGCTAAACACGAAGACGTAGTTGAAGCCCATGCTTTCCCAGTCGATCCGGCGCAGGTTCGCGACCCGCGCGGTCCGCTCGACGCCGAGCACACCCACGGTGAGATAGTCGCCAATGGCAATGTCTGCGGCCGCAGCAAAGTCTGCGTCGAGCGAAACCAGCGGCTCTCCGTCATGATCGGCAGGCCACCACTCGCCTTCGGTCAACACATTGCCCACCGGTAGTTCATCGGCATAGGTCAGGCCGCGCTCGCCGCGTAGGGCCCAGGCATTCTGCGGAATTTCCTCCAGCTCGGAGACGCGCTGCATATTCTCACGCGGGCCATAGGCGAGCACGGCGCCGCGCAAAGTCGGTACGGTACGAATATCAGCCTCGGGCAGCTTTTCTGCCACAAGTTCGCGGAATTCGCCTTCGCGGTTCACGGGTACATCAAGGACAAAGTAGTCCGGCGCCTCGCGCGGGACAGTCTGTTGGATGTTGCCGTTGATGGAGCTTTGGACAGCGGCCAGCAGCACGAAGGATGCGAGGCCGAAGCCAAGCGCGGTGACAAGCGCGCCGGTGGGTGCTCCAGGCCGGTGCAGGTTCGCCAGTGCGTTACGCAGCAAGGGGTTGCTTGAGCGCGGCATTCGCTTGGCGAGATCCCGGATCGCGAAACCGATGGCGGCAAGCAGAGCCAGCGCAAAGGCCGCTCCTATGAGGAAACCCGCGGAAAGACGCACATCGGCGGTCGTCAGCAAGGCGAGGGCACAAATCGCGCCGATCCCGGCAAGCGTCCAGGCGAGTGCACGTTTGTCCCGGCCGAGCGGGGCGACCCGGGCCCGCATCAGCGCCATGGCAGGGAAGCTCCGCGCGCGCAGCAAAGGTGTCGCGGCGAATGCAAAGGCGACCAGCAGGCCGTATGTAGCGGCGAGCACCAGCGGGCCGACCTCGATCACCACTCCGCGCTCAACCGGCAGCAAACCTTCCAGTGCCACCGCAAGAACCGGAGTAACCGCAATGCCCACCAGCAGTCCGGCGATTGTCCCAACCGCGGCGGCGGCCGCGATCTGCAAGGAATAGATCCGAACGATGTCGCCGCTTTTCGCGCCCAGGACCTTCAGCGTGGCAATACTGTTGCGGCGAGCCTCGAGATAGGAGGCAACGCCGCCGCCAATCCCGATCCCCGCGATCACCAGCGCGGCAAGGCCAACCAATGTCAGGAAGTCGCTCATCTGCCGCACGAAGCGGTCTGCCCCCGGTGACGCGCGGTCACGCGTGCGGGTGTCGAGACCTGCTTCGGGGAATTGCTCCTCCAGCGCCTCTTCGACTTCGGAAGGGTCCTGCGAAGGGTTGTCAAAGGCAACCCTGACCTTGCTTTCATAAAGCGATCCTGGCGCAAGTAGCCCCGCTCGTGCAGGCACCTCGTCGCGCACGATGACCGTCGGTCCGAGCTGGAAGCCTTCCGACAGGCGGTCCGGCTCATTGCCGATCACGCCCGCTACGGTCAAATCGACAGTTCCGACGCGGAATGTATCGCCGACCCCGATCCCAAGTCGGTCAAGCGCGCCTTGCGCGACCCAGGCATCGCCGGGGGCGGGGGCGCCGACCTTTCGACCATCAGCGAGCGCCAGGACGCCATAGAGCGGCCATTGATCGTCGATGGCCTTGAGCTCGATCGGCGCGGCGCCTTCATCGGTCGTTGCCATGGCCTGCATCCGCGTACCAGACGAAACCCGGCCCAGCGCCTCCAGCGCCTGCATCTCTTCATCGTTGAGCGGGCGCTGCCAGACTTCGACCTCAAGATCGCCGCCAAGCAGCTCCTGTCCCCTGTCAGAGAGCTCGCGTTCAATCGCAGCCGTGAGCGAACCGATCGCTGCAAGGGCTGCCGTGCCAAGGAAGATACAAACCAGCAGCAGTCGCAGTCCGCGAAAACGTGCGTTGAGGTCCCGCCTGGCAATGCGCCAGGCGGCGCTCCACGAGAGAGTAGCTTCGCTCACGGCGTCAGGCCGCGTTGGCTGCAGTAGAGCTGGCGGCGGCAGTGTCTGACACGATTTGCCCGTCGGCCATGGTCAGCACGCGTCCGCACCGCTCTGCCAGTTCCGGATCGTGGGTTATGACAAGCAAGGTTGCGCCGCTCTCCTTGCAGCGCCCGAACAGCAGCTCGATGATCTCATGACCAGTGGCTGTGTCGAGATTGCCGGTGGGCTCGTCTGCGAAGATCAGTTCTGGCCCCGGAGCAATCGCGCGCGCGATGGCCACGCGCTGCTGTTCGCCGCCGGAAAGCTGGGTAGGGTAGTGATGCAGACGGTGGCCCAGACCAACGGCTGCCAACTCCTCACCAGCGCGCGCGCGCACGTCGCGGGCGCCAGCCAATTCCATCGGGGTGGTCACATTTTCCAGCGCCGTCATCGTTGGGAGCAAGTGGAAGGATTGCAGCACGATCCCTATTCGTCCGCGACGAGCATAGGCGAGCCCATCCTCGTCCATCCCGGCAAAGTCCGCACCCGCGACAGTCAGATCGCCGCTATCAGCGCGTTCAAGGCCGGACAGCACTGACATCAGCGAGCTCTTGCCGGAGCCGGATGGGCCAAGCAGCGCGACGATCTCTCCCTTGGCGATGTCGAGGTCGATACCGCGCAAGACTTCCACTGGAGCAGCAGCGCTGCCGAGCGTCAGGGTGAGGTTTCGGGCACGAATGGCGAGTTCAGGACTTGTCACAATATCCAAATGTCATAGGGCGGGGGGGATTGAACAGATTAGTCACCCTCAAGCTACGGCGAAACGAGGCTCGCAGATGCAAAACAGGCTTTGGTCGATAATCCTCAGTGGAGCGCTGGCTCTATCCCTTACCGCGTGTGGATCCAATGCCCCGGACAGCGCGCCCGGAGAGGCAGGTGCTGCAGAGCGTTCAGGTACGAACGATTCTGATCTGCCAGAGGTTCCCGTGATGGGACCGGAAAAGCGCATCCTGGCTTTCGGTAACAGCCTGTTTGCGGGTTACAATGTCGCGCCAGAGGATAGCTACCCTGCAAAGCTGCAACGGGCCTTGCGTGCGCAAGGGATCAATGCGCAGGTCTATAATGCGGGTGTATCAGGCGACACAACCGCTGCAGGACGACAGCGGCTGGCCTTTGCATTGGATGAGCAGGAGACCAAGCCAGACCTGGCGATTGTGGAACTCGGTGGAAACGATCTGCTGCGGGGCCTCTCTCCAGAGCAAAGTCGTGAAAACCTGGCCGCGATGATCGAGGAGCTGCAATCGCGCGATATCGACGTGCTGCTGATGGGGATGCGTGCGCCACCCAATTACGGGCCTGAATATCAGGCAGCATTCGATGGTATGTATGGCGAGCTCGCTAAGAAATATGGTGTTGATCTGTATCCTTTTTTCCTTGAGGCGATCTATCAGGATCCCTCGCTGTTCCAGTCTGACCGGATTCACCCAACCGAAGACGGAATTGAGCGGCTGGTGGAAGCGACGCTGGAAACAGTCGTCAGTGCCTTGCCGGAGAGTGTCGAGTAGAGCCTACAAACGCTCGACCGTGCCGTCAGAGACGCGCCACACCGATGCCTCTTCAAGAATATTCTCGAATGGCGCGGCTTCCGTGCCGGTGAGCCAGACTTGCGCCTTGCCTGCGCGCAAACGGTCAAACAGCGCGTTGCGACGAACCGGATCGAGATGCGCGGCGACTTCATCCAGAAGCAGCACACCCGGACGCCCTGCGACGGTCAGGACCGAGTGGGCGAGGGTAATCGCGATCAGCATCGCTTTCTGCTCGCCCGTGGAGCAGGACGCTGCAGGCTGACCTGAACCCGCCATCACCACCTCCAACTCGTCGCGCTGAGGGCCGGTGAGCGCGCGTCCAGCTGCCCGGTCTTTCGCGCGGTTTGCGTGGAGCGCGCGGGCAAGGGCTGCCGGTTCATCCGGACCGCCCGCGCGATAGGCCAGCACAGGCTTTGCAAACGGCGCATCGGGCAGGGCGGAAAGTTCATCGCTCAGCGCTGCGATCAAGGCGCGGCGTCCGTCAGTCACGGCAGCGCCATGCTCGCCCGCTTGCCCTTCCAGTGCATCGAGCCAGGTCGCATCGCCTGAACGGTTCTGCTCGAGCAGCTTGTTGCGCTCGCGCAGAGCTGTTTCGTATCGCGATACATGGCGCGCATGGCTTGGCCGGATTGCCAGCGTCATCCGGTCCAGGAAGCGCCGCCGCGCGCCCGCACTGTCGGTGAAGAGACCATCCATGGACGGCGTGAGCCAGCCAATCGCCAGCCACTCAGCAAGGTTCGCCGCGCTTGCCTCTGCGCCGTTGATGCGGACCATACGGCGGGTGGGGCGTTCGGCCTCGACATAGGTGCCAAGCCGCGCGCTTTCATGACCTTGCTCTCTAAGGCTTGCTCCCACGGTGAATCCGCCGCCGCCGCCGGGCCCGGCGATTTCCGTCAGTGCTGCACGTCTCAGACCGCGCCCGGGCGAGAGCAGCGAAAGCGCCTCGAGAATGTTGGTCTTGCCCGCGCCGTTCTCGCCCACAAGCAGGTTGAAATGCGCCGTACCATCAAGCGCCGTTTCGCGATGATTGCGGTAATGCAGGAGGGAGATCCGATCGAGCGCCATGCCGCAAAGCTCCTAGCAGCAAGCGGCTTATTGGCCATGCCCATGTCCCGCGAAATCCGCAATCCTGATTTATGGTGAAAAATGCTGAATGTTGGCTTTCATTAATCTGTGGTTTATCTGGGAAGATCGCTAAGTATCTGGAAAATATGAGTTTGGTGATTTTGGCACGGCCCGTGCATAACCATAGGCATCAAGCGGGATTGGCCCGCAAGCAAGAAACCAACACTCTGATGAAAGGAAATATCACCATGTTCGCAAGCTCTGAAACCGGAAGCAAGGCATTCGCAGCAGTCTTCTCTGTCGCAATGTCTGCCGTCTTCTTCGCAATGGCAATCGTACCGGCAAGCCCCGGTGGCTTGATCGCCTGATCTGACAACCCAAGAACCAAGGTACCCCCGACCATGTTCAATTCTGAAACCGCTTCTCGTCTTTTCGCAGCAGTCAGCGCGCTTGCCTTGTCTGCCGCCGTATTCGCAACCACCATTATCCCGGCAACTCCCGGACTGGAGTTCTTCGCATGAACAATTCACCGATCAAACCCACTGGCAATGGCGGCAGCCCAGCCTTCCGTCTCGACAAGACCTACGGCAAGATCTTTGGCGTTTGTGGAGGCATTGCCAACTACACCGGCATCGACCCGATCTGGATTCGCATTGGCTTTGTCGTCGGCGCATTTGTCAGCCTCGGCACAGCTGCACTGGTCTACGGCGCTATTGCGCTCATCGCAGACTGACGGGCTCCCTCAGGTAGAGGGAGCCCTCACATTGCTGAGATGCCGCCATCGAGCTTGAGCTCAGCGCCGGTCATGAACCGGCTCTCGTCGCTCGCAAGGTAGAGTACGGCATTGGCAATATCGTTGGGCTCACCCACGAATTTCAGCGGGATCTGACGCGCCAGCTTGTCCAGAAGAACATCTTTTTCAAGATTCGCATGCTTTGCCGTCCCGTCGAGAATCGGGGTATCGACAAAGGTCGGGTGAACCGAATTGCAACGGATCTGCATGTTCTTCTTCGCGCAGTGCAGCGCGATCGACTTCGACAACATCCACACAGCCGCCTTTGAGGCATTGTAGGCCGGCATCGTGTCGCTGGCGATCAGGCCTGCGATCGAGCTGATATTGATAATCGAGCCCGGCGCATGCTCACGCATCAGCGGCAGTGCCTTCTGACAGCCGTGGAAGATTGAATCCACGTTTATGGAGAAACACCGCTTCCAATCCTCGAAGTCACAGGTCTCGATATTGCCTGCAACCCCGATCCCCGCATTGTTGACGAGCACGTTGAGTCCGCCCAGGTTCTCGCGCGCTGCCTCGACCCCAGCTTCCCATGCCAAAGGGTCAGTGACATCGTGCTGGATCGCATAGGCCGTTCCTTCGCCAAGTGACGCGTTGATCAGCTCTGCGGTTTCAGCTGCGCCTTCGCCGTTGATATCTGTGCAGAGCACGCGCGCGCCTTCCTGCGCCAAAAGCGTGCAATGCGCCCGGCCAAGCCCCTGTGCTGCGCCCGTTACCAATGCGAGCTTGCCGTCGACGCGTCCTTTTCCCTTGGCTGCCATAATCTCAATCCTCTTCCAAAAATCCCGGCGCCAGAAGCATGGCGATCCGTACATCGACTCCGTGGCCCTTGGCGCGCCAATCCGCAACGAATTGCGGCAACGATTGCAGCGGAACACGGTGGACTGTGATGTTCTCGCTGGCTGTCCCCCCGCCTTCGCTGACTTTGGTCAAACCATGCGCGCGCAGCAGGGTGAAGCTTTCCGAGACCATGCCAGGTGAAGAGTAATACTCGCCCAAATTTTCCATCCGCTCAGCGCGGTATCCGGTCTCTTCCTCGAGTTCGCGCATGGCGGCATCCTCTGCGCGCTCGCCTTGCAAACCGTCATCATCGCCGATGAGGCCTGCGGGAATTTCAAGACAGACCCTGCCGAGCGGGACGCGGTATTGCTCCACCAGGATCACGCAGCGCGTCCCATCGGGATCGGTGTCTATCGCGATGATCGCAGCGGCGCGGATGCCGCGTGCGCGTGCGACATATTCCCAGCGGCCGCGCGTCTTGGCGGTGATGAATTTGCCTTGCCAGCGGATCTCCTCTGGCTTGCTTGCGTCTGGATCGGTCATGGGGGAGGGGCTTAGACTTCGATCAGGCGGTCGGGCAACTCATTCTGATCGTCTTCATCTCGGGGGAAGTGTTCCGCCAGGACCTCGCCGACATCCCGCGCGCCTGCCGCAAGACCTTCCGCGATCTCTCCGCGCCTGATGTGCTCCAACATGTCCGCCATCGCCTGACCCCAGACTTCGGCATTGACCTTCTCTGCGATGGGTTCATCCGCGACGATTTCCGCGCGGTGTTCCTGCATGGAGAGGTAAAGCAGCACGCCGGTGCGGCCATGCGTGCGGCGTTCTGCGCCCACCTTGAAATGGGTGATGGCTGCATCATGCGCGCGCGAAGACTTCACCGGCGCGGGGATGAGTGCAAATTTGAGTGGCTGCCAAAGCTGCGCAGCCCAGGTTACAACGAACGCGATCAAGCCAAGCGCAATGGTCATGCTCGCAAGCTGCCCTGTGGTCCATTCATGTCCCCACCCGCCAAAGATGGGGCCAACCACCAAGGAATCCCACAGATCCAGGAAGCGCTGCGGGAACAGCGCGAACACGCTCATCACGGTGAATGAGGCTGTGGCCGCCCATACCAGCGCAACATCGGTGTATCCGTCGCTGCGGTCGGCCAGCACGGTAACGATTTCGCCGCTTGTGTTAAGCTCTGCGGCAGCGACCGCGTCTGATACGATCTTGTGCTGCTCAGCGTTGAGATAGCGTCCCATTTACCAACCTCCCGAGGCGCCGCCGCCCCCGAAACTGCCGCCGCCGCCAGAGAATCCGCCGCCGAAACCGCCGCCACCTCCAAAGCCGCCTCCGCCGCCCCAGTCATCGCCGCCCGACAGCGCGCCGCGCACGATGGCAGAGCCCACTTCCCACAGGATAATGTCGCCTACGGTATCGCCGAAGTCGCGTCCGCGCCCGCGATAGCGGCGCCGACGCCTGCGTCCTCTCAGCATGGGCAGGATGAAGAAGAAGAATATGATCGCGAACCAGAACAGTGCGCCGAACGGGAAGCCGCTGTCGCTGCTGCGTTTCTTGCCAGCGTCTTGAGCAATAGCACGGGCCTGATCCTCGGGAAGCTCGAGCTGCGTGATGATACGGTCAGCGCCGGCTGTTATACCGCCGGCAAAGTCACCATCGCGAAAACGTGGCAGAATGTCGTTCTGAATGATGATCGAGGACAGCGCATCGGTGAGGTAACCTTCTAGGCCGTAGCCGACTTCAATCCGCACCTTGCGCTCGTTCGGCGCAACGATAAGGAGCGCGCCATCGTTGCGCTCAGCATCGCCGATGCCCCATTCCCGGCCAAGCTGGTAGCCATAGTCCGAAATGTCATACCCCTGCAGGTCAGGGATGGTTGCGATCACCAGTTGGCGTTGGGATTGTGTTTCCAGTGCTTCCAGCTTTGCACTCAGCTCCGCTTCTTGCGCAGGCGATAGCAAATCCGCCTCATCGACCACTCGCTGTCCGTTCAGCGCAGGAAAGTCCTGCGCTGCAAGCGGGGTTGCGAGCAGCGCCGCAAAGGCTGCGGCGAGGGCTAAGAAGCGAGTCACGCAGCCTCCCTGAGTTCTGGTTGAGACACTTCCACTAGAAGTCTTTCGACACCTTCGGAAATTCCCGCAGAGTAATCACCGCGACCAAAGGCAGGAAGAATACCGGTCTCGATTATCTTGCGGGCCTCCTCGTCTGTGACCGTGCTCTCAAGCCCCAGCCCAACTTGGATACGCACTTTGCGTTCGTTGGGTGCGACGACGATCAACAAACCATCATTCCGCTCTGCATCTCCGATGCCCCATGCATTTCCGAGCATTCTTGAATAGTCTGATATGTCGTAACCGAGGAGGTCTGGGGTTGTGACAACCACGAGCTGGACGAGCGTATCCGTTTCCAGCTGAGCTAGTGACTGTGTCAAAGCAGCTTCGTTTTCTGGTTCCAAAACCTCTGCTGCATCAATCACTCGCCCGGTAAGCTCAAGGAAGGGTACAGGTTCGGGTGGTTGCTCAGCGGCGCAAGCCCCGGAAAGGAACAGCGCGCAGAAACAAGCGAGAATAGAGCGAGTCACGCCCGTCAATTCGACGTCATGTCGATCTGCGGTGCTGCTTCAGCGCCTTCTGTGACCGAGGTATAGGGCTCGAGCGGCTCCGCGCCATGGATGATGTTCGCACCAATGGTGTCCGGGAAGGTGCGGATCGTTGTGTTGTACTGACGCACGGCCTCATTGTAGTCGCGGATCGCGACGGCGATGCGATTTTCCGTGCCTTCGAGCTGGCTTTGCAGAGCAAGATAGTTCTGGTTGGACTGGATCTGCGGATACGCTTCAAAGCTCGCAAGAAGACGTCCAAGCCCCTGGCTCAATTGCCCCTGCGCAGCGGCATACTCTGCCATCTTGTCAGCATCGCCGAGATCGTCTGCAGTGATGTTGACGCTGGTCGCCCTCGCGCGCGCTTCGGTCACTTCAGTAAGGATCGCGCGCTCATTTTCAGCCGCGCCCTGGGTTACTTCAACAAGGTTTGGAATGAGATTCGCGCGGCGCTGGAATTGCGCTTCGACATCGGCCCACTTTGCCTTGGCATTCTCTTCGGCAGCAGGAACCGAGTTGATCCCGCAGGCAGACAGGATAAGCGAAGCACCCGCAATCAGAGCAAGGCGGCGGAAAGCGGTAAACATAGACCAATTCCTCTCAAGAGTTGCCATGCCCTGACGGGCACCTGTGTTACCAGTATAGGTCACCCTTGTGGATATTCAAGGCGCTGAAAGCCTTGGCAAGTCCGATGCTCAGTGTAATTGTGTGCCGCAATTCGGGAAAAGAGCGAGGGATTAATGCTTACAGAATTCAAGGAGTTTATCGCCAAGGGCAATGTGCTGGAACTGGCGGTCGCGGTTATCATCGCTGGCGCGTTCGGCACGATCGTCACGTCGCTGACAGAAGAAGTCATCATGCCGATCGTCGGTTTCATCTTTGGTGGGGCGGACTTTTCGAACTATTTTATCCTGCTCAGAACGCCTGATGGCTACGAAGGCTCGACCAGCGATTATGCCGCGCTGAAAGAGGCGGGTGCTGCGATGATTGGCTATGGCGCGCTGATCACCGCAATCATCAATTTCGTGATCCTTGCGTTCATTATCTTCCTGTTGGTACGCTATGCCAACAAGGTGACCGCGCAGTTTGAGAAGAAGGAAGAAGCACCGGCCGAGCCTGCAGGTCCGACTGAGATCGAGCTGCTCCAGGAAATCCGCGACGCCTTGAAGAAATAGGAGAGATGGGCCTCTCGGTCCGCTCAACACATCATACACTTCACATTAAGCGGGCGGGGCCTATATAGGTCCTGCCCGTTTTTGCGGGATATGGCGATAAATTGCGCTGTGTAATAGATGCAAGGGACCCGGGGGCAGTACCCGGCGGCTCCACCATAAAGCCCGGTTTTTGAACGCGAATTCCGGGCCTCATGACGGGGCCGAACTAGGATCGACCTGTGTTGAAAGACAGTGTTTTTGCCCGGGCTGAGTAACCCGTAAAACTGTTCAAAACTCATAAGTGCAAACGATAACGAAGCACTCGCTCTTGCAGCGTAATGTGACGGCCTAACGGCCTGAATTTACAAAGCTAAAGCGCGGTTGGACCCACCGGGCAACAGAAGCGGATACCGGGGGCTCGGGGCGGGCCTAGCAACAGAACCGCCCCACTCTCGTCAGATTGAGTGTGCCTCGCGAGCCGGAAGTGAATCGGTCCTCGCCCCGAAAACAAGGACTCTGGGGAGTCTAGCAACAGAATCCCCCACCTTCACTTCGAGCGAATTGCGCCATATCGGCCTGCACATCGCACTTCACTGCGCTTCCGGTGCACACGACCTCAGATGGTCGCTACGCGCCGGTTCTCGCTCAACACGATTTTCGGCTCGATCTAACGCAATTCTCGTCGAAGTGACCGAGAGTTAAGTCAGATCACAAACTCCACGCCGAGCCGCGTCTGGATATTGCGCTTTTCGAGGTCGCCGCCGATCGCCTCGCCGTTCTCGAACGCTTCGAGGTTGGCGTTGGTCTCGCGCCGCAAGAACACTGCGATGTCAGCTGCGCGATCGATCGCGAAGGGAAACTCGTGCCAGGTGCCCAGATTCAGCATGACGCCTGCCTTGCCATCGAAGGTGAAGGCGCGAACGTCGTCGATGTCGGGCACGTGCTTGTCGTTTGGCGGCGCGACAACCAGGTGAAACGGCTCACCATTGACCGGCATGAAGACTTGCGTGTGCTTGAAGTGCCGCTCCATCCAGATCACGCTCATTGGGCGAGAGTGCGCGCGCGCGACGGAGATTGTCGCATCAGCATCCGTGACCATGCCGGGAATGTCCCACACTGCCACGGCATCGTTGTAGAATTTGGTCCCGCGCCCCGCGCTCTCGTCAGGGCGGATGAGTCTGCCGAACGGAGCGAAATTGGTTTCAGTCGCGGTGACAGCCTCAAGCTTGATCTCGTGCATGCTCATGATGGAAAGCGAACGCCGAGCAGGACAAGTGCGTTCCCGGCTTAGCTTTCGGCTTGTATCCCTTCAGCCGCTTTGCGCTCTCTCGCTTCCTGCTCATAACGCAGGCAATCGAGGATCTTCGCGCCGCCAAGGAACACCGCGCCTGCGGTACAAGCAAACAGCATCCAGCCGCCAACGCCGGGATATTCGACCGTGTAATGTGCGCCGCGGGTCATCGCGCCCAGAGCCAGCGCGTATATGATTAGATATGCTTCCCAGCGGGTCTTGATCACAAACAGCCGACCAATCTTGCGCAGCATACTCGCCCTTTCGTTAACGAGTTTCCTTGCAAACCCCATGCCAGCAACGGTTTTCTGCGGGGTTTGAAGGTTAACGAGAAGACAAGTGTAAACTGCGCCGACGTGGTGTCCAGCGCGTTAACCTAGTTCTGTGAGGCCAAGCGTTTCGAGCAGTGCATAACGTGCTGTGCGAATGGCATTATCGAGCGAGGACTTGCCAAGGTCTGCAGGGTCTATCTGCTCGGGCCATTCGCGAGCGATGATAGCTTCCATCGCATCGGCCTTCGCCTCCGTCAGCAGGAAACGCGGATCGACCGTCGCCGGATCGCACACGACCCGCAGCCTCAGGCAAGCAGGCCCTCCGCCATTCGCCATGGACTCGCGCACATCGACCGGCACGACCTCGCGGATCGGTCCATTGCCTGCGAGCATGCCTTCCAGATAGCTCCAGACGCGGGCATTCTCGCGGCATTCCTCCGGCACGACCAGCGCCATCCCGCCAACCGGGCGTGTAACAAGCTGCGCATTGAAGAGATAGCTTGTGATCGCGTCGGCCAGGCTCACCGCGCTGTCTGGCACTTCGACCACCTGCAGCGCCGGGAAGGCCTTGCGCATCGCGTCGTAAGCGCCTTGCCGGTCAGCAAAGGCAAGTTCGTGCGCGAAGATCGTATCGCCATTGGCCACCGCGACCACGTCATTGTGAAAGGCGCCGGCATCGATCGCAACCGGGTTCTGCTCGATAAAGACCGTACGCGCCGGATCGAGTCCATGAAGCCGCGCAACGGCTCGACTTGCTTCGATATGCTGGCGTGCAGGGAACTTACCCCCGCCGCGTTCCGCAAGGCTGCGACCATAAACAAATACTTCAACACCTGAGTCATCATGCGAAGCGCACAGCCGCATATGATTCGCCGCACCTTCGTCGCCGAAGGTTGGCGGGACCGGATCATGCACGGTGAAGTGCGCGCTGTCTGCAAAGGCAAGGTCCAGCATCCGTTTGGTATCCGGCCATTCCTGCGCACGGTGGAGCATGGTGACGAGGTTCGCGGGCGTCAGGTGACACCTGCCATCCGCAGTGTCAGGCGCGGGGCTGACCGTCGCAGCATTGGCGGTCCACATGCTGCTGGCAGAATATGCCGCTGCGAGAAGCGCAGGGTTGTCCTGGGCACCGGGGCCCAGCTGATCGAGCAGATCGGTGTTCGGGCGAGGCAAGGGCAGCAGGAAGCCTTGATGGCCGAACCGCGCAAGATTGCCGCGCATCTTGGCAAGCCCCTGCAAAGCCGCAGCGCGCGGATAACTCGTCTGGCCCTGGTGCTTGGCGCTTGCTACATTGCCGAGGCTGAGACCGGCATAATTGTGGCTCGGCCCCACGATCCCGTCGAAATTCACTTCCACGAGGCTGGTCATCGCGGCACGCTCCATACAGCGTCGCCCACTTTGACGTCCAGCAGGTCAGCCGCGGCAGAATTGATGGCGATCGTACCGTCTTCAGCCACGCTGCGCGCGCCATAGCAGGCGCGAAATTTTGACATCTTGCCGCAAGCGAGGATCGCACGTTCGCCTTCCTCCAGATCGATCGCGGACACCTTGTGCTCGACCGATTCTGTTACGCTCTTCACCGCATCCGTGTGAGCGACCATCGTCGGGCCGCCGTCGAATATGTCGACATAGCCATCGAAGCGGAAACCTTCGTTTTCCAGCATCCTCATCGCGGCGCGGCCAGTAGGGTGCGGCACTCCGATCACGCTGCGCGCATCATCATCGAGCATTGCGATATAGACCGGATGTTTGGGCATCAGATCCGCGATGAACTGGTTGCCGTTGATCGCGTTGAAATAGTCCGCGTCCTGAAAGCTCATCCCGAAGAATCGTCCTGCAACACCGTCCCAGAAGGGAGAACCGCCACGCTCATCGATGATCCCGCGCAGCTCAGCGAGCAAGCGGTCAGCAAAGCGGGAACGATGCATGGCAATGAAGAGGTAGCGGCTGCGGGCGAGGAGCAGGCCAAGCCCGCCGGCGCGTTCATTGGGATGCAGGAACAGCCCCCCGACTTCGCTCGAGCCTTCCAGATCGGTGACGAGGCTCAGCAGTTCGGCGCGCACGGTGCGGTCGAGTTCCTTGGAATACTGCGTCAGCGTGTTGAGACGATAGGAATAGAATGGCCAGCGTTGCCCAACCTTCGTCATCAACTGGCACGTCCCGCGGATCGCTCCTGTTTCTGCATTTTCGAGGACGAGCACGAACTGTTCATCGACCAGTTCCTCGCCTTCATTCGCAAACGCGCTTTCTGCGCGCTCGAGCTTGCCACTGAGCGCTGCGCGGTCGGCCGGCAGGTTCGTGAAACCGCCGCCGGTCAGCTTTGCCATCTCGTATAGCGGTTCAAGATCGGATGCGCGCGCGGCTCGCAGGCGAAAACTCATGGGCGAAAACTCAATGCATCTCTCCCTCGGCGATGCGGTGAATGACAAGTGCGGAGAGTCTCGCACGTTCTGACAGGCTCGGCACGATCAGGAATTCCTGCGGGCTGTGGATCGAGCCCCCGCGGACCCCCATCGTATCGACCACCGGTACGCCGCATGCCGCAATATTGTTGCCGTCGCAAACACCGCCGCTGGATTGCCAGCGAATATCCTCGCCAAGCTCTGCCCCGCAGGACTTCACCAGATCGAACAGGCGTTGCGCCTTCTCGTCCACTGGCTTGGGCGGGCGGGTGACACCGCCATGCAAGTGCAACGACACCCCATGATCGGCTTCAATCGCAGCGATGGCCTCGCGCAGTTGCGTTTCAAATCCTTCTGCAGCCTCTGGGGCCTTGGGGCGAATGTTGAACCGCAGCACGGCGTGATCGGGCACCACATTGTTTGCCGCTCCGCCTTCGATCTTGGCCGGGTTGATGCTGATGTCCGGCGTTTGCATGGCCTTGAGACGGACTGCGAGGTCTGCCGCTGCCACCACTGCATTGCGCCCGTCCTCCGGGTTGCGCCCGGCGTGGGCGGACTGCCCCGTGACGATCACCGAGTAATTGCCGCTGCCGCCGCGCGCATGGGCGAACGTGCCATCGGGCAAGGCCGCAGGCTCGTAAGTGAGTGCAGCGAGCTTTCCGGCGGCGAGCTGTTCGATCAACGCGGCGCTTGCAAGCGAGCCGGTTTCCTCGTCCGAATTGAGCATCACATCATAGCCGAGCGAAGATGCTGCGGGTGACTTCTCAAACGCGGTGAGGGCATGAAGGATAACTGCAATCCCGCCTTTCATATCCGCAACGCCGGGACCGTTCAGCACCTCGTCGTCCAGCCAGGTTTGATCCTGAAAGCTGTGATCCTTGGGGAAGACCGTGTCCATGTGACCGGTGAGCAAGATGCGGCGGTTCGCTTGCGGGCGGACACGCAAGACCAGGTGCTGGCCATGCGGCTTCTCGAACTCGCTTCCGTCAGCTGCGATGGCTGTGACGGGAGCGGGATCGACCAGATCAACCTCGCCGGGCAGGCTCGAAAACGCATCCGCCAGCACGCCCGCTTGCTCCGCCAGCCCTGCAAGATTGGCAGTGCCGGTGTTGATCGCGCACCATTGCTGCACCTGAGCCAGCATGGCGTCCTGATTGATCGTTGAAAGGAAATCCGGTTTCATTGGCAACCACCTGTAGCGGTGCGCAAGGGCTTTACCAACCCCGCGTTTTGGGTTCTGGACTGTCGAGCGTTGCATTTGGCTCGATGGTTGGCCATAGGGCGCTTGTCCTCCTCCCCAGGTCAGCTATCGCAGACACGAATCCCAGATGGGACAAATGGAGTTAGAGGACCTATGACCACGAAAACCGACCGCGCCGGCATTCAGATTGATGCACCGCTGGCCGAGTTCCTCGAAAACGAAGTTCTGTCGCCTTTGGGCCGCGATGTGGGCGCGTTCTGGACTGGCTTTGCGAAGCTGCTCGCAGACTTTGCGCCGCGCAATCGCGCGCTACTTGAAAAGCGCGATGATCTTCAGGCGAAAATCGATTCGTGGCACAAGGAACGGCGTGGCAAGCCGCTCGACCAGAACGAATATCAGGCCTTCCTGCGCGAGATCGGTTATCTCGTGCCGGAGCCGTCAGATTTCCAGATCGGGACGCAGAATGTGGATCCGGAAATCGCGACCATGGCCGGGCCGCAGCTGGTTGTGCCGGTGCTCAATGCGCGCTTCCTGCTGAATGCTGCCAACGCGCGCTGGGGCAGCCTTTACGATGCCTTCTACGGCACCGACGCGCTTGATGCGCCGCCTGCACGGCCAGGCGGCTATGACGAGCAGCGCGGGGCTGCGGTGATCAAGCGTGGGCGCGAGTTTCTGGATCAGGCATTGCCGTTGGTGGATCAGAGCTGGGCCGATATCACGGGCGACCACGACGGCAAGCTTCAGGACGAGAGCCAGTATGTTGGCAAGACCGAGAACGGCCTGCTTTTCAAGAACAACGGCTTGCATATTGAAGTTGTGTTCGACCGTGAACATCCGATTGGCAGAACGGACAAGGCGGGCATCGCGGATATCATTTGCGAGAGCGCGCTGACCACGATTTGCGATTGCGAGGATTCTGTCGCGGCAGTCGATGGCGAGGACAAACTGCTCGCTTACACCAACTGGCTTGGTGTGATCCGCGGCGATCTTGAAGAAAGTTTCGAGAAGGGCGGCAAGACGCTGACCCGCAAGCTGGCAGATGACAAGCATTACACTGCGCCCGATGGCAGCGAGCACAGCCTGATGGGCCGCAGCCTGCTGTTCGTGCGCAATGTCGGCCATCTTATGACCAACCCCGCGATCGCCCTGGCCGATGGCGGCGAAGTGCCCGAAGGCATCATGGACGCGGTGTTTACTTCGGCCATCGGCGCGCTCGATGTGGAAGGCCATGCCAAATACGGCAACAGCCGCCACGGCAGCATCTATATAGTGAAGCCCAAGATGCACGGGCCGGAAGAATGCGCTTTCACGAACGATCTGTTCAACGCGGTGGAGGACTTGCTTGGCCTTCCGCGCCACACGATCAAGGTCGGCGTGATGGATGAGGAGCGCCGCACGTCGGCCAACCTTGGCGCGTGTATTGAAGCGGTGAAGGACCGCATCGTCTTCATCAACACTGGCTTCCTCGACCGGACCGGCGATGAAATTCACACCTCGATGCAGGCTGGCCCAATGATCCGCAAGGCGGAGATGAAGACCAGCGAATGGCTCGCCGCGTATGAGGCGCGCAATGTCGGGATTGGCCTGCGCCATGGCCTGTCCGGCAAGGCACAGATCGGCAAGGGCATGTGGGCCGCGCCTGACCTGATGGGGCAGATGATGAAGGAGAAGATCGGCCATCTGCGCGCCGGGGCGAACACCGCATGGGTGCCGTCACCCACGGCAGCGACGCTCCATGCTCTGCATTACCATCAGGAAAACGTGTTTGAGCATCAGCAGGGGCTGGGCGATGTGCCGGGCCTCGACAAGCTGCTCAACATTCCCTTGGCGCAAGGCACCAACTGGTCGGAGGAAGAACTGACCGCAGAGCTAGACAACAATTGCCAGGGCCTGCTCGGCTATGTTGTGCGCTGGATCGACCAGGGTGTCGGCTGTTCCAAGGTTCCGGACATCAACGATGTCGGCCTGATGGAAGACCGCGCGACCTTGCGGATCAGCTCTCAGCATCTGGCAAATTGGCTGCTGCACGGTGTAGTGACCCGCGGGCAAGTGCTGGATTCACTGAATCGCATGGCGGCCAAGGTCGACGCGCAGAATGCGGGCGATCCGTTCTATGAGCCGCTGCTGGAGAACCCGGACGGCGCGGCGATGTGTGCGGCCAAGGACCTGATCTTCAAGGGCGTCGAGCAGCCGTCCGGTTATACCGAGCCGCTGCTGCACGCCTGGCGGCTGAAGAAAAAGGCTGGTTGAGGCCGAAGGATCCAGCGACTCAGTCTCTTCTGGCAGACCATCGTGACAAAAAAAGCGCTCAACATTTACCTGGTTTTGCTCCTCGTGTTGGTGCTCTTCGCCCTCAGCCCGTTTGCATTTCTGGGCGGTCTTGTCGTTGCGCTGGTGCTTGTGATTCCAGCTGGCGTTGCCTTCAGACTGCTTGGACTGGACATTAGTGGACGCAATTTCGACAGCCTGCTGGAGGCGAGTTTTCTCGGCGCCAGCGCGCTGCTTGTGCTCATCGCATTCTGGGTCTTCTATCGCGCAGCTTCTGCATGGGACGCGCGGCAATTTGACAATGCGCGCAGTTCGATAGCGATCGGAGCGACGCTGATCACGTTGCCGCTACTCGTTCATCTGTTCTACCATGCCTTGCCGGGTATTGGATGAATGGGTTCGGCTCTCCGGCGCGATGGAGGCGATGTCGGTGCGTGTCGTGTCCTTTTCTGTCATGCTGAACTTGATTCAGCACAACGGGGGAGGCGCTGGAGGCTGTTATCCTGAAACAAATTTAGGATGACGAAAATTGCGAGGGGAAACGGACCTCACGAAACCACCCTTGCAATGCTCACAAACTCGTCCACGCTCAGCGTTTCTGCGCGGCGGGTCGGGTCGATCCCAAGCGTTTCCAGCGCAGCGAGCGCTTCAGGCATGGCCTTCAGGCTCTGGCGTAGCATCTTGCGGCGCTGGCCAAAGGCGGCTTTTGTAATTGCTTCCAGCTTGCGCGCGGACACACCTTCGGGCGCGTCGGCAGGCGTCACATGGACAATTGCGCTCATCACCTTGGGCGGCGGGGTGAACGCGCTGCGGTGGACCTTCATCGCAAGCTTGGCAGTGGAGCGCCACTGCGCCAGAACGGCTAGCCGTCCGAAAGCGGAACCACCGGGCTTCGCGGCGATCCGCTGCGCGACCTCCTGCTGGAACATGAGCGTGAGCGAAGTCCATGTGGGCGGCCAGACTTCACCGCCTAGCCAGCCCGTGAACAGCGCGGTGCCGACATTGTAAGGCAAGTTCGCGACCACCGCGAAAGGTTCGCCTCCCATCAACTCGCCGTGATCGATCTGCATTGCATCGCCTTCGATCACCCGCAGCTTGCCCCGATAGGCCTCGGCCAGTTCTGCCAGCGCAGGGAGGCACCGCGTGTCCATCTCGATAGCGGTCACCCGCGCGCCTGCAGCGAGCAAGGCGCGAGTCAACCCGCCGGGGCCGGGGCCAACCTCCAGCACTGCTTTGTCCGTCAGATCGCCCGGGATCGCGGCGATCCGTTCCAGCAATTGCGCGTCGAACAGGAAGTTCTGCCCCAATGCCTTGCTCGCAGACAGACCATGCTTCGCGATGACTTCGCGAAGGGGAGGCAAGTCAGGCATCTCTTGCTCTGCGTTCAGCGCATTCGCCCGCCAGCCGGATCGCGGCGATCATCGCGCCTGCGTCCGCAAGACCTTTGCCCGCGATATCGAACGCCGTGCCATGATCAGGGCTCGTGCGGATGATCGGCAAGCCCAAAGTCACATTGACGCCTTCATCAAACTCCAGCGTTTTCAGCGGGATGAGCGCCTGATCATGGTACATGCAGATAGCGGCGTGATAGCGCAGCCGCGCGCGCGGGGTGAACATCGCATCGGCGGGGTGAGGGCCGGTCGCATCGATCCCTTCCTCGCGTAGAGCCGCAATCGCAGGCTCGATAATGCGCGTTTCCTCGTCACCAAAGCGTCCGCCTTCACCGGCATGAGGGTTAAGCCCCGCAAAGGCGAGGCGGGGGCGTTCGATGCCGAAATCGCGCGCCAATGCTGCGGCGACGATGCGCGCCTTGTGGCAGATGAGGTCATGGTTGAGCAGCGCCGAGACTTCCGCGAGCGCACAATGCACCGTCAGCGGGACAGTGCGCAGGCTTGGCCCGGCGAGCATCATTACCGCATCGCGCTCCGGACTTCCGCAGACACTGGCGAGAAATTCGGTCTGTCCCGGATGGCTAAACCCAACCTCGGCGAGCTCTGCCTTGGAAATCGGCGCGGTGACAAGGCCGGAGGCGATCCCGTTGCGGGTGAATTCCGTCGCTTGCGTCAGCGATGCTAGCGCGAGGCGTGCGCCGTGTTTGTCCGGCGCTCCCGGCTCGTAAGGGCCATCAAGCCCGTCCAGCACCGGCAGGCCGCTGGCAAAAGCGCGCGTCGTCTCTGCAGGGTCCGCGATCTGGACCGTTTCGAGCGCGATCCCGCGCTGTTTTGCCGCTGCGCGCAGCACTTCGGCACCGCCCACAACAAAGAACGGCGTGAGCTTCTCGCGCTTGCTCGCGGCATAGGCGCACGCGATGATCTCCGGACCAATCCCGGCGGGATCACCCAGCGAGAGCGCGAGCGGGCTCAATTATATTCGATATAGGCGTCGTTACGAAGGTCGCGCAGGTAACGCTGAGCGCGCTTGTTGATGCGCTCGTCTTCCTTCTGCGCCATCAGCTCTTCGAAACTGGGGCCAGTGTCGCCCTGCGGATCGTCGCGGCCACACAGCATCAGCACGCGCACACCGTCCTCGATCGAGCCGAAGGGCGGAGTAACCTGGCCGATCTGCAAGCGCAGGACGAGCGTCTGGAGCTGATCCGGCAACTGGCGCACTGCCAGCTGATCATTGGTCACGATATCAGCGCCGAGAGCGGCTGCTGCATCATCCGCATCACCGCATCCACGGATCGCCTGTACGCCTTGCGTGAAGGCTTCTATCCTGGAGCCGACCTGCTCTTCGGAAATGCCGGCCGGGAAGTTGATCGAAATCTGCTTGAGCGAGACAATAGCGTCGCGTGGGTCAGCCATCAGCACCTGGCGCTTGTCGATCAGATAGAGGATCGAGAAGCCACCTGGGATCGGGATGGGACCGACCAGCTGTCCGGGTTGCATTTCCTGTGCGACTTGTGCCAGCTCGACAGGCAGCTGGCCAAGGCGAACAAATCCGAGATCGCCGCCCACAGGCGCGGTTGAGGCTTCGGAAAACTGGCGCGCATAGGCTTGGAAGCTGCCGCCTTGCTGCAGCTGTTCAAGAATCTGCTGCATTGTCTGCAGCTTGGACTGCTGGTTCTCCGTCGTGGCCGACATGTAAATTTCGCCCAAACGATACTCGTCCGTGCCGCGAGATTCTTCGAGCCGTTTCATCGTCTCGTTCACTTCTTCCTCCGAGACGTTGATGAACGGCGCAATGTTGCGCCCGAGTATATTCTGCCACGCAAGCTCGCCGTGGATCTGGCGTTTCAGCGAGGCAGGAGAAGAACCGATGCGCAGCAGATATTCGTCCATCTTCTGCGTTTCCTGCCCGAAATTCTGCGCGGCAACACGAGCGTAGGTCTGATTGATCTGGTCTTGCGAGACTGGAATTTCCTGCGCTTCGGCCTCCTGTATCTGCAGAGTTTCGTCGATCAAATTGCGCAGCACACGCTCGCGCAATTGCTGGAGCTCGGCGGGAGAAATCTGGTTCTGACTGGCCGAAAGCACGAGGGCTACACGCTGATCGACATCGGTGCCGGTAATCACCTGACCGTTCACGATTGCAGTGGCCTTGCGCATGTTCGGATCATCGTTGCCAAGCATATTGACTTCATCAGGCAGGCCGAGCGGATTGTCCGCTGCAGCTTGCTGTGCGCTCGCAGCGACAGGGGCGAACACAACGCCGATGGTGGCGAACGCGGAAAGGCCCAAAGATGACAGGCGCGTCGAAAAAGTGTTCAAAATCACATGTGTATTCCAATTGCGACGCGAAAATGCGCCAGATCCCGTAAACCCATTGGCGAAAACAGCCTTAACGCTGCCTGAGTTTGCCCGGTCAGATAGCGGGATTTGCACTTGCTGCCAACGGGCGCCGCGCACTATTTGCACCCCTGATCCAGCCGCTAGCGGAAGCCGAGATTGCGCAATGTAAAGGTCAGTTGAAAAGTATCGCCGCGCGCGGCATCTCCGGCCGTGACGTAATCGCGCCGCCAGGTCAGGCCGAACTCGAGGCAATCGTCGCCATAGGCAAGGCCAAGCCGTGTGCGGATCGGTTCGAATCCATCAGAGCCGAAAAGTGGATCCTCGTTCTCATCGGTCAGATTGAAGACGCCCGATCCAAACACAGACCAGTATTTCGCGAAAGCCAGTCGACCCGCTACGCGCAGCTCCTCGCGGTCCTGCAGATCTTCCAGATCCTGAATGTTGCGGTTGAGCCGGAGATATCCAAGCTCAACATAGGTGCGGGTGCTGCCCACTGTCGCGTCGAATTCGTTTCGGCGGAATGCCAAATTGTCCTTGTCGAGCCGGTAGCGGTGGGTGAACTTGACCCGGTCGCGAAAGCGTACTTCGGTCCTGCCGACAAAGTCCGAGACGCGCTCTGACAGGCCGGTGCCGTCCGGCAGCAATTCGGGGTCCTTGTCGAAGCGATAGGATTGGCCCAGCGTCGTCTTGACCCGCCAGCCCGGGCGTTGCAGTTCCCAGTCGAAACCATAAGTAACGCGCACGCCATCTTCGACCCGGTCGTAACCGGGAAAGCGGTTGAGCGCGAACAAGTTCGAATCTTCGAGATCGATCGCCCGCGCGTCTTCATTGGGAACGTCCAGATTCTTGATCGATGGGCTGGCAACCAGCTGTACGCGGGGCGTGAACACTTGTGTGCCGCCAAAGGCGCGCCCTACAAACGGCCATTCGACATCGATTGCACCAAGCGCGATTGCGCGTGTCTGCCACCCCGGATTTCCGCGATAGATTGCAGTCGCTGTCAGGCCGGTCTCGTCTGTGTGGTAGACATCGCCGCGCGCGAGAGCGGTCAGGGTCACGACCTGCCCCATGCCCGTCAGGCGCTTCAGATCCCATTTGGCACCTGCAAATGCGCGCTGTGTATCCTGCCCTTCATCGCGGTTGATGGCCAGCGTATTGACTTGCAGTTCGACCTTGCCGTCCAGCAACGGGTCAGCCAGCTTGCGGCGATAGTCGATCACCGGCAAAGCGAGCGGGACCTGGCCTTGTTCAGAATTCAGACGCAGGGTCTGCGTCGCCCAGCCGGCGATGGAGAGGTAGGAATCGTCGTCGATCCGCTCAAGATTGACGGTTGATCGCAATCTGTCATCGCGGCTGATGTCATAACGGCGCAAGAAGGTTCGGTCGCTCGCGAGCCTGACAGAGCTGGTGAAGCTCCAATTGGGATTGAACTGGAAGCGGCCATTGGCAAACAGGTATCCGCGCAGATCGCGTTCAGTCTCTTCGACGCCCGTGAAGGCTGAGATGCGCCTGCTGTGTGTCGCATAGCCGGTAATCTGGTACGCGCCCTTCTCCGTCAGATGACGCCATTCTGCGGATACCATCGGACTTGCTTCGCTGTATAGAAATGCGCCGAGCGTAAGATCACGATTGTCGGTCAAGCGCCAGTAATAACTGCCACTGACTTCAACGCCATTTGATTCCGAAATACGCAAGTCCGGGACGAGGAACCCGGAGATCGCGCGCCCATCGGTGCGCACGGCAAGGCCGGGCATGGGCAGGATACGCGCGCCGAACAGCTCAAGCACCGCGCCCTTGAACCGCACCCGGTTGTCAGTCGGATCATATGTCACGCGTTTGGCTGTGATCCGCCAGCTCGGATTCTTCTCGCATCCTTCCGGATCGACCACCGCACAGGCACTATAGGCGGCATCGGTAAGGATAACTGTTCTATCTTCGCCGCGCTCGCCTGAACGTGCCGCGAGTCGACCGCCCGCGCGCAAGGCGAGGAGCAAATCGTTCATGGCACCTGCTTCGAACCGGTCAGTCAGCTCGATCTGGTCGGAATAGAGTTGATTGCCATCGGCATCGACCACGCGGACATTACCGGTCGCAAGGATCAACCCGGCCTTGCGGTCCCAGCGCACCTGATCTGCCCGCACAGACTGATCTTCGCTGGTGAGCAGGACATTGCCGCTGGCGATGACGACATCGTTTTCCGAGTCATAGGCAAGCTCGCGCGCTTCGAAATCGATTATCCTCGCACCATTTGAAGGCGTGCCTTCAGAAGCAAGCGCGGTAACCTCTTCCTCAGTCAGAACAGGAATAGGCCGCTCATCACGCGGAGGCGTTCCGTAATGCGCCTGATCCTGTTCGTATTCCAGCGCAGCCTGTTCTTCTCGAGTAAGCTCACGTTCTTGCGCGAAGATAGGAGACGCCTGGCAGACGATCGCCGCAGTGCACACGCCGATCAACGCGCGTGAAGCACGTGCACGGAGCAAGCGGGCGTTGGTGGCTTGCAAGCGTGTCTCCGAGGGCGGAAGCATGGGTTGCCTATCGCACCGCTCACGCCTAATCGCAATCGCCAACACGTGGTGTTCGTAATTCGTCACCATCTCAGTCAACTGTCGCCGTGAATTCGGTGGAGATATCAAGCGGAGTACTCATGCAAGTCACTTTCGGCACGCCATCCCCAGAAGCCAGCGGAGTTATCGCTCATGTCGTGAACCAGGGCGAAACGCCCGCAGGTCTCGAAGGGGCATTGGTTGAAGGCGCTGCGGCGTCACGTTTCACAGGCAAGCCTGGACAGGTCTTCGAAGGATTTGCAACGCGTGATGGTGTTACGGTTCGTGTCGCGCTGGCAGGAGCAGGCGAATCCGACGCTGACAGCCGCCGTGCCAATCTGGAAAAGGCAGGGGCTGCGCTCGCCGCCAAGTATCTGCGTTCCGGCGTCAAAGCGATGTCGCTCGACCTGTCTGGCGCGGGTCTTTCCGCAGAGGATGCAGCGGCAGTGCTGCTTGGTCTGCGTCTTCGAAGCTGGCGGCACGATGTCTATCGCACCAAGCTCGCCGATGAGAAAAAGGCGACGCTGGAAAGTGTAACTGTCACTGCTAGTCCCAAGGGCACGGAAAAGGCTTGGGAGATCCAAGCCGCGATTGCTGAAGGTTCAGAGTTCACGCGCACACTCGTCGCAGAGCCAGCCAACAAGGTCTACCCGGTCAGCTTCGTTCATCTTTGCGAAAAGGCGTTCTCCGGCACTGGGGCAGAGCTTACCGTGCTCGATGAGGACCAGATGGAAGAGCTGGGCATGGGCGCATTGCTCGGCGTGGGGCAGGGTTCGCGCCAGCCTTCGCGCTTGCTTGCAATCCGCTGGAATGGCGGCGGGGACGAAGCGCCGACCGTGTTTGTCGGGAAAGGCGTAACCTTCGACACGGGCGGTATCTCGCTCAAGCCCGGCGCGGGCATGGAAGACATGAAATGGGACATGGGCGGTGCTGGCGCAGTCGCTGGCGGTATGCTTGCGCTGGTCAAGCGCAAGGCCAAGGCGAATGTCGTTGGGGTTGTCGGCCTGGTCGAGAACATGCCTGATGGTAACGCCCAGCGCCCGGGCGATGTCGTCACTTCGATGAGCGGACAGACCATCGAAGTCATCAACACGGACGCTGAAGGCCGTTTGGTGCTGTGCGATGCGCTGCATTGGGCGCAGGAGCAGTACAAGCCCAAGCGGATCATCGATTTCGCTACGCTGACAGGCGCGATGATCATCGCACTTGGTCATGAGCATGGCGGGCTCTTCGCCAATGATGATGACCTGGCCAACGACCTTCTGCAAGCGGGCAAGGACAGCGGTGATGCGCTTTGGCGGATGCCGATTGGCCCGGCCTATGACAAGTTGATCGACAGCCCGATCGCCGACATCAAGAATGTGGGGCCGCGCGGGGCCGGTTCTATCACGGCGGCGCAGTTCCTCCACCGCTTCATCAAGAACGGCACACATTGGGCGCATTGCGACATTGCCGGGATGGTGTGGGCGGACAAGCCGGGCGCGACCTGGGACAAGGGCGCAACCGGTTTTGGTGCGCGACTGATCGAGCGCTTTGTCGCGAACACGCTGGAGAGATAGTTTTCATGGTTCGATTGGTTGGTATCGGCCCGCAGGGCCGCAAGGGCGACCGCTCGCCCCCTTCGGCTGGCTGGACAAGCCAGCCGCTCAGGATAAACTTCGCGAGCGCAGCTTGCCTGCGCGGAAGCGAGGATAGCCAAGCGAACGGATGTGAGCGCCGGCGCTTGAGGCCGCAATAATATGCCCAAGATGCGCAAGAAGTCGGATCTGCCGGTCAAGACTTGCGCATCCTGCGGCTTGCCTTTCACATGGCGCAAGAAGTGGGAGCGAGACTGGGACAATGTCCGCTTTTGCTCAGAGCGCTGTAAGCGAAACAAAGGGGCGGCGGACTAAACAGTGCCTCAAGTAGCGAAGCGGTAGGCAGACAAAATGCGCGTAGACTTTTACCAACTCAGCCGCGATCCGGTCGAACGGGTGACAGTCATGCTCGCGCGGCTGGTGCTGAAATCAGGTAATCGCTTGCTGATCGTGAGCGAGAATCCGGGGCAGCGCGCTGTCATCAGCCGCGAATTGTGGAGCGCGGGACAGGAAGAGTTCCTCGCCAATGGCGAAGCCGATGCGGAGGGAGCTGAGCACCAACCGATTTTGCTTTCAGAAAAGGTCGAGCCAAGGAATGAGGCCGCGATGGTGCTGTTTGCCGATGGCAAGTGGCGCGAGAAAGCGATGACCTTTGACCGCGCTTTCCTCCTGTTTGGTGAAGATCAGAAGCAAGCGGCCCGCGAGCTGTGGCGCGCGCTCGACAGCCAGGATGGCGCAGAGCGTTTCATCCATAAGCAGGATGAGAATGGCCGCTGGCAGGCAGGCAGCTGACCTCGCGGCACTTGCCCCTTTGCCGCAACAGCGCTAGGGGGCCGCGCAATCCAATAATAACCCCCACTTCGCAAGGAATAAAACCATGGCGGTTACCCGCACCTTTTCGATCATCAAGCCCGATGCCACCAAACGCAATCTGACCGGCGCGGTCACCAAGATGCTTGAAGAAGCCGGCCTGCGCGTCGTCGCTTCCAAACGTATCCGTATGACCCGCGAACAGGCAGAAGGCTTCTACGCGGTTCATAAGGAACGCCCCTTCTTCGGTGAGCTCGTCGATTTCATGATGAGCGAGCCAGTTGTCGTGCAAGTGCTCGAAGGGGAAGATGCCGTGAAGCGCAACCGTGACATCATGGGCGCGACCAACCCTGCAGAAGCAGCACCGGGCACGATCCGCAAGGAGCTCGCGCTGTCGATCGGTGAAAACACCGTCCACGGTTCGGACAGCGACGAAAATGCCAAGATCGAGATCGATTTCTTCTTCAAGCCGGAAGAGATTGTCGGCTAATTTCAATTCCATAAACGGATATCTTGAGGCTCCGTCGCAAACACCTGCGGCGGGGCCTTTTTCATGCCTGTTTGCCGAGGCAATGTTCGCGTGTTACCTTTCGCTTCAGCAGGGTCGTTCGCTATGCTTGGGAGGAAGCCATGGGACGACTGTTTTTAATGCTAGTTTCTGTCGCATTTTATAGTGCAGCGGTGGCAGCGCTGGTCTTTCTGATCGGATGGGTGGGCGCTTTCGATTTCATGCCGTTAACGGTCGACAAGGGCCGCGAAGCGCCACTTACAACAGCTCTTGCGGTGAATATCGCGCTATTAGCGTTGTTCGGTCTGCAACACAGCGTGATGGCGCGGCCCGGTTTCAAGGCGGGATGGACCAAGATAATCCCTGAACCGATTGAGCGCAGTTTTTACCTGCTCGCAACTGTGCTCGTGCTGGGCGCATTGTTCCACTTCTGGCATCCTATCGAAGGCGTGCTCTGGTCGGTCCAGAACGAGGCTGCGCGGGTGGCGATCTGGACAGTGTTTTGGGCAGGCTGGGCAATCCTGCTGTTGTCGACGTTTCTGCTCAACCATTTCGAGCTTTTCGGCTTGCAGCAGGCCTGGCAAAATCTCTCCGGCAAACAAGCGGCCCCACCGATGATGCGAACACCGCTGTTTTACAAACTGGTCCGGCATCCGCTTTATACCGGGTTCTTCCTTGGTCTTTGGGCGACACCTGACATGACCTACAGCCATGCGCTGATGGCAGCCGGGTTCACGGTCTATATCGTCATCGGGATCTCTTACGAAGAGCGCGATTTGCTCGGCGTCTTTGGCGAGCAATATGCCGAATATCGCAAGCGTGTAGGGGCATTTCTCCCCGGAATTGGCAAGCAGACTTAACCGGCTTCAGTGAACTGCCTGAGTTGCGCGGCGTGCCCGTTATGCGCGCTGTTCTCGCTCTTGCGCATCTCTGCCCGCATGGCTGCGAGCGCCGCATCGCTCAGCGGCAGGTCTAGCGCACCATAGAGGTCGTGCATCTCGCCTTCCCAATCACTGCCGAGATGCTCGAAATCGATCATGGCGAGTGGGCCCGACCATTGCTTAAGCGCGCGCTCGAGCCGCTCTTGTCTGAGTGCAATCTTGCGCCGCCATTCCTGCTCGATCCAGGCGAGGTCCACGCTGTCGGACTGAATCACCATTTGGTTCGCGACCAGCGACACTGAACTGCGCCAGGTTTCTTCGCTGCACCGGCGCGAGACGACCAGCCGCGCATCGGGAAAGCGTTCCAGCAGGGCTGGAAGGTCCTCGATGAATTGCGGCACCTTCAGCACACGCGGTCTTGCGCCATGTCCGTGCTGCCCGGCATCAGTTCGCAACAACCGCTCGAACTCAGCGTAGATCGGCCCGGCATCATGCGCTTCGCTGAAGCCAACATAGCTTGGGATACGCCACTGCGCCTCATAGGCCGAATGGTCGAGCGCGCTGGCGAGCCAGCCCAGTTCCTCATCCGCGCGCGCTGCGCCAAAGGGATGGATTGTATCAAGCCATGGGTCGAGCCGCCGCGCCATGAACAGCTTGAATGTGCCGCGCAAGGGGCGGAAATCAGGCTTTTCGGGCACTGGGTGCCAGCTGTCGCAGAAACGCGTCGCGCTGTGTGCCGGATCGGCCGCTAGCAAGCGGTGAATGCGCGTTGTCCCGCTGCGCATCTGGCCCAGCACGATGATCGGCGGTGCGATCTCCGTTTTCGCCAGCTCTGGCTGTTCGCGCCAGAGCTTGCCAAGCGCAAAGCGTTGCTGGATTGCGCGAGTGATGAGCCCATAGGCGAAAGCCTTGCCGACAGCGTTGAGGTCCGCTTCGCTCTGCACCGCCTCGCACAGCTTTTCCAGCCGCAAGCGGAAGTCCTCGAGATCTTCGCGCGAACGCCCGGCAATCTCATGCTCCAGCGAAAAGCCTTTCGAACCGCGCCGGATCAACTCGGCAGGATCGAGCGGGGGAGGGGGCATCCAGCCTTTCTCCCATCCCGTATCGAGAAACCTTGCCAGCCGGTCGACAATGGGCGCGCGCGCCAAAGGATGAGGGCGAGCAGGGCGCCGAGATGTGATCATGCTGACTTGAACCGGCGCGAGACATAGTCCGCCACGACCCGTGGATAGAGCTGGTGCTCTGCCACTTTGACCCGCTCGGCAAGGGTGTCGGCCGTATCATCAGCGCGGATCGCGACCTTCACCTGCCCCAGCACTTCGCCTGCATCAAGTTCACAGGTGACCAGATGGACGCTCGCTCCGCCGTGGCTGTCCCCCGCTTCGATCGCACGGGCATGCGTGTCGAGCCCCTTGTACTTCGGCAGCAGTGAAGGGTGAATGTTGAGCATCGCACCGCGCCAGCGCCCTACAAATGCGTCGGACAATATGCGCATGTAACCGGCAAGTACGATGTATTCGGCCCCTGCCTTGCGCGCGGCGTCTTCCATCATTGCGTCGTGGTCTTCCCGGCTCATACCTTTGTGCGAGTGAGCAAAGGTCGCAATGCCTTCACCCTCAGCAAGGCTCAGCCCTTCGGCATCAGGTTTGTTGCTCGCCACCAGCACGACTTCATAAGGCGCATTGTCGAGGCGGCTGGCATAGAGCAGCGCGGCCATGTTCGTGCCACCACCGGAGATGAAAATCGCTATCTTTGCCTTGTGGTCAGGCAAGATGGGTCGCCTCCCAATCGGCCTTCGCACTCCACGTGCCCTGCGAACCGCGTACCGTGCAGCCGCGTTCACCTGAGCTGATTGCACCGACTTCGACCACAGTTTCGCCTGCATCCTGCAACCGCTGGATTACCCCGGCCACGTTATCGGGCGTCACAGCAAGCACCATTCCCACACCGCAATTAAACGTGCGCGCCATCTCCGCTGGCTCGATATTCCCTTGCGCCTGCAGGAATGCCATCAAGCGTGGCTGATCCCACAGATCTGCATTGACCTGAGCATGTGCGCCTTCTGGCAGGACGCGCGGAATATTCTCCAGCAAGCCGCCGCCGGTGATATGCGCCAGTCCGTCGATCAGACCTTCGCGCACCAATGGCAGCAGGCTCTTCACGTAAATCCGGGTGGGCTCGATCAGCGCATCGATCAACAGGCGATCCACATCAAACAAGGCAGGGCGGTCGAGCCTCCAACCCTTGTCCGTCGCCAGCCTGCGCACCAGCGAATAGCCGTTGGAATGGACGCCGGAAGAAGCCAGGCCGAGCAGCACATGGCCGGGTGCGACTTTCTCGCCGGTCAGCTGCTCGCCGCGCTCGACCGCTCCGACGCAAAAGCCTGCCAGGTCATAATCGCCCGCTGCGTACATGCCCGGCATTTCCGCGGTTTCGCCGCCGATCAGCGCACAGCCGGCCTGCTTGCACCCGTCCACAATCCCCGCGATCACACGTTCGGC
Organism: Altererythrobacter sp. GH1-8; assembly: GCF_043702085.1. Classification (GTDB taxonomy): domain Bacteria; phylum Pseudomonadota; class Alphaproteobacteria; order Sphingomonadales; family Sphingomonadaceae; genus Erythrobacter. The sequence continues at coordinate 2,611,544 of NZ_CP171690.1, read as the reverse complement.
AATGCCGGTTTCGAGCTTGCCGGTCGCGAAATAGTCGAGGAAGAACAGCGGCTCCGCGCCTTGCACGATCAAATCGTTGACGCACATTGCGACGAGGTCGATCCCGACGCTGTCATGCCTGTCATGATCGATAGCAAGCTTCAGCTTCGTGCCGACCCCGTCATTGCCTGCGACAAGCAACGGATCCTTGTACCCGGCGGCCTTGGGATCGAAAAATCCGCCGAAGCCGCCGATTTCACCGTCTGCGCCGGGACGCATGGTTGCCTTGACCAGTGGGCCAATTGCTTTGACGAGGGCATTGCCCGCATCGATGGAAACACCAGCGCTTTCGTAGGTGTAGTTTTCAGGAGGAGGGTTGTTGCTGGTCATTATTCGTGCAGCTTTAGCCTTTCGCGCTTGGAATTCCACTCAGCATTCGGCAAAAGAGCCGCGGTTTTCCCCGATGTCCATGTCGCACAATCATACCAGCCTGATGCCTCGCCGCCTGAACACAGGACTGTTGCGCGCTGCGGGGGTGATTGTTGTGCTTGCCAGTCTTGCCGCAGCGATTGCGCTGATGGCGCAGGTCGTCGGTGATCGCGGGATCGCGCCTGTGGCGAGCAGCAGCGATATCGAAGTGCGCGGAATCAAGGTTGATGAGCGCGGCGAAACAGGCGCACTGGCTCGCGAAGAAGCCTGGCGAGAGGCACAGCGCCAAGCCTGGAGCCGGCTTAACGGACCGTCGATTTCTGACGGGCAGCTCTCGGGCCTGGTATCGGCGATTGTCATCCAGGAAGAACGGATAGGTCCCAAGCGTTATATCGCTACGCTCGGCGTGATCTTTGATCGCACGCGCTCGGCGCCCTTCCTCGGCGGAGGAGAGCGCGCGCGCGGTTCTGCACCCATGTTGCTGTTGCCGGTCAGCGTCAGCGGCGGGACCTACACAGTCTATGAGGTGCGCAATCCCTGGCAACGTGCCTGGGCGGAGTTCCAGGCAGGCAACAGCCGCATCGACTATGTCCGACCGGTGGGGGCTGGTGGAGATTCGCTGCTGCTGAATTACGGTCAGGTCCAGCGCCGCAGCCGCGCATGGTGGCGCGCGATCCTTGATCAGTTTGGTGCCGCAAGCGTTCTTGTTCCTGTGGCCAAGCTTGAGCATCAATGGCCAGGCGGCCCGGTGCGTGGCGAATTCACGGCCCGCTATGGTCCGGACAGCCGCGTGCTGGACAGCTTCACCATGGTTGCAGATAGCCCGGAGCAGCTACCGGAAATGCTCAGCCGCGCGGTTGACCGATTTGACGCGATTTTCACGCAAGCCTTTGTCGATGGCATGTTGCGCGCAGACCCGACGCTGGATGACACCGGCGGCAAGATGGACCCCGCATTGGCCCGTCTGATAGAAATTGGCCGCGCTTTACAGGCCCGCGATCGGGCCATTGCTGCAGGCGAAACCGTTCCGCAGGAGGGCCCGCAAGTGGCTGTCGAGGTTGAGAGCCACGTTGTCCAGTTCGCCAGTCCTGATGCTGCATCCTTCGATGCTGCACTGAGCAGTGTGCGCGCAACGCCGGGCGTAAGGGGATTGTCAGTCACAAGCACTGCGATTGGAGGCCAGTCGGTGATGTCGGTCAGCTTCGCTGGATCCCTCAACGAGCTCGCTTCTGCGCTAAGCCAGCGCGGCTATACCGTGCGTCAGGGCGAAAGCGCGATTGCCATCAGTCGCTAAGCGGGCTTAAGGCTTCCGCCATGTCGCAAATCGCGCTGCCTTTGCAGATCGAAGGGTCTTCAGCTGCTTCCAGCATCGTGGTTGGGAATGCCAATCGCGCTGTGGTTGAGGCTCTCAAGGAGCCGTCGAGTTGGCCATTTGGCACGTCTGTGCTTGCCGGGCCTGCGCGTTCGGGAAAGTCACTGCTCGGCCAATGGATTGGCGGGCAGGGGGTTACTGTTATCGATGGCGCGGACAGCCTGCCGGAAGACTCCCTGTTTCACCGCTGGAACGCCGCGCAGGAGGAAGGAACTCCCCTGCTGCTGATCACGGATTCCCAGCCGTGGGAGATATCTCTCCCTGATCTGAAGTCGCGCCTGGGCGCGGCCTTGCAGCTGGAAGTCGGTGTGCCGGATGATGAAATGGCGGGGCAGTTGATCGAAAGTCTTGCGCTTCAGCGCGGGCTGACTCTGGCCGATGGTGCGGCAGATTACCTTGTCCCGCGCGCCGACCGCAGTTTCGCAGCGCTCGAGCAACTTGTGGCCGCGATCGACCGCTTGAGCCTTGAACGAAAAGCACCTGCCACCATGTCAGTATGGCGGGACGCACTGGACCAGACTATCGGGCCTGAGCAGGCGCGCTTGCTTTGAGCTGCGATTGGTGGGAGTAAATGAGTATGTTCGACCGGCTCAAAGCCTATCTGGACTCTATTCGCGCCCGCGATCCGGCACCGCGTTCGCGCTGGGAAATCTTGTTATATCCAGGGGTTATGGCGGTTTTTTTCCACCGTATCGCGCATTGGCTGTTCGATGCGCGGCTCTACTTCCTTGCTCGCGTCATCAATCATCTTTCTCGCTTCCTGACCGCGATTGATATCCATCCGGGCGCTCAGATCGGGCGCAATCTGTTTATAGATCACGGCTTTACCGTGATCGGAGAGACGGCCGAGATTGGCGATAATGTGACCATTTATCAATGCGTCACATTGGGCGGCACGAACCCCACTAACGGTATCGGTGGCAAGCGCCACCCGACGCTTGGCGACAATGTAATTATCGGTTCAGGCGCGCAGATCATCGGCCCGATCACGATTGCCAACCGTGCCCGCATTGGCGCCAACGCGGTTGTGATGGATGATGTCCCAGAAGGAGCGACAATGATCGGTCTCAAGGCCCGCTCAACGCTGGTTCCGGCGGAGGATTGGGCGAGGGAGTTCATCCCTTATGGCACTATGCCGGTTTGCGAAGATGCTGAGGGCAATCGGATCGATTGCGTCGAGAAGCTGGAGGGGGAATTGAACGCGCTCAAGGCGGAGATCGAAGCGCTCAAAGCCTCGCGCGCTACCGATGCGATGAAGCGCAGTGGGACTGCTGACTGATGGCAGCAACGTCTGCGGGCGGATCTCAAGGCTCAGTTGTCGCGTTTCCCGGTCGTGCGCCGGGCCAGGTCGGCTTCGCGCGCGAGGAATTGCAGCGCATTCTCGACCTTTATGGCCGAATGGTCGCTGCCGGTGAATGGCGTGATTACGCGATGGACTTCACTCGCGATTATGCTGTTTTTGCGGCGTTCCGCCGAGCTGCGGAGCGACCGCAAGCGCGGATCGAGAAGCGACCCTCCTTGCGCAACCGTCAGGGTATGTGGACGCTTTACGGAGAGCACGGGCAAGTGCTGAAACGTGGTCACGAGCTAGCCGGAGTCCTCGCGCCGATGGAGCGCCGCCTGGTGAAGGCAGTGGATCAATGAGCTCTGAACTTGGCGTCAGCGCCGACGGTATAGAAACGCGGTGGTTATGATTGAGGGGAAGATCAGCCCTTTGAGATACGAAAGCGGATGTCGCCCGGCGGTGAAATCCGCCTCAACCATGCCGAAATGCGCCCAGTAATGGGTCGCGATCAGACCGCCGATGCTCAGCCACATCATCCAGAGCGCAAAGCGCTTACCCAGAACAACCAGGGTTAGGCTGACAATGATTGCCACTCGCAGAGCCCCTTGCACGCCGTTGTAGAGCGCACCGCTGGCGGGATCGTGGCTCCGTGAAAAATTGGCCAGCATCGTAATGTGATAGAAAATCAACAAGCCTGCCAGCGCGAGGATGATCAGGCGCTGGACCAAATGCGGGGCAGGTTGGGGTGGGGCGGTGATCGTTGTCATTGGCAGTGCCTCCCTCTGCAAGGCCTATGACCTGTTGCGAAGACCTAGGACACGTGTATTGCCGTGGCAATACACTAATTGACATGGCTGTGCAGACAGGCAAAGGAAAGGGCCCCTCGCATCGCTGCGAGAGGCCCCTTGTGGTTTGCCTTAACTGATCAGCCGCGCGCGCTGCTCGGCCCCGTCCCGGTAACCTTCTGCATCGCAGTCAGGATCGCGCCAGACTGTTCAGAGCCTGATTGCGGTGCTTTCAGATTTGAGAACTCGCTGATCTTGTCCCAATTTGCCGCGAAGCCTTCAACCGTGCGCTCGCCTTCTGGCAGCCACACGGCATCGTTCATCACTGTCCATGCGGAGTGGTAGCCACCTGCGCCTGCCCCAACGATCGCATTGGTCGGCGCATCTTCGCTGACGAGGAACAGCGCGGCCGGGACCACATTCACCGGGTCGAACAGCTTGAACGCCTCTTCTGGAAAGAGGTCTTCCGTCATGCGCGTGCCGGCAACCGGCGAAAGTGTGTTGACCTTGATGTTGTACTTCGCACCTTCAAGCTGAAGTGTCTTGGTGAGGCCGGCAAGACCAAGCTTTGCCGCGCCGTAGTTCGCCTGGCCAAAATTGCCGAACAAGCCGGTTGACGACGCGGTCATCAGGATGCGGCCATAGGCTTGCTCACGGAAGGTTTCCCAGCACGCCTTGGTCACGAAAGCGGAGCCGGTGAGGTGAACCTTCACCACGAACTCAAAGTCTTCCGGGCTCATCTTGGCGAAGGTCTTGTCGCGCAGCACGCCAGCATTGTTGATCAGGACGTGGACACCGCCCCATTTTTGCTTGGCGTCGGCGACCATCTTTTCCATCTGGTCATATTCAGTGACGGAGCCGCCATTCGACATGGCTTCGCCGCCCATCTTTTCAATTTCTTCGACGACCTGCAGCGCCATGTCGGAATGGCCAGTTCCATCGCGCGCACCGCCCAGGTCGTTGACGACGACCTTTGCGCCGCGACGGGCGAGTTCGAGCGCATATTCACGGCCGAGACCGCCGCCTGCGCCAGTTACGATGGCTACCTTGTCCTTGAAATCGATACTCATGGGGGCTCTCCAAAACCTTCCGTTTACGTAAATGTGTGCGCTGGGTGGCACTTTGCGTGCTGCATTGCAACAGCGCACTTGCCAAGGCGCGATGCCGTAGGGTCAGCTTCTTATATCACAGCGCGCGAAGCGCTGGAATGAGCTGTTCGAGCGAATCAATCACTGCGTCTCCGCCAAGATCGTGCGGGGGATGATCGCAATAGCCATAGGCGGCGACGACAACTGGCACGCGGGCCGCCTTGGCTGCTTTCACATCGTAAGAGCTGTCACCGATGAACACGAAGCGCTTGGCCTCGCAAGCTTCCGACGCTCTGAGCACCGGATCAGGCGCGGGCTTGGCGAGAAAGGTCCCATCTGGGCCTTTGCCGAGGCTGTCGCCGCCAATGACGGTCACGAAACGGTCGACGAGGCCCAGTTGCTCAAGGATAGCGCGAGCGAAAGCTTCGAACTTGTTGGTGACAACGGCTGCCTTGATACCAGAGGCTTCAAGCGCATCCAGCGTATCAAGCGCGCCTGGGTAAGGCTGCGTATGAACGGCGCAGTTGTCTGAATAATAACGCAGCATTGCCTTGTAGAGGTCCCGGAACTCATCAACGGGCATTCCCCCTTGCGCTTCGACCGCGCGCGCGAGCATGATCTTAGCTCCGCCACCGATCAAGTCCTTGCTGCTATCGACAGGGACCAATTTGAACCCGCCCAGATCCAGCGCATGGTTCACCGCTGCGCCAAGGTCCTTGTGCGTTTCGAGTAAAGTGCCGTCGAGGTCGAAGCCGACGGCATCGAAGGGAATGTCTGCCATGGAGCGGCTCCGTGACGGATGCGACTTCAAACCGCAAGCGTTTGGTGGCAAAGCATGGAAATGAGTCATACACGCGAATTCGCCGCCGTCATTCTCGCTGCCGGGAAAGGCACGCGCCTCAACAGCGACCTGCACAAGGTGCTGCATCCGATCGCCGGTCGCCCGATTATCGAGCATCTGCTGGCATCCGTCGAAGCCTTGGCGCCTTCCCGGACGATTGTTATCGTCGGCGACGAGCGCGAGCAGGTGGAAGAGCAGGTTGGATCTCGCGCCGAATGCGTTGTGCAGGAACCGCAGCTGGGTACGGGCCATGCGGTCGCGCAGGCGGAAAGCGCGCTGGAAGGTTTCGACGGCGACGTGCTGATGCTGTTGGGTGATGCGCCTTTTATCAAGCCTGCCACCATGCGCGGCATGCTGGAGCGCTTGCAGGCGGAAGATGCCCCTGCGGTGGTGGTGCTGGGCTTTGAGCCTGATGATCCGCTGCAATATGGCCGCGTGATCACCCATGCCGATGATACCATCGAGAAGATGGTCGAATTCAAGGACGCAAACGAGGCAGAGCGCGCTTGCCGCTTGTGTAATTCCGGCCTGATGGCCGCGCGCGCGAGCGATCTGTTCGATCTCCTAAAGCGGGTGGATAACGACAATGCGCAGGGTGAGTATTACTTGCCCGATATCGTGAATGTCGCGGTCAAGGACGGGCGAACTTGCGCTGCTGTTCGCACCGATCAGCCGGGCGAAGTGGCGGGCATTAACAGCCGCGCAGAGCTCGCTCAGGCTGAAGCGCAGTGGCAAGCCTTCAAGCGCCAAGAAGCCATGGCAAGCGGCGTTACGCTGCGCGCACCTGAAACGGTGTTCTTCAGCTGGGATACCGAGCTTGAGCGCGATGTCGTGATCGATCCCAACGTAATCTTCGGGCCTGGAGTGAAGGTCGCGCAGGGTGCGCATATCAAGGCATTCAGCCATATCGAAGGCGCAACCATCGGCCCGAATGCGCAAGTCGGTCCGTTCGCGCGGTTGCGGCCCGGCGCGGTGATGGAAGAGGATTCCTTCATTGGCAATTTTGTCGAGATGAAAGCAACCACGCTCGGCAAGGGCGCGAAGGCGAGCCATCTGACCTATCTCGGCGATGCGACGGTGGGGGCAGGGGCCAATATCGGCGCGGGCACGATCACCTGCAATTATGATGGCTATTTCAAATACCACACTGAAATCGGCGAACGCGCCTTTATCGGATCAAATTCAGCGTTGATTGCACCGGTAACCATTGGCGCGGATGCCATCGTTGCGGCGGGCAGTGCGGTCAGCCGTAATGTCGGTGCAGGCGAATTGCGCATGGTGCGCGCGGAGCAGTTGGTGAAGCCGGGTTGGGCAGACCGATTTCACGATACGATGAAGAAGAAGAAAGCGGCACAGAAATCAAAGAAACAGAGTTAGATCTCAGTCATCGCTGGCGATGTCCGTCCGCCTGTAGGCGATGACTTCGCGATAGCCGTTGTCGGCGCGGGATAGCTCTTGGTAATTGGCCGCAAGTTCCGCCTCGAGAGCAATTTCAACCTGGTTGTTCTGCTGTGTCAGGGCCCGCGCGGATGTAACGATTACGGGCGGACGCAGGTCGAGGATACGCAAGGCTTCTCCTGTTTGCGAGACGCCGAGCGCCGCGTCTGTTTCCAGCGCGTTGTTGAGATGGTCCGGATAAATGAAGCGAGTGGGCAGGCAACTTCGGGTCATCGGGTAGAGCGCGGTTGGGCCGTCATGCACCCAAAGGCAGTTGGTCTTGTCATCAACCAAGGGAGCAATCCGTTCCGCCATTCGCCTCAGCGCTTCCGTTTCGTCACGGGAGGTCTTCAAGTCTGCCAGTGGGCCAAGCAGCCAGATGCTCGCCACAAGGACAAATCCAAGGGGAATGGCCTTCGCCGGACCCTTGCGGTCGAGCAAGGGCAGGGCAACCAGAATCGCTGGGGCGACCAGCGCTCCGAAGTAATAGAGGTAAACCGTCCCAGGCAGGAAAGCGCTCGCGATCGCAGCCAGCAGCCAACCTAAGGCCAGGGTGTAAAGCGCTGGATCGCGCAAGGGCTTGCCGCGAAACGCGAGATAGGCGCCTGCAAAACCCAGCCCTGCGAGAGGCATGAGGCCGCTCATGACATGGCTGAGGAAACGGCCAGCCCCATCGCGCAAAAAGAAGCTTTCGAAGTTTGCAAACCACCACGCGTCAAAAGACCCCGCTTGCCAATAAAGCAATCCGATCATTGCCGTGGGCAAGATACCGAGGATGCCAAATGCCAGCGCCATGGCGGTCACTCTGGGGAGGCCAAAGCCGTGCTTGTGGAGCTGCCACAAGGCAACCAGGCCAAAGAACAGGCATTGCGGGAGGACTGTATACTTTACCTGTAGCGCAATCCCGCCAATCAGCATTGCGACGAGCGTCCTGCGGCTGTAATGGGCCGCCGAGCCGTCCAGCACCAGCCAGGCCATCGCGAGCATCAGCGGGGCATGGAAGACCTCGCTCTGGCCTGAGTATCCGCCGTAGAGCGATATCAGAATGGTGTAGAGCAGTGCGGCTCCGGTCGCAGTTATCCAATCGGCTTGTTTGCGAGCCAGCTGATACATCAACCACGCTCCGATCAGCGTGAAAATCCCAGCAAGAATTTGGAAACCGGACGGTGCGGGGGCCAGCCACTCGCCTGCCGCAAAGATCGCAAACAAGCCAAAGGGCTTGCGATCCCACAGCTCCAGATAAGGCAACTCGCCATGGGCCAGTGCGCCGCCAATCAAGGCATAGAGCTGTTCATCAGTCGTTGCCGCGGGATTGCCCCACCAAAGGGCGCGTGTAGCGATGGTCACCAAGAGGATGAGGCCCGCGACCATGGCCAGAGCTATCCTGTTCGGTGCGCCAACTTGCTCATCAGCCTTGTACATCTGCGCTAGTCCCCCGAAGGCTGGCATTGGCTCAAGAAAGCTAAGGAATCACAAAGGAAGGCGAGGCAAGGCTTGTCAATGAAGTCTGACAATCAATCCGCAGAGGAATGCTGCTGGTTGTGCGGCCGCCCTTTCGGCAATCGCCAGCAATGGCATCACTTGGTGCCCAAGGCGAAGAAGGGACGCGATACAGTCGCTTTGCATCCGATCTGCCATCGCGCGATCCACAAGAATTTCACCAACGCTGATCTGGCCCGGTTTGGCAAGGATCACAGCCGCCTGATGGAGAATGAGAAACTTGCTACCTTCGTTGCCTGGGTCCAAGGCAAACCGCCCGATTTTCACGCGCCAACGCGCTGAACCGAGGAATCGTCCGGGAACTGATTGCTTGCGTAACTGCTCTACTTTCTGAGAAACAAGGAGCAGGCGCGGTGGCATTGGGTAAATGGATTACGGCGGGATTGGGGATCGCAGCCTTGGGCGGCGCGGCGGCTTATGCGCAATATCGCAGCATCGAAAAGCCGGCATACGATCCTGTTTTGACGGAAGATGCGTTTCAGCTGCGCGATTATGCTCCCATGATCGTGGCGCAAGTCACTCACAGTGGCGAAAGAGGCCGCGCGCTCAACTCCGGCTTTCGCAGGCTGGCCGCGTACATTTTCGCAGAGGATCGCCCCGGCGCGAACAAGGACAAGATCGCCATGACCTCGCCGGTGATCCAGGACCGAGCGGAAGCCAGGATCGCCATGACCTCGCCTGTGATGCAGAACGCAGTTGAAGAGGGCAGCTGGAGGACGCTCTTCGTCATGCCAGGGCAGTACACTCTCGAGACTTTGCCGAAGCCGCCTGAGGACATCACCCTTATGGAAGTTCCTGCCCGTCGCATGGCAAGTGTGACGTTCAATGGTTGGGGCGGGCAGCGTGATCTGATTGCGATGGAGAGGATGCTGCGCGAGTGGATGGCTAAGAAGGATCTCGAAGCCACGGGCGATGCAGAATACGCGTTCTACGATGCGCCGATGGTGCCGGGTCCCATGCGGCGCAATGAAGTCATGATCCCCGTCGCAAGCGACTGAACAAGCTCGCTTCGGGGATCGACTTGGAACGGTCAGGCGTCTTCGAGGCGCCGACGATCATGCGCACCGGAAGCCTTGTCGACTTCCTGTTCCCAGCTGCGAAATTCGCTCTGGCTAAGCAGATAGCGCCAGCGGGCCTCGTCGAAGCTGATCAGCTTGTCACGCACGGCGTGAACCACTTCTGCCTTACGAGCCTTTGACCAATGGATGTCATGCGATTTGGGAAGGCCAGCCTTCTTGATCGCTTCGGAAACTGTAGAATTGCGCGGGTACGCCATTTCGAACTCCTGATTTTCATCACGCTTCAGCCCCCCGTCGTGAGAAAATCTGGGTTTAGAAGGTTAAATCCGGCTTTCCAGCCATCCCTAATTCGGGGTTAAACATGCGATCCGTGCCGGCCTCGCGACGAGTTGAGTTATCCCTGCTGGACCAGGGCGGCCCATATCAGGCCGCCCCGATTAATCGTTAATTGACAAGGATTTACTCGCCCGAATCGGTGCCCGCCCTTGCTTGTGCCGGGGCATCGATCAAGCGCTGTTTCAAGTATACGTACTGCAATGCCTGGAGCTTGGCGCGCTGTTCGTTGTCGACCCCGCCAGAGTGACCGCCGGTCATGTCCTCGAAATAGAAATAGGGCTGCCCCAATTCCTTCAGCTTCGCCGCTCCCTTGCGTGCATGAGCGGGGTGCGTGCGGTCGTCTGCGGTCGACGCCCACAGGAAAGGGGATGGGTAGTCCACACCATCCACAATCTTGTGATAGGGCGAATAGCCTCTGATCCAGGCATTTTGCTCTGCGATGCGCGGATCGCCATATTCGCCGATCCACGAAGCGCCCCTGCCGATCAGGTGATAACGCAGCATGTCGAACAGTGGGATCTGCACGATCGCTGCGCCAAACAGATCGGGTCGCTGAGTGAAGGCCGTGCCGACGAGCAGACCGCCCTGACTGCCACCCATGATGCCGAGATGCTCTGGCGAGGTAAAGCCGCGTTTCACAAGGTCCTCGCCGACGGCGATAAAGTCATCCCAGGTGCGCTGCTTGTTTTCGCGGATCGCGGTCTGGTGCCACATCGGGCCAAACTCACCGCCGCCGCGCAGATTTGCGAGCACGAAGGCATTCCCTTTCTCAAGCCAGAGCTTTCCCAGGACGCCGCTATAGCTCGGCAATTCAGGAACCTGGAAACCGCCGTAACCATTGAGCAGGGTCGGCGTAGTGCCGTCGAGTTCCATACCTTCGGGCTTGACGATGAAATACGGAATCTTTGTCCCGTCCGCACTGGTGGCTTCATGCTGTTCGACGCTCATGCCGTCCTTGGCAAAGCGACTGACTTCCCGCTTGATCGCTTTCGGGGTGCCGGTGCCATCTGAATAGAACAAGGTCGTCGGATTGAGGAAATCGGTCGCGGTGAACATGATCTGATCGGTTTCATCAGAGGCCGCCGCGATGCCGAGCGTCGCGTTGTCTGGTAGATCAACCGCGCTCTGCTTCCATTCACCGCCTTCAAAATCGAACTTCACAATCCGCCCAACCACATTGTCGAGCATCGATACAAAGAGCGAATTGCCGGTTGTTGCAGCGCCTTGCTTGGTCTGGCGCTCGCCCGGAGCCCAGACAAGAACCTTCTTCGCGCCGTTCGGATCGGCTTTGAATTCCTCCAGATTGACCGCGACGAGGCTGTCGGCGGGAAATGTCTGGTCACCGGTCTCCCACTCGACATCGGTCGAAAACAGGATGTGTCCGTTGACTAAGCCATAGGGCGAAGCCTTCAGCGGAATGTCGAGCCTGAGCCATTCACCATCATGCTGGAAGTAGTACTCTGTTTCGTGGAAGCTGATCGAACGAAATGCGGTCATGCCGTGGATAACAGCGTTGTTGTCGCGCAGCAGGCTTGCGCCTGACCACACGTCTTCGCGTGTGCCCCGGAAGATTTCCTCAGCCTCTTCAATTGTTTGCCCGCGCTTCCACAGGCGGGTGGTGTAAGGGTATTCGCTTTCCGTCATCAGTTCAGGCGTGAAGTTGCGGGTTACGAGGAGCGTGTCCTCGTCGACCCATTGGATATTTCCCTGGCTTTCTGGCAGCTCGAAGCCGCCTTCGATGAACTGCTTGGTCGAAGTGTCAAACTCGCGCAGCACCGTGGCGTCCTTGCCGCCATCCGAGAGCGCGATCATGCATTTGTTGAGAGCGGGGGGAAGGCAGGTCGAGCCCTTGTAAACCCATTCGCGGCCTTCTTCCTTTGCCAGCTGGTCAACGTCGAGCACCAGTTCCCATTCGGGCTTGTCGGCCTGGTAGCTCTCCAGCGTCGTTCTCCGGACGATCCCGCGCGGGTTCTGCTTGTCCTGCCAGAAATTGTAGAGGCCATCGGGGCGGAAGCTGACATAGGGAACCCGGTCTTCGCTATCGAGGATCGCGAGCGCTTCATTCTTCAATTGCTCGAACCGCGGATCGGCCTCCATGTGGGCGAGCGTCCGTTCGTTTTCCTTCGTAACCCATGCAAGGGCCTCTTCGCTGCGGGCTTCCTCGAGCCAGATGTAGGGGTCCTGCTCAGGGCCGGGAACAAGGGTTTCAGTCATTTCGGCGGATGCCTCTTTCGTGTGGTCATGAGCGGAAATTCCGCTAGCTGCGATTGCGGCGATGGTGGCGGCAAGCGCCAGGTGCGAGGTCAGTTTCAAGAAATTTCTCCGTCTGCGATTCCGGAGGCGTCGATATGGAGATGGCAGGCTGAATATTCCATGTTGGATACACATGTTACACAGTCCTGAGAGAGATTTTTTCGCGCAGTTTCCGCCCTGCTGATCGGTGACGAAGAGAGCGCGAATAAGAGCAGACATGCGGTGCTTCTCTCATGCCGCGGGTGGGTAGGAAACCGCGCCCATGACAACGCTTTGGGAGCGAAGCGTATTGCATGCTCGATTGGCAAGACCGGGGCGCTTGCGCAGTCTCACAAAGGGCTTGATTTTTGGGGGATTTCTTTGGCGACATCGGCAGCATCGCGCTGGGCGCTACCAGCGTTTGCGGATAACCGGCGCCTGCGCCTGTTTCTTGGCACCATGCTCTATCTGGCACAGGGCTTTCCTCAAGGGGTGATCTTCTACGCGATTCCAAGCTGGCTTGCAGTGAACGGCCAGCCAGCTGCTGCGATTGGGCTGGTTGCGACCGCTGTAACCTTGCCTTGGTCGTTCAAGTTCCTGATGGGCGGCGTTGTAGACCGTTACGCCTATATGGCCATGGGACGTAGGCGCGGCTGGTTGGTTGGTGCGCAATTTGTCATTGTCATGTGCTTTGTCGGATTTGCTGTTGCCAGCCCAGATCCCAGCGAAACCGCCGTAATCATTGCTTTTGCGTTTGCCCTATCGATCTCGACAGCAGTGCAGGACATCGCGCTTGATGCGATGGTCATCGACCTGACGCCGGAAGAAGAGTTGGGCCAGCTCAACGGGTTCATGTTCGCTGGCAAGTTGATCGGTATTGCGGGCGGCTCAGCATTCATCGCTTACCTGATCGAGTATCATTCGATCGAAACAGCCATGCTCGGGGCTATGGTGCTGTTTGCGATCCCTGCGGTCAGCGCATTGCTCATCCGCGAGCGAAAGGGTGAAAAGTTGCTGCCGTGGATGCCTGGAGAAGCCTCTGCTGAGGCGCAGGCGGTCAAGCTCGACGCTTGGCTTCCGATTCTGAAAGAGGCGTTCAAATCGCTCATGCGGCGTGATGTATTGATCTTTGTTGCACTGGTGATGAGTTATGGTGCGCATCAGACCATCTCCGATAATTCCATTGCTCTGTTTGCGGCTAACTCGCTGGGATGGGGCGAAACACGCCTCAATACCCTCGGGGGAATTCTCAATCTTGTCGGAGCAGGGATTTGCCTGAGCGTTGGCGGTTGGCTGGTGGATCGGATTGGCCCGATGAAAATGGCGCTTATGACCGGACTGCCTGCTGCTGCGCTTTATATCGCGTTCGTTCTCAATGATGGTCTCTGGCAGAACAGCACGGTCTTTACCGGGTGGTATTTCACGTCCGGCCTCCTGATCACGCAGTTCTATCTCACGATGCTGGTGGTGACGATGCGGGTGACGGACGAAGCCGCCGCTGCGACCAATTTCAATCTGTTGATGGGGGCATTTGCGTTAGGCGGCGTGGTGAGCGGCCTGGTGCTCGGTCAGATTGATGACTGGGCTGGCTTCTATAGCCTGTTCGGAATGGCCGGAGCCTTGCTTGCGCTTTCTGCTCTGCTTGCCTTTGGTTTGTCGGCAAGGGCTGGCGGGCGTTTCGCACCCGAAGAAAAAGAGCCTCTGACGGGCGTCGCTCTGCCATAATGACAAAGAAACAAGGGCGACCCGTTTCCGAGCCGCCCTCTGATTGAGTTTGCTGTGCCGCGACAGGCTCAGCCTTCGACGTGCTCCGCGAGCACGGTCAGACCGTTTTCGCCGACTTCAGCAAAGCCGCCGCGCACTTCAATGCTTTCTGGCTCGCTGCCTTCGGTCTTGTAGACCTGCACCGCCCCGTCGCGAATGGTCGACATGAAAGGCGCATGGCCTTCGAGCACGCCGAATTCACCCTCGGTGCCGGGAACGACGACCATGTGGACGTCCTCGCTGCGCACGAGCTTGGCGGGCGTTACGAGTTCAAAGTGCAGTGCCATTGTCAGTTCCTCAGGCTGGCTTACGCGTCTTCAGCCAGTTTCTTGGCCTTTTCGACCGCCTGGTCGATGCCGCCAACCATGTAGAAGGCCGCTTCGGGCAGGTGGTCATACTCGCCTTCGACGACAGCCTTGAACGACTTGATCGTGTCTTCCAGCTGGACGAACACGCCTGGAATGTTGGTGAACACCTCGGCCACGTGGAACGGCTGCGAAAGGAACCGCTGGATCTTGCGCGCGCGCGCAACGGTCAGCTTGTCCTCTTCCGACAGTTCGTCCATGCCGAGAATGGCGATGATGTCCTGCAGCGATTTGTACTTCTGCAGTGTCTCCTGAACCTTACGCGCGGTCTCGTAGTGCTCCTGGCCCACAACGCGCGGCTCGAGCACGCGGCTGGTCGAGTCCAGCGGGTCCACCGCCGGGTAGATGCCGAGCTCGGAGATGGCGCGGCTCAGCGTGGTGGTCGCGTCCAGGTGAGCGAACGAGGTTGCCGGGGCAGGGTCAGTCAAGTCATCGGCAGGCACGTAAATCGCCTGCACCGAAGTGATCGAGCCCTTGGTGGTCGAAGTGATGCGCTCCTGCAGGTTACCCATGTCGGTCGACAGGGTCGGCTGATAGCCCACAGCCGAAGGAATACGGCCGAGCAGCGCCGACACTTCCGAACCGGCTTGCGTGAAGCGGAAGATGTTGTCGACGAAGAACAGCACGTCCTGGCCTTCCTGATCGCGGAAATATTCCGCCATGGTCAGGCCCGACAGAGCAACACGCGCACGCGCGCCCGGAGGCTCGTTCATCTGGCCGAACACCAGCGCCACCTTGGAGCCTTCGCTGATCGCGTTGCCGTCTTCGTCCTTCGCAATAACACCAGCGTCGAGGAATTCGTGGTAAAGGTCGTTCCCTTCGCGGGTACGTTCACCCACACCGGCGAACACGGACACGCCGCCGTGACCCTTTGCGATGTTGTTGATCAGTTCCTGAATGAGAACCGTCTTGCCAACACCGGCGCCGCCGAACAGGCCGATCTTGCCGCCGCGAGCATAAGGCGCGAGCAGGTCAATCACCTTGATGCCCGTAACGAGGATCGCCGCGTCGGTCGACTGGTCGATGAAGGCAGGCGCTTCAGCGTGGATCGGAGCGGACTGTTCAGCCCCGATCGGGCCGCGCTCGTCGATCGGCTGGCCGATGACATTCATGATGCGGCCCAGCGTCTTCGGACCAACCGGCACAGAAATCTGCGCGCCGGTGTTGATCACTTCCTGACCGCGGGTAAGGCCGTCAGTGCCGTCCATCGCGATCGTGCGAACCGTGCTTTCGCCCAGGTGCTGCGCCACTTCGAGCACGAGCGTGTTATCGCCGTTCTTGGTTTCGAGCGCGGTGAGAATCGCCGGCAGTTCCCCTTGGAACTGCACGTCGACGACAGCGCCGATGACCTGGCTGATCGTGCCTTTGGTCGTTTGGTTAAGTACAGGAGCGGTGGCCATATCTGTTTGTCCTACCTAGCGGTTGCTTTGTTCGTTGTTTCTCGAAATCTGCCGAACGCCTTATGCGCCCTGAGAGCAGACAGTGTCTGTGTCGGTGAGGGTCCAGTCCTCCGCGCCTGCGGTAAGGACTGCCTTGTGACGGAGGTATTCGTCTTCACCCAAGCCATATTCGCACACGACATCGGGCGAGCCCATCCCGGCGCGTTTGCACACCGCGGTATTGACCGGCTCAAGGCTTGGGCAGGCTTCTGCGAGCTTGCCTGAGAAATAGGCCTGGTCCGGTGCGGGAAGCTCTGGCGTCGGCTCTGGCTCGGGCGTCGCGGTTTCGACCGGCGCAGGCTCTGGCGCAGGCTCTTCGCCGCACGCAGCGACGAGAGCGAAAGCGGGAAGCAGGGAGAGGGCGATTTTCTTCACGGGGGCAATCCTCGTCAGGTTACAGCGCCTCAGCGCCGGCAATGATTTCGATAAGTTCAGTCGTAATCGCGGCCTGACGGCTGCGGTTGTACTGAATTGTGAGCTTGTTGATGAGGTCGCCGGCATTGCGCGTGGCGTTGTCCATCGCCGTCATCGAAGCGCCTTGTTCCGATGCCTCACGCTCAAGCAGAGCGCCGAACAGCTGCGTCTTCACATAACGAGGAAGCAGCTCTTCAAGGATTTCCTCTTCACCAGGCTCGTATTCGACCACAGCGTCGCCGCCGGTTACGCCTTCGGGGGAAGGGACCGGGATAAGCTGTGTTGTATTCGGCGTCTGGACCAGAGCGGACTGGAATGTCGGCGCAACCAGATGCGCGACATCGAACGCGCCTTCTTCGAACAGCGCGATAAGCTCGTCTGCAATCGAATCAGCCTCATCGAAGCCGGGTGTCTTCACGTTCGAGGTGTCGAAGTGCTTTGCGATCTTGCTGGCATAGTCGCGCTTGATCGGTGCACGGCCCTTCTTGCCGATAAGGTAGAAGGTTACGTCCTTGCCGTCAGCGATCAGCTTACGCGCCTGAACCTTGGCTTCCTTGACGATGTTCGAATTGAGACCGCCGCACAGGCCCTTGTCGGTGTTGACGACCACCATGAGGTGGCGCTTGTCCGATCCGGTCCCGGCGAGCAGCTTTGGTGCGCTGTCGCCCGAAACCTTTCCGGCAAGCGAAGCCATCACCGCGCTCAGACGCTCGGCATAGGGGCGTGCCGCTTCCGCAGCTGCCTGCGCACGGCGCAGCTTGGCCGCTGCGACCATCTGCTTGGCCTTGGTGATCTTCTGGGTCGACTTGACCGAGTTGATCCGACCTTTGAGTTCTTTAAGCGAGGCCATGTCGGCTCCCTAGTTAGCTCTAAAGTCTCAGGCGAACTGCTTGGCGAAAGCTTCAAGCGCGGCCTTGGTCTTGTCCGCAGTCTCGCCTTCGAACTTGCCGCTTTCCCGGATGTCCTTCAGCACGTCAGCATGTTCGCTGCGCATGAAGGCCAGCATCTGCTCTTCATAATCGGTTACGCGGTCCACGGGCACGGCATCGAGAAATCCGTTGGTACCGGCATAGATCGATACGGTTTGCTCTTCGAACGGCATCGGCGAGAACTGCGGCTGCTTGAGCAGTTCCGTCAGGCGCGCACCGCGGTTGAGCAGTTTTTGCGTTGCTGCATCGAGGTCCGAGCCGAACTGCGCAAACGCCGCCATTTCGCGGTACTGCGCGAGGTCCAGCTTCATCGAGCCGGAAACCTTCTTCATCGCCTTGGTCTGAGCAGCACCGCCAACACGGCTAACCGAAAGACCAACGTTAATCGCCGGGCGGATGCCCTGGAAGAACAGGTCGGTTTCAAGGAAGATCTGGCCGTCAGTGATCGAGATCACATTGGTCGGAATATAGGCAGACACGTCGCCAGCCTGCGTCTCGATGATCGGCAGAGCGGTCAGCGAGCCATGGCCATTGGCCTCGTTCATCTTCGCCGCACGCTCAAGCAGGCGTGAGTGGAGATAGAACACGTCACCCGGATAGGCTTCGCGGCCCGGAGGACGACGCAGCAGCAGCGACATCTGGCGATAGGCAACAGCCTGCTTCGAAAGGTCGTCATACACGATCACGGCGTGCATGCCGTTGTCGCGGAAAAATTCACCCATGGTGCAGCCGGTGTACGGCGCGAGATATTGCAGCGGGGCAGGCTCAGACGCGGTTGCTGCGACGACGATGGAATATTCCATCGCGCCGTTTTCTTCGAGCTGCTTGACGATCTGAGCGACGGTCGAACGCTTCTGGCCGACGGCTACATAGATACAGTAAAGCTTCTTCTTCTCATCGCCCGATGCGTTGGGACCCTTCTGGTTGATGAAGGTGTCGATCGCCACGGCAGTCTTACCGGTCTGACGGTCACCAATGATCAGCTCGCGCTGACCGCGGCCCACTGGCACAAGAGCGTCAATCGCCTTGAGACCGGACTGCACCGGCTCAGACACGGATTCGCGCGGGATGATGCCCGGCGCCTTGACTTCCACGCGCATGCGCTTGTCGGCAACGATCGGGCCCTTGCCGTCGATCGGATTGCCCAGAGCGTCGACCACACGGCCCAGCAGGCCCTTGCCAACCGGAACGTCCACAATGGTACCGGTCCGCTTGACGCTGTCGCCTTCCTTGATTTCGGCGTCAGAGCCGAAGATCACGACGCCGACATTGTCCGCTTCGAGGTTCAGCGCCATGCCCTGAACGCCATTGGAGAATTCCACCATCTCGCCGGCCTGGACCTTGTCGAGGCCGTGGATGCGGGCGATACCGTCACCAACGGAGAGAACGGAGCCGACTTCGCTGACTTCAGCCTCTGTGCCGAAATTGGCGATCTGGTCCTTGATGACCTTGGAGATTTCTGCGGCGCGGATTTCCATGTTTGTGGTTCCTTTAAGCCTTCATGGCCTGGGCAAGTGAATTGAGACGGGTGCGGATCGAGCCATCAATGCGCTGCGATCCAATGGTGACGACGAGGCCGCCCAGCAGGTCGGGATCGACCTTGCTGGTGAGCTTCACCGTGCGGCCCTGACGGGCTGTAAGCTTGTTGCGGAGCGTTTCGAGCTGGCTTTCGCTGAGCGGATGCGCGCTCGCTACTTCGGCGCTGACTTCACCGCGCTGTGCCGCTGCGATCATCTGGAACGCGGCAATCACGTCCGGCAGCGCAGGCAAGCGACGGTTCTGCGCCAGCACGCCGAGAAAGTTCTGCGTCAGCTCGCTGAGGCCAAGAAGCTTGGCAACGGCGGCGAGCGCTTTCTCGGACTCAGAGCGCGAGACCTTCGGGTTGGTGGTGAGATGGGCGAGCTCAGCCGAATCGGCGAGCGCGGCTTTGAGCGTCTCAAGGTCAGATTCGACTGCGGTCACTGTTCCCTGCTCAGAGGCAAGTTCGAACAGAGCCGAGGCGTAACGCCCTGACAGGCTAGCCTGAATACCGGCGGAAATTTCCACGCGTCTAAGGTCCTCTTGGATCCGGAGAATAACGATGCATCGCTAAAGCCGTTCCGGGCGAGAGGGACTCACCCCGGCAAAGCTGGCGCGCGCCTAGCATCGGCCCCCTGATAAGGCAAGCCACGACCGTGGCGTTTTGTAGGAGAGGTGTTTCGCTGTGTGCACCTTTGCGCTAACGCTCCGCTCGGAAAGTGCGACCAGCACTCCGGGAGAGGGATAATGGAATTAGCGCCGATGGCACCTAGATGCGGTGTCGCAGTCACTGGCGTATCGCTTGCCAATTGCAGCGACGCGGAGATGCAGGAGATAAAGCAAGCGATCTACGAACATGGGGTCGCGGTGTTTCGCGATCAGGAATTCTCGCCGGAAGATCACATCACATTCGGCAGGCGCTGGGGCGGGATTGACGTGAACAACTACTTCCCACTGCAGGGCGATTACAACGAAATAGCTGTCGTCAAGAAAGAGCCCGACCAGCAGACCAATATTGGCGGGGACTGGCACACCGACCATTCCTACGACCAGATCCCTGCGATGGGCTCTGTGCTGGTTGCACGCGAATTGCCGCCATCAGGCGGCGACACGATGTGGGCGCATATGGGTGCGGCCTATGATGCGCTGCCGGACGATCTCAACGCGGAAATCGAAGGGCTCGAGGCCTTTCACACTGCTGACCATATATATGAAGAGGGCGGGCTTTATGCGCAGACTGACATGGGCAAGGAGTTGCGCGGGCAGAGCCTTAAAACGGGCGCAGTGCATCCGGTCGTGATCCGTCACCCGCATACGGGCCGCAAGCTGCTCTACGTCAATAAGGCCTTCACAATCCATTTCGTCGGGCAGACGCGCGAACAAAGCCTACCGCTGCTCAACAAGCTGATCGATGCCGCGCTGACTGAAGACAATCAGTGCCGCCTGCAATGGAAGCCCGGCACGATTGCGATCTGGGATAACCGCACCACGTGGCACAATGCGATGAACGATTATCACGGCCACCGCCGCGAGATGCACCGGATTACGTTGTCCGGAGAAGCGCTGGCTGCCTGACGGCTACTTCTCAGCCGCAAGTGGGGTTGCAGGGACATTCTCGCGGGGCGCGCAGCTGTAGACCAGCCGTTCGTTGGGCTGGCTGGGCAGCATCGAGGTAAGCGCCTGTTGCTGGTCGCCAAGGACCTGCGCGGCATCGGTCACACCGCACAGCGGCGGCTGGTAACTGTCACGCGCTTCGCGAACGCTGTCGAGTGCTTCACGGCTGAGCAGGTAGCGGTCGGTGCGGAATGTCTGGGTTTCCGGATCATAGCGATTGATCGCCACCGCATCCTGATCGTCGGGCACCAGCACGCGGCTCCATTCACCATTGAGCTGGCCATATTGGGTCCGTCCGTTGACGCATCCATCCGCCGCCCAGTCGAATTCGACATCATCGGTCCGTGCCCCCGTCACGCGGCTTCGCTCAGGCACCAGTGTGCAGAGCAGGGTACCATCGCCAACCTGTTGCGGTGGCGCGTCTGGCTGATCCGGTGTTGTCTGGTTGAGCTTGATTGCGATCAGTTCGTCAATCCGGTCGATTCCAGGGCGCATCAGCCAGGCGACGATCGTCCCGGCAAGCGCAACTGCCGCAACACCAAAAGCGATCCGCATCGGTGCCGGGCTCTCGCTGCTCTCGCGATAGCGCAGTCCGATAAAGCCGGCACCAATGGCAAGCAGCAGCAGCAGCATCGACAAAGCCATCAGATTGTCGCGCGTGCCCATGACTTCCAGCTGGGCTTCGAGTTGCGCGCGCGTGCGGGCCTCGCGCAGCTCGGCCTCGCGCGCGGCCAGCCGCTCGCGGGCCTCTGCGCGCTGTTGCTCCAGGCGGTAGCGCTCAGCGAGATCGACTTCAGCAAGGCTGCGGCAGGCAGAGCCGCTCGGGCTTACCTCGACATTGTTTTCGCGCAGAAAGGGCAGCAGCTCGCGCAGGGAAACGGCAAAATAGAATTCCGCATCCGACCCGTCCGAATCCGCGCCAAAGGAATTGACCCCGACCACACGTCCACACGGATCGAGCAGCGGGCCGCCCGAATTGCCGCGCGCGATAGGCGCAGTGTGAAGAATCGTGTCGAACTGGCGGCTGGGCCGTGCGCCCGACAGAAAGCCGCGGCTCTTAACCGCAGGCTGCGATTTGAAGATATCGCCGATATCGAGCCCTTGCGCGCGGTCGACATTCATCGGGTAGCCCACGGCGGACACCTCACCCAGATCGCTGCTTGCTCCCGCCGCCAGCGTCAGAGGCGGCAAACGCAGGCTGCCATCGGTTAGCTCGATCAAGGCGAGGTCATTGCGCGGGCTGACAGCGACGGGCTTGCCATAAGCGGCTTCTGCGCCGTCGGAGGGCACAATTCCGATCCGCAAGGTATCATCCTGCAATGCTTCGCGGATCACATGCGCGTTGGTCACAATGGTAGTCGGCGTGACCGCAAAGCCGCTGCCATGGCTGACTGGATAGACTTCCTCACCATTGCTCCCGATGATGACGACCCGCACCACGCCGCGCGCAGCCGCGTCGATATCAGCCGGATCAGCCTTGGCAGTGAGTGGCACGAGCAGCGCTGCGATCGCTGCAATTAGCGTCAGAATTTTTCCCATTACGTCGGCCATATACAGATGGCTCTGCTTTGACCGCAAGCTTCAGGATGCGCCTCTCCGCAAGCTTCGCTAAACCGGCTGCATGAGCGATTCAACGCATCTCGATGAAGCGGCCGCCTGGGACGCAGTGATCCGGCGCGACCGCAGCTTTGACGGACGCTTTGTCACTGGTGTTCTTTCGACCGGGATCTATTGCCGGCCAAGCTGCGCAGCGCGGCACCCGGCGCGCAAGAATGTCCGCTTCTTTGCGGCCGGTAAAGAGGCGAGGGCGGCTGGACTGCGTCCCTGCAAGCGATGCTTGCCCGACGATGTCGCGCGCGATGAAGCAGCCGTGCTGGCGGCCATCGACGCGATACGCGCTGCAGAAGGACGCATGTCATTGGCAGAATTGGCTGCGATAACAGGATATTCGCCGACTCACTTCCAACGGGTCTTCAAACGCGCGACGGGTCTTTCGCCAGCCGCCTATGCCACCGCATTGCGCGAGGAGCGTGTGCGTGATGCGCTGACCAGCGCCGACAACGTAACCGAGGCAATTTACGAGGCAGGCTATGAAGTGCCAAGCCGGTTCTACGCATCAACCAAAGGGAAACTGGGCATGACAGCCAGCGACTGGAGCAAGGGCGGGGCAGGCATCACGATCCATTGGACGGTGGTCGAGACATCGCTCGGCCCCATGCTGGTTGCAGCGACTGGCATGGGACTCTGCTGTCTCAGCTTCAATGAAGGTGAGGAGGAATTGCGTGCGCGCTTCCCAAGCGCTGATCTGGTCCAAAGCGGTGAAGCATTCTCGGAATTGCTTGCAGAGGTCGTCCAGGCGGTCGAGCAGCCGCAGCTCGACAATGCGCATATCCCGCTCGATGTGAAGGGTACGGCCTTCCAGCAACGCGTGTGGCAGCAATTGCGCGCAATTCCTGCAGGCGAAACGCGCAGCTATGGAGAGCTTGCGGCAGCGCTTGGCAATCCAAACGCCAGCCGCGCAGTGGGCGGCGCCAATGGCGCAAACAACATCGCAGTCCTGATCCCTTGCCACCGCGTGATCCAGACAGACGGATCACTCGGCGGCTATGCCTATGGCACTGAGATCAAGGCGGAGCTGCTCAAACGCGAGCGTGGCGAACCGAAGGGCTGAGCGGAATTATTCCTTGGGTGGCTTCGGCGTCCGTGTCTTCGCGTAGACTTCGAAGCTTGTCTCGTTCGGGGAAACCCACTCTGCCGGCGCTTCCAGATATTTCGGATAGTTCTTCTCAGTGTACTCGCGGATATGCGCGGGAAGTTCGTCGATCGATTTGAGGCCCTTGGTGTAGCTGCGATAGAACAAGTGACCGGGCCTGTCGCCCATGAGCATCCACGGCACCCACGTGCCAAGACGTTGCCACCCGCCGTGATGCGGGATCTTGTCGAGCGAACGCCAATTGTTGAGGTCGTTGCGATCGACGTAGAACTGCAGATACTCAGAGACGCGGACAAATTCCAGCCCGGAACTTTCCCGCGGCCAGGTTTCCGGATCGAGCACATTCTTCCACCGTGTGTTCACATCGAAGCTCGTCATCGCCATGTCGCCCATGAAGGTCCACGGCAGAGAGAGCGGGAATTCCGCGACCTGGCCTTCGCCCAGCTTGGCTTCGATGGTCGGGCCGATCACGGCATTGACCGGATCATTGTGAATGTGTGCGACTTCGACCACTTCGCCATCGAGTAGCGGATTGGCCCATTCTTCCATGATCTGGCCAGTGCGCAGGTCCTTGTAGAAACCGACCTCGCGGTGAAGGCTTTGATAGCGTGCATCGCCGAGCGAGATCATGCGGTTCGCGCCAAAGCCTTCGATGTCGAACAGCGGCTGGATGACCTGTTCGTCTCCGATCACCGCAAAGACCCGGCCGCTGAACCAGCCGAAATTGCTGTCGCCGCCGATGCCGTGGTTCATTCGCGCCAGCACTTCGGCATTGTGAACGGGGTTCGTCGGGTCAAAGCCATCGCTGGAATGCATGGCGTGATGGGAATGATCAGCCGCATGGGCGGCGGTTGCGCCGAGCAGCGGCAATACAGCGCTCGCCCCCAGCATACTTGCACCACCTGTCAGAATCTGCCGCCGGTCCATCGAAATCTCCTAATTCGCTAAGCTGTACTTCTCACAGGAGACTACTGATCGCGCACGGAAAACCGGCTGCGACTTGGCGAGTCTCCGCCCTTCGATCATTTCGCTGGTGAACGCGTGCCATCTTGCCAACGCGCAAATGAAAACGGGGGCCTCCGCCTTGGAAGCACCCCGTTTTCCGACCAAGGCTTGGCCCTGTTTTAAGTCTGGATTTTAAAGCTGGCCGAGCATGTACTCTGCGCTGGAAACCTTGAAGTCGCCGGGCGCTTCGACATTCAGCTGCTCGACGACGCCGTCATTGACGACCATGGAGAAGCGCTGGCCGCGCTTGCCCATACCAAAGCCGGAGCCGTCCATGGTAAGGCCAACCGCCTCAGCGAATTCGGCGTTGCCGTCAGCCAGCATGGTGATGTCGTCCGAGCCGGCAGCTTTGTTCCAAGCGCCCATGACGAAGGCGTCATTGACAGCTGTGCCGATGATCTCGTCAACGCCCTTTGCCTTCAATTCTGCCGCTTTCTCGACGAAGCCTGGCAGGTGCTTGGCCGAACATGTTGGCGTAAACGCGCCCGGTACCGAGAACAGCGCGACTCTCTTGCCCGCAAAATATTCGGAAGACTGAACCTGTTCAGGGCCGTCCGCAGTTGCCTTGACCAGTTTTACATCGGGGAGCTTGTCCCCAACCGAGATTGCCCCATTTGAATCAGGCATGTGTAATATCCTTTCGTGTTCCCGTCCTTGGACGCTCGATATAGTGGCTCTCCCTAGCATCGCAACAATACATCATATAAAGATAGCTTTATATTTGCATATGGCGGGCTCTGCGGTTAGAGCGCGATCTCGATCTGCCGCGTCTTTATGCGGTCTGGAATTTACAATCCATCAGGAGAATGTGCGTGGCTGAAGCTGCACAAGACTACGTCATCAAGGATATCGCGCTGGCACAATATGGCCGCGATGAAATTGCAATTGCGGAAACGGAGATGCCGGGCCTGATGGCGCTGCGCGAGGAATATGGCGCGGCTCAACCGCTCAAGGGCGCGCGGATCACCGGCTCGCTCCACATGACGATCCAGACCGCGGTTCTGATCGAAACGCTGGTTGCTTTGGGCGCGGACGTGCGCTGGGCGACCTGCAACATTTTCTCGACGCAGGATCATGCGGCGGCTGCGATTGCGGCGGGCGGCATTCCCGTTTTCGCGATCAAGGGTGAAACGCTGGCGGACTATTGGGACTATGTTGGCCGTATTTTCGACTGGTCGACTGACAGCGATCCTGACCTCACCGCCAACATGATCCTCGACGATGGCGGCGATGCGACCATGTTCGCGCTGTGGGGCGCGCGCATCGAAGCTGGCGAAACCCTGCCAGAGCCTGGCAATGCGGAGGAAATCGAATTCCAGCGCGCGCTGAAGGCGTTCGTCAAGGCAAAGCCGGGCTACCTCACCAAGTCGGTGCAGAACATCAAGGGTGTGTCGGAAGAGACCACGACGGGCGTCATGCGCCTCTACCAGATCGCCAAGCAGGGCAAGCTCCCGTTCCCGGCGATCAACGTCAATGACAGCGTGACCAAGTCGAAGTTCGACAATCTCTACGGCTGCAAGGAATCGCTGGTCGACGCGATCCGCCGCGCCACCGACGTCATGCTCGCTGGCAAGGTCGCCTGCGTTGCCGGTTACGGTGATGTGGGCAAGGGCTCGGCGGCTTCGCTGCGCGATGGCGGTGCGCGTGTGATGGTGACGGAAATTGACCCGATCTGCGCCTTGCAGGCTGCGATGGATGGCTATGAAGTCGTCTCGATGGACGATGCAGTCAAGCGCGCGGACATCTTTGTGACCGCGACCGGCAATGAAGATGTGATCACCGGCGAGCACATGAAGAAGATGAAGAACATGGCGATCGTGTGCAACATCGGCCACTTCGACAGCGAGATCCAGATTTCCGCGCTCGACAATTATGTTTGGAAGGAAATCAAGGAAGGCACCGACCTCGTGACCTTCCCTGATGGTTCCTCCATCCTCGTCCTCGCCAAGGGCCGCCTGGTCAACCTGGGCTGCGCGACGGGCCACCCCAGCTTCGTGATGAGCTCAAGCTTCACCAACCAGACGCTGGCGCAGATCGAGCTGTTCACCAAATCGGACGAGTACGAGAACGACGTCTATGTCCTGCCCAAGCATCTCGATGAGAAAGTCGCTGCGCTGCACCTCGAAAAGCTGGGCGTGACACTGACCAAGCTAAGTCCGAAGCAGGCCGACTACATCGGCGTGCCGCAGGAAGGCCCGTTCAAGCCGGACCATTATCGTTACTGATCCCGATCAGTTCGACTGACGCATAGCAAAGGCCCTTGCAAATCGGTGTATTTGCGGGGGCTTTTCGTATCTCTTCCGGTTGCATCACAGCGCTGCCACGCATAGCTGAGGAAAATGGACGTCTCGCCCGACCTTCTGGCCTTCATAGGGCTTCTGCTTGCTGCGTGGACGATTGGCGCTGCGGTTCTGATGATGCGCGCCGCACGCACCTCGCGCCGGGTCAATGCCATGCGCGAGAGCCTCAAGCGCAGCCAGCGGATGATCGATGCGGCGCCTGCGGTTCCGGTACTGGTTCGCAGCGATGGCCGGATCGAAGCAGGCGAGCGCCTCGCGGCATGGCTCGGCCTCGACCGCGTTCCGCATTATCTCAGCGAGCTTCACGGCGAAGACGGGACTGGCCTTGGAAAGGCGCAGGTCGAGCAGATTTCAGAAGCAGTCAAAGCATCGCAGCAAACTGCACAACCCTTCCGCCTTGTGATGACACCGCCAGGCTCCAAGCGCAGCCTCGCGGTTGCCGGAACACGCGCGGATCCGTCGATCTGGCCCGGTGGTGCAGCGCTGCTATGGATCTTCGACTTTTCCGACAGCGAGCGCGAACTTGCTCAATTGAGGGAAACAGCGCATCGCGCCCAGCATGATTTCGCCGCTCTGGTGGGTCTCATCGAAGCCGCTCCAATCCCGATGTGGTTCCGTGGGCGTGACACGAAGCTGCGGCTGGTCAATCGCGCTTATGTTGAAGCGGTCGGCGCAGAAGATGCCGAACAAGTCATCGAGAAGCAGATCGAACTGCTCGAACCCACGGACGGGATGGAACCGGGTCAACTGGCCGCGCAGGCTGCCAAGGCAGCGGTTCCAGAAGAGCGCATCGTGCCTACAACGGTTAGCGGTGAACGCCGTTCTCTGCGGGTCAGCGATCTGGCAGTCGGTCGCGAAGGGATCGCAGGCTATGCCATCGATATCGAAGCTCTGGAGCAACTTGCGCGTGAATTCCGCGCGTTCCGCGATGCTCAACGAGCCATGCTCGACCAGCTTTCAGTCGGTGTTGCGCAATTCGATGCGCAGACCAAGCTGGTCTTTGCGAACCTGCCATTCCAGCGGCTGTTCGATCTCAGCGGAAGCGCGCTGACCGAACGGTTGCCATTCGATCGGTTCCTTGCTGACGCTCATGACAAGGGACGCACTCCCGGTGTCAGGGATTTTCCCGCCTGGCGGAGCGAGCACATGCAATGGTTCAGCCAGCGCGAAACGCAGGAAGAGTACTGGACGCTCGGAAGCGGCGAGCATCTGCGCATTGTCGCGCAGCCCATGCCCGATGGCGGGCTGGTGCTGATTGCGGAAGACCAGTCCGAACAGCTTGCCTTGTCAGCAACGCGCGACACCCTTCTTCGGACGCGAACCGCTACGCTCGACAGCCTGTTCGAGGCGATTGCGGTCTTTGCGCCTGATGGCTCGTTGCAACTGTGGAACCGCAGTTTTGGCGGAACCTGGGGCCTGGAGCCGGAACTGCTCGATTCGCATCCTTCGGTCGAGGATCTTCTCGCTGCGATCAAGCCCAACCTTGCTCGTCCGGAGCAAGCCCAGGCGATAGGCGAAATCATTCGGACCGCCACGCTCGAACGGCAGGAAAAGGGCGGCCGGATTGATCTGGCTGATAATCGCACGCTCGAATTCGCAGGTGTCCCGCTGCCCGATGGCAATGGCCTGCTCACCGTGCTCGACATTACGGATTCACAGAAAGCCGAACGCGCTCTGCGCGAACGGGCGCAGGCGCTGGAAGATGCTGACGCGATGAAGTCGCGCTTCCTTGCCAACATGTCTTACGAGTTCCGCACACCGCTCACTTCGATCGGCGGTTTTGCGGAATTGATCGAAAGCGGCGCGGCCGGCCCGGTGTCCGATCAGATGGCAGAATATCTCGCGGCGATCCTCGACAGTGTCGCGCGCCTCAGCGAGCAGGTGGAAAACGTGCTCGACCTTTCACAAAGCGAAGCAGGGCTGCTTCCTTTGAAGCTCGAGGAAACCGACTTGCTGGATTTGCTTACCAGCCTGGTTCGCGACCGTGAGAAGGATATTCTCGGTGCCAAACTGCGGCTTGATCTGCGCGGTGATCCCGGCGTGATGGCGGAGGTTGACCCGCGGCAGTTGAAGCGAGCGGTCAATCACCTGCTCGACAATTCGATCAAGAGCACAAAGGCGGGTGGGAAAATCCTGATCGATCTCGCCAGCGTTGACGAAGGCAAGCGCATTGTGGTGTCGGACAATGGTTCGGGCATGACACGGAGTGAACTGCGCGATGTCGTTCAGGGTAACCATTCTGGCAGCGATGACCTTCCCGAACGCCGCAAGGGCCTGGGCATTGCGCTCGCGACGAGGCTTGTCGAGGCGCATGGCGGCACCCTGACGATTGAAAGTCAGAAAGGTGTGGGGACAGCCGCGCTGATCGTGCTCAAATGAAGGGCGGAGAGGCGGTTTACGAATTGCCCGACCTTGCAGCCATGGCTGCGTTGGGAGCCAGGATTGCTGACCGTTTGCAACCTGACGATGTGGTCGAGCTGCGCGGAAATCTGGGGGCAGGCAAATCGACCTTGGCGCGCAGCGTTCTTGCAGCGCTTGGGTATCAGGGCGATGTGCCGTCGCCCACGTTCACGCTGATCGAGCTCTATGACGATCCGAAAATGCGCATGCCCATCGCGCATGCCGATTTCTATCGTCTGGACGATCCAGAGGAAGTTCAGGAACTTGGCCTTGATGACTACCGCGAAGGTGCAGCGCTGCTGGCAGAGTGGCCCGAGCGCGCCGGCGGCTTCGCGCATGAGACAGCCTGTCTCACCATCCGGCTGGAAATTGCGGACGAGGGGCGGCGCGCGATTGTCACGGGAGGCAAGGATTGGCAAGGACGGATGCCATGAGTGACGCGGTTGAAACCTTGCCTGATGGGCTGACGGAGTTCCTCGAACAAGCTGGGTGGGATGGTGCAGCGATCGACCCGATCCCGGGCGATGCCTCTTTTCGCCGCTATTTCCGCATCAATCGCAATGGCAAGCCAGCAATGTTGATGCACGCACCCCCTCCGCATGAAGACCCGAAACCCTTCTTGCATGTCGCCGAGTGGCTGATCGCTCAGGGGATGCGCGCGCCAGAGATCTACGCCGCTGAGGCTGAGCAGGGATGGGTTCTGCTAGAGGATTTCGGGCAGGACCGGATGCGCGATTGGATTGATGCCAATCCAGCGGGCGAAACGGCCGCGTATGAAGGCGCGATCGATGCTCTGTTGGAGTTGCACAAGCGCCCCGCAGGCCCGTTTCCGCCCTATGATATGGCGGCCTATCAGCGCGAGACCTCGCTCTTCACGGAGTGGTATTGTCCGGCGGCCGGGCTGGAGGTTGATGTCGAGTGCCATGCAGCGGCATGGCGGGAAGCGCTCGGCCCCCTGCTTGAGCGCCAGCAGCCCGGCGTAACCGTGCTGCGCGATTACCATGCTGAAAATATCATGCTGCTCGGGGGCTCACCGGGAGCGCCTCAGGGCCTGATCGACTTTCAGGATGCGCTGGTCGGCCATCCGGCTTACGATCTGGTCTCACTGTTGCAGGACGCGCGCCGCGATGTTTCGCTTGAGCTCGAAGCGAGAATGCTGGAACGCTATTGCAAGGCCGCCAGTCCGGGCGAGCACTTCGCAGCGGACTATGCGCTGCTCGGCGCTCAGCGCAATGCCAAGATCGTCGGCATTTTCACCCGGCTGTGGAAGCGCGATGGCAAGCCGCGCTATCTCGACATGATCCCGCGCGTGTGGGAGGCGATGGAGCGCGATTTGCAGCATCCTGCGCTTGCTCCGGTCGCTGACTGGTTCGACGCCAACGTTCCGCAGGATCTGCGGGAGAGCGGCGGAGGGACAATCGCGTGAACTCAAGCAGGCCTGCGCTCGCAAGCGATACCGCGATGGTGATGGCAGCAGGGCTGGGCAAGCGAATGCGGCCGCTGACCGCGAGCCAGCCCAAACCGCTGGTGCGCGTGGCTGGCAAGCCGCTGATCGACCATGCGCTTGATCGGCTGGCCGATGCCGGTGTCGCGAAGGCGGTGGTCAATGTGCATTACCTGGCGGACTCGCTCGAAGCGCACCTCAAGGAGCGCAGCAACCCCGCCATCACCATTTCCGACGAGCGCGATGAATTGCTCGAAACGGGCGGAGGGATGATCAAGGCGCAGTCCAATCTGCCTGATCCGTTCTTCTGCCTGAACGCGGACAACATCTGGCTCGACGGGCCGAAAAACGCGTTTCATGACCTCTCGCGGGTATGGGACCCGGTGCGGATGGATGCGCTGCTGCTGGTCGTCCCGCATTCGCGCGCCGCCAATTTCAACGGGCCCGGCGATTTCCACATGGATACTCTGGGACGTCTGAGGAGGCGGCAGACCGGCCGCATCGCACCCTTTATCTATACCGGGATCCAGCTCGTCTCACACCGTCTGCTGCGCGAGGCGCCCGAAGGCAAATTCTCCACCAATGTCTTGTGGAATCGTGCGATGGAGGAAGACCGCTTGTTCGGCACCGGCTTTACCGGCCAATGGTTCGAAGTCGGCACGCCTGAAGCGATCAAACCG
This sequence comes from Altererythrobacter sp. GH1-8, assembly GCF_043702085.1. Taxonomy (GTDB): domain Bacteria; phylum Pseudomonadota; class Alphaproteobacteria; order Sphingomonadales; family Sphingomonadaceae; genus Erythrobacter. The sequence continues at coordinate 2,580,656 of NZ_CP171690.1, read as the reverse complement.
ACGGAGATCGCCCTGGGCCGTGGCTGAGCGCAAGGAGACCAGCGTTTATTCGATCGCCGCGCATCGCGGTTTTGCCGATGCGCTCGTCGCGGGGCTGGTGCCGCGTTACAATGAAGGCGCGCTCGGCCTCGCCAATCTCACCTTGCTGCTACCAAGTGCGCGTGCCGGAAGGACGGTGTCCGAGGCGTTCATTCGCCACGCCGGTGAGCAAGGACGCAAGGGTCTGCTCATGCCGCGCATGGCGATGGTCGGCGATCTCGATCTTGAGGAAACGCTCGGCGCTCTGCTCGATCCGCTGGGAAGCTCGGACATTCCGCCTGCCGTTGAACCGACGCGGCGCTGGCTCGAACTTGCGCGCATTCTTGCAGTGGAACTGGAGGCCGAAGAAGGCGAGACCCCGTCTAGAGCCGCAACGCTGCGGATGGCACGTGAACTGGCGAGCACCATCGACCGGTTGCTGGTTGAGCAGATAGAGCCGCAGGACCTGCTGAGTGAGCGAGTGCTCACGCTTGTCGGTGACCTGTCCGAGCACTGGAAAGAGAGCACGCGGGTGTTCGCGCGTGTCCTTGTCCGCTGGCGCAGCTGGCTCGATGAGCGCGGGCTCGTCGATGCGGCCGAGCGGCGTAACCGCCTGTTCGAACGTGCCGCCAGGCAATGGCGGACAAACCCGCCGGACATGCCGATTGTCGCGGCGGGCGTGACCAGCGCCGCACCCGCACTGGCAAAGCTGTTGCGGGTGATTGCCGATCTGCCGCAGGGCGCCGTGATCCTGCCCGATCTGGACCTCGCCATGAGCGATGATGCGTGGAACGAACTGGGCCGGGCTGGCGCACCCGCACCCGATGATCAGGAAGTCTTCGCCAAATCGGATGCGGTCACTCATCCGCAATACCATCTGAAGCTGCTACTCAACCGAATGAGCGTCAACCGGGCGGAAGTGCAGCCGTGGCACCGCCGCGGGCTGAGTGCGTCCGCTCCACAGCGCTCAAGGGCCGTATCCGCGCTGTTCCTGCCACCTCAGGCGAGCAAGGCGTGGATTGATATGCCCTCGGAAGAGCGCCGCTTTTCTGACTTGCGCTTGCTGCAAAGCGCAACCATCGAGGAAGAAGCGCAAAGCATTGCCTTGCTGGTTCGCGAAGCGCTGGAAGAACCTGAAAAGCGGGTTGCCGTCATAACACCCGATCGCGGCCTCGCGCGGCGTGTCTCGCAGCATTTGCAGCGCTGGAACATCGCTGCTGACGACACAGCTGGCCGCCCGCTCGATCTGACCCCGGCTGGCCGACTGTTCCTGCTGCTCGCGGAGATTGCGAGCGAAGGGCCGCTGCCGATCCCGCTTGTTGCCGCGCTTGGCCATCCACTGGTGCATCGGGGCGAGCCGCGCCGCGCGTGGCTTGCGAGCCTGCGCGCGTTTGAACGGCGGCTGCGCGGGCCGCGACCCTCGCCGGGCCTCGCGCCGCTTGGCACCTTGGCGAAACAGACGGAGGAAGACGAGTGGTGGGCTGAGGTCGAGCCGATCCTCGCGCCGCTCACGGCTTTCGCCGATCGCGAAGACATAGCGCTGGCAGATGCGCTCAGCCTGCTGGCGGAGGCCGCAGAAGCACTTGCAGGCGATGCCGTATGGAGCGCGGAGGATGGCCGCGCGCTCAGCGCTTTCATCGAAGATCTGCGCAATCATGCGGGCGAGACGCAAACATCCCTTGCCCCACCAGACCTCACCGCCGCCTTGCGCGACGCGATGGCGCAGATTGCAGTACGTCCGCCCTATGGCGGGCATCCGCGCGTGGCGATCTACGGGCTGCTCGAATCGCGCATGACGCGTGCGGACCTGGTGATTTGCGGTGGGCTAAACGAAGGGACGTGGCCGGGCATTCCGGGCCCCGATCCGATCCTCGCGCCTGCTCTGCTCCGGGCGCTTGGTGTGCCAGCCAATGACTTTCGCATTGGTCTTGCAGCCCATGATCTTGCAGGGGCCCTAGGCGCACCGGAAGTGATCGTCAGCCGGGCCTTGCGCGATGCCGATGGCCCCACGATCCCGTCGCGCTTTCTCTCGCGGATTGAAGCCCTGCTGGGCGAGAAAAGCGTCTCGGAGCATCGAGAGCTGACTGTCCCGCGATGGGTCCAGCAACTGGATCGCGATCCGCCGCGCGCACAGACCTATGCGAGGCCGCAGCCTGATCCGGCGCCTGAACTGCGCAAGGTCGATATTCGCGTGACCGCGCTCGACCGCCTGCTGGGCGATCCGTACCAGTTCTATGCGCAGTCGATCCTCGACCTGCGCGTTCTCGATCCGCTCGACGGAGACGTGACGCAGGACCCGGCGTGGCAGGGAACGCTCGCGCATGACATGATCGAGGAATGGCACCGGGTACGACAGAATGACCCGAGCATATCGATCGAAGCGGTCGCGCGCGAAGTTCTGGCGCGAAAGGATGCGCACCCGCTGCTGCGCGGGCTGTGGCTGCCGCGATTGCTTGAAGGCCTCAAATGGGTGGAAGAGACCGTCAATGCGCAGACCGGCAGAGAGGTGCTCGGTGTCGAGCTCAAGGGCGCGATGCAGGTAGATGGCGTGAAGGTCTATGGCCGCGCGGACCGGATCGATAGTCTGGAAGACGGCAGCCTAGCGATTATCGACTACAAGACGGGCAAGCCGCCCTCGAAAGCTGAAGTCGCAGCTGGATACCGGCTTCAGCTTGGAATTCTTGGTCTAATCCTAGCAAACGGGTCGTTTGAATTGGAAAACGGCGATCTTCTTTCCGGTAAGCCAAGTAGCTTCGAATTCTGGTCCCTCCGAAAAGCGAATGGTGAGTTCGGTGAGTTATTTAAACCCTATAAAGACGGGCCCAAACAAGGCGGTTTGCTCCCGGAGGACTTCATACCTCATCATGAGGCCAAGCTTTTTGAAGCAATTCGCGATTACATCAAGGGCCGCAAACCCTTCACTGCAAAGCTAAATCCTGACTATCCCGGATATGCCGATTTCGATCAGCTGATGCGGTTGGAGGAGTGGCAGATCGCGCTTGCGGATGAGGACGACGCGGCATGAGCGGTGCCGTCTTCCCTCTGATCGATAACCAGAAGCTTGCGGTCGATCCGCAGGAGAGCGTGTGGCTGTCGGCCTCTGCCGGGACCGGCAAGACGCAAGTGCTTTCCGCGCGCGTCCTGCGCTTGCTGCTGCAGCCGCGGGTCGAGCCTGGACAGATTCTGTGCCTCACCTTTACCAAGGCGGGCGCGGCCGAGATGGCGGTACGGATCAATTCGGTGCTGGCTCGCTGGGTGCGACTCGAAGACACTCGGTTGTCGCAGGAACTCGGATACCTTGGTGCACCAACAGGACCTGAAACACGCGAAAAGGCGCGGACACTGTTCGCCAGCGTGCTTGATTGCCCGGGTGGCGGGCTAAGGATCGATACGATCCACGCGTTCTCGCAGTGGTTGCTGGCAAACTTCCCGCAAGAGGCTGGGCTGCAACCCGGCATGCGTCCGATAGAGGACCGCGAGCGCGAAATCCTCGCGCGCGATGTGCTGTCCGAAATGCTGGTCGAGGCCGAGCGTACGAACGACACGGGCGTGCTTGAAGCGGTGGCGGAATTCACTCGTCGCAAGGGGCCCGATGCCTTGCGGGGTTGGCTGATGCGCTGCGCCAAGCACGAGGAACTGTGGATCGGCAAGAGCGGCTGGCAGCCACCGATGCGCGGGCAGGTGCTACAATTGCTTGGCCTGCCGAGCGATGCGGGTGCGCAGTGGGCAGCTCAGGCGCTTGCGCCTGACGTGTTTCCTGATGACCAGCTGCGCGCGATGCTGCCAACCCTGCAAGGTTGGAATGCCAAGAACGGTGCACAGAGCGCTGACTTGATCCAGCGCTGGTTGCCTGCCGATCTCTCAGGCCGAGCTCAACTTCTGCCGGAGTTCTACGACACAATCCTCAAGAAGGACGGCTTACCGCGCGTCATGAAGAAGCCGTGCGATGTCGATCCGCAGTTCGCAGACCGCCAGAACCATATCGCACAGGCCATAGCAGAGGTGGCAGAGCGTCAGCGCCTGCTCGACCTCGCCGGTTTTCTCACTCCCGCGCTGGAGCTCGGACGCCACTTCGCCCTACGCTGGCGCGAGGCAAATCAGCGCGAGGGGCTGCTCGATTTTGATGATCTGATCGCAATGGCGGCGGGCTTGCTTACGCAAAAGGACTCTGCGGACTGGATTCGCTACAAGCTTGACCGGACATTCGACCATATCCTCGTTGACGAGGCACAGGACACCAACACTAGCCAATGGCGGATCATCCTTGAAGGTCTGATCGACGACTTCTTTGCTGGCGAAGGCGCGCGCGCGGATCATGTCCGCACGATCTTCACGGTGGGCGATTACAAGCAGGCTATCTTCGGCTTTCAGGGCACCAGCCCGGACAATTTCGAAGCGGCCAAGCAGCGCGTCACAGCGATGATGGCGGGCACGGCGGAGAATGCCGCCAGGATGCGCGGGTCCAATCGCCAAAGTGAGCTCAAGGACCTGGATCTCGCGCGCAGCTTCCGTACGGCGCAGCCGGTGCTGGATTTTGTCGATCGCGCCATTGCGGAGATCGGGCCCGAAGCTCTCGGCCTGTCAGAACAAGCCACGCGGCACATCGGCGAGGACCGCGCAGGGCTTGTGACCTTGTGGGACCCGGTGCGCACGGAAGACCCCGAAGAAGAAGAACACGACAGACCCACCAATGACGGCGACGATAGCGAGCAGGGCTGGCTCTCACAGCACGACCGCAAGCTTGCAAACCGGATCGCAAGGCAGGTCGAACGCTGGCTCAAATCCGAACCGTTCATCCTTGAAAAGGGCAGGCGGCGGCGGGCCAAAGCAGGCGATATCATGGTGCTGGTCCGCAAGCGCCGCGAGCTGGCTTCGCTGATCGTTGGCAGGCTCCATGCAAAGGGGGTTCCAGTGGCGGGTGTGGACCGGCTGCGGCTGGGCGCGCCGCTTGCGGTCAAGGACATCATGGCGGCTCTGCGCTTTGCCGCGCAGCCGCTCGATGATCTGAGCCTTGCGAACCTGTTGTCCTCGCCTTTGGTCGGGTGGACCCAGGACGATCTGCTTGCGCATGTGCCGCGCAAACAAGGCATGAGGCTGTGGGAGCATTTGCGCGGCAGCGACGAGCCCAAGGTGGTGCAGACGGTTGCGCAGCTTCGCGAGCTCCTTGCGCGGGCGGATTTCGACACCCCGCAAGCGCTTATTGCATGGCTGCTGACTGGACCGTGGCGGGGCAGGGCGAAGCTCGTCGCGCGGCTGGGCCGCGAAGCCAATGACCCGCTCGACGAATTGCTTAACGCAGCATTCGCCTATGAAGCGACGGCTACACCAAGCCTGGCCGGCTTCATCCAGTGGTTTGATGCGGGCGCAGGCGAGCTGAAGCGCGATCCCGGCGGAGAGGCCGACCAGGTCCGGGTGATGACTGTCCACGGCTCGAAGGGCTTGCAGGCGCCGATCGTAATCCTCGCGGATGCCACCGGCAGTCCGGGGCAGGGCGGCGACATCGCGCTGCCGGAAAGATTGGGGGAAGCCTTGTCCGGGAGCGCAGAACCTCGCAGCGTGCCTGTGCCGAGCTTGTCCAAGGACGAGCGCGCTGGACCCGTTGAAGAGGCCTGGCAACGCGCGCAACTCGACGAGCTCAAAGAGCATTGGCGGCTGCTCTATGTCGCGATGACCCGCGCGGAAGAGGCGCTGTTCATTGGCGGATCGCTTGGGCCGCGCAACAAGAATGGGCCGCCCGAAGACAGCTGGTATGCGCGGCTCGCGCCGCTGTTCGGCGAGGATGCTCTGGCCGATGACATCTGGCTTGGCAGGCGCGAGCTCGGCTGCCGTGCGGACTATGTCGAAGCAGATACGGACGAAGCTTTGGCCGCTCCTTCAAAGGTCGAGACGCCCGCGTGGCTGACCAGGCCCATCGGACCGGAGCCGCGCCCGCCAAGGCCGCTTGCACCGTCCGCTGCTGGGGAGGAGGCAGGGGCCGACCCTCCCTTGAAACCGGCTGAAGCCAAGGTGGCTGCGCGGCGCGGAGTCCTGCTTCACCGCTTGCTTGAACGGTTGCCGGACGTGGCAGAGGCGGAGCGCGAGGAGAAAGCCGCGGCGTGGCTTGCCAAGCAGGCATGGGATCTCGGCGAGCTGGAACGAAGCGAAATCCTCGCGAGTGCTTTGTCGGTTGTGTCAATGCTTGAGTTTTCCGACATTTTCTCGTCGCGATCGCTGGCAGAAGTGCCTTTGGCAGCGACAGTCGGCGGCGAAGTCATCGCTGGCATTGCGGACCGTTTGCTGGTCACCGATGAGGCTGTGACGGTGGTTGATTTCAAGACCACGCGCCGCCCGCCAATCAGCGAAAGCGAAGTTCCGGCCGCCACTCTTAAGCAAATGGCCGCTTATGCCGCAGCCTTGGGAGCGATCTATCCAGACAGGCCGGTGCGCGCGGCCTTGCTCTACACTCACGCGCCGCTGCTGCTCAGCCTTTCCGAGGCCACTTTGGCCCCGCACAAGTCCGCCTTTGTGGACAGCGAGTAATCCTTGTGCCCGGTAACCGTTGTGCTGACGCGCGCGAAGCCTACATTGGCATCAACATACAGAACGAAGGAGATAGGTCATGGCCACTGTCGAAGTGACCGATGCAAGCTGGCAGAGCGACGTACTGGAATCGGATAAGCCCGTTCTGGTCGATTTCTGGGCGGACTGGTGCGGCCCGTGCAAAATGATTGCGCCCGCGCTTGAGGAAATCAGCGATGAGCTGGCAGACAAGGTCATCATTGCCAAGATGGACATAATGGAGAACCCCGACACGCCCGGCAGGCTGGGCGTGCAGGGTATTCCTTATCTCGCGCTCTACAAGGGCGGGGAGATTGTCGCGCAGCTTCAGGGTGCACGGCCAAAAAGCCAATTGAAGCAATGGCTTGAAGCCGAACTTTAAGGCCTAGTACATACCATCCATGCGCGCGGCGAGCTCGTCCCACAGGGCGGGGCTGGCCGCGCCAAGCATGCCTTTGCGATCCCATTCATCGACCCGATAGGGAGAGCCATCAGGGCGCGCCACCTTGCCGCCTGCTTCATTGAGCCACAGCACGCCTGCGGCATGATCCCATGCAAGGGTGCGCTCAAAGAACGACACATCGTTTTGCCCTAGCGCGAGGCGCGGATATTGCTCGGCGGCGCAGCGCGGGGTCTCTGCCAGATTGTAATGCGGAGCGAGGCGTTGATTGACTTGTTCGCGGCGTATCTCATCCAGGAACACGACAGAAATGGCGGCGACCGCCGGATCCTGGCCCGTGGTTCGGGCTGCTATGCGCTCGCCATTCACAAAGGCTCCTTCGCCGCGCCGCGCATGGCAGAGCCGATCCGTTTTCGGATCGTAGAGCCAGCCTGCGAGCGTTTCGCCTGCATCGGCGAGAGCAATGATAATCCCGAACGGGTCCTTGCCTTCGGAAAAGTTCATCGTCCCATCAAGTGGGTCGATGATCCAGCACTGGCTGGAAAGGTGGTCCAGCACGGCCTTGTCGGCATGGGCGGCCTCTTCGCCGACAATCGGAACGCCGGGCGCAAGCTTGGTGAGCGCATCGGTCAGGAAGGCTTCGACTTCGCGATCCACGATTGTGACGGGATCATCCTTGCCCTTCTGCTCGATTTCCCCATCCGCCAGATTCTGGAAGCGGGGCAGCATCGAGCGCTCGGCGGCAAAGCGCAGCAGATCGCGGATCTCGCTGTCGAGCGCGGTCATCCCGTCGTTGCTCATGAGCGGTAATCTGCATTGATCGCGATATAGCCGTGCGTGAGATCACAGGTCCAAACGCTTGCCCGGCCATTTCCGATGCCAAGATCAACTGAGATATCGATGTCCTGACCCTTCAGATGCTGCGCAACCGGGGCCTCGTCATATTCCGCCACGGGCAGTCCTTCGCGCGCCGTCCATATCCCGCCAAAGCCGATCGATAGCTTGTCGCGATCGGCTGGCTCGCCTGCCTTGCCGACTGCCATGACAACGCGGCCCCAATTGGCGTCTTCGCCCGCGATTGCTGTCTTGACCAAAGGCGAGTTCGCAATGGCCAGCCCTACGCGCCGCGCGCTGTCATCGGAGACCGCGCCGGAGACCCGGATAGTGACGAATTTCTGAGCGCCTTCGCCATCCCGGACGACCAGATGGGCAAGCTGCCGGCAGACATCGCTGAGCGCTGCCGAGAACGCATCTGCTCCCGGACTGTCCCAGCTGCTCAAAGGCGCGTGTCCGGCCTTCCCGGTTGCAAACGCCAGCACGGTGTCGCTGGTCGAAGTGTCGCCATCGACGGTAATGCAAGAGAAGCTATCAAGGTTTGCTGCGCTGAGCATTTCCTGCAGGAAAGCAGGCTCTACCGCCGCATCGGTGAAGATGTAGCCGAGCATGGTCGCCATGTCCGGCGCGATCATGCCACTGCCCTTGATGAAACCGCACAGGTGCACCTTGGTCTCGCCGATCATCGCGCTGGCATGCGCGCCTTTCGTGAATGTATCGGTCGTGCCGATGGCCTTGGCCGCATCTTCCCATCCGCATGGCTCAGCCGTGAGTGCTGCTGCCACGCCTGCGCGTGCCTTGTCCTTGGGGAGCGGCACGCCAATGACCCCGGTTGAAGAGACGAAAACCTGCGTCGATGCGCACCCAAGGTGCTCCGCTACCTGGTCCATGATCTGCTCGACCGCTTCGCGACCGCGATATCCGGTGAAAGCGTTGGAATTGCCTGCATTGACGATCAGCGCGCGCGCTGAGCCCGATTTGACGTGTTCGCGGCCCAATTCGACTTCGCTCGATGCGCAGGCGCTTTGCGTGAATACGCCGGCGACGGACGTGCCTTCCGCCAGCTCCGCATAAGTGAGATCGCAGCGGTCCCAGTTCTTGTATCGCGCCCTGGCAACACGCAGGGTCACGCCGTCAATTTTGGGCATGTCAGGGAAGGGCATGGCGAGGGGTGAGCGGGTAAGGTCCATGGCAAGGCCTCTAAGTCACGCGACGTTCACAGTAAATGCGTATTGCAGGTGGACGATTCTGCACTGAATCGCTATGTGAGGGTTGTCATGCGACGCCAGATACTCGCTCTCCTTGCCCTTCTTACAGGGCTTGCCGCTATCGGTACACCGGCACATGCGTCGGTGGCCGAGGCATTGAGCTGCGAGATCGGGGCTTCTGCTCTCGAACAGCACGGCACGCAGCAAGAACGTCAGGCATGTGAGGACGACAATGTCCACGCACCCACGAAAGGTCCTGCCGAAGCTGATCCTCCTGCCAGGAAAACCAAGCGGGTTATCCGTCCACCGGTGCTGTTCGGTATTGACCGCGCTTACGAATAGCGCGCGCTTCCTGACAATTTGACCCCGTTTTCGGGCAGTCGACGCATTTTCAGCGCGGCTGCCCTCTTTCCAGACATAGCGCGCAGCGAAATGCCGCATGAATCCAAGCAGGAATCTCGCCACCATGTTTCAGACTATTGCCAAATCGATTTTCGGCTCTTCCAACGACCGCTACGTCAAGTCGCTGGGAAAGATCGTCAATCAAATCAACGCGCTCGAGCCGCAAATTCAGACACTGAGCGACGAGGAACTCAAGGCGCAGACCAACAAGTTCCGCGATATGCTGGACAGCGGAACGAAGCTCGATGACATTCTGCCGGAAGCATTTGCGACGGTTCGCGAAGCGTCTGTCCGCGTGCTCGGCATGCGTCACTTCGATGTCCAGATGATCGGCGGCATCGTGCTTCACAGGGGCGAGATTTCCGAGATGAAGACGGGCGAGGGCAAGACGCTGGTGGCAACGCTGGCGACTTACCTCAACGCGATTGAAGGCAAGGGCGTCCATGTCATCACCGTGAACGATTACCTTGCACGCCGTGATGCCGAGTGGATGGGCAAGCTCCACAACTGGCTCGGCCTGACGGTCGGCGTAATCGTTCCCAACATGAACGAATATGAGCGCCGTGATGCCTACAATGCCGACATCACCTATGGCACGAATAACGAGTTTGGCTTCGACTATCTGCGCGACAACATGAAGCACTCGCGGGACCAGATGGTCCAGCGCCCCTTCAACTTCGCTATTATCGACGAGGTTGATTCGATCCTGATCGACGAAGCCCGCACGCCGCTGATCATTTCCGGCCCGACCGAAGATAAGTCCGATCTTTATGTCGCGCTCGACGAAATCGTGAAGGAAGTGCCGGAAGACTGGTTCGAAAAGGACGAGAAAAGCCGCAACATCCAGCTGACTGAAGACGGTACGGAAGAGATCGAGAAGCTCCTGATCGAGAAGGGTCTGCTCGAAACCGACAATCTTTATGACGTCGAGAACACGCAGGTTGTACACCACATGGACCAGGCCCTGAAGGCGGTCCACATGTTCAAGCGCGACACCGACTATATCGTCAAGGACAACAAGGTCGTCATCATCGACGAGTTCACCGGGCGTATGATGGAAGGCCGGAGGTGGTCCAACGGCCTGCACCAGGCGGTCGAAGCGAAGGAAGGGGTCAAGATCGAGCCGGAAAACCAGACCATGGCCTCGATCACTTTTCAGAACTACTTCCGCATGTATCCCAAGCTTTCCGGTATGACCGGCACCGCGGCGACCGAAGCAGCGGAATTCTGGGACGTCTACAAGATGAACGTGGTCGAGATCCCGACTAATGTTCCGGTCCAGCGGATCGACGAAGAAGACGAATTCTACAAGAATACGATGGACAAGTTCCAGGCGATCGCGAAGGCGATTGCGGAGAAGTCGAAGATTGGCCAGCCTGTGCTGGTCGGTACTGTGTCGATCGAAAAGTCCGAATTGCTCAGCCAGTTCCTTGAGAAGGAGGGGGTCAAGCACGCGGTTCTGAACGCGCGTTTCCACGAACAGGAAGCGCATATCGTGGCGCAGGCCGGCCGGCTTGGCGCGGTCACTATTGCCACCAACATGGCAGGGCGCGGGACCGATATTCAGCTCGGTGGTAACGTCGAATTCCGAATAGAAGACGAGCTGCGCGATCTGGAAGAAGGGCCGAAGCGCGATGCCGAGATCGAGCGGATCAAGGCAGAAGTCGCAGCCGAAAAGAAGAAAGTGCTCGAAGCGGGCGGGCTGTTTGTGCTCGGCACGGAGCGGCATGAAAGCCGCCGGATCGACAACCAGTTGCGCGGGCGTTCAGGCCGCCAGGGTGATCCGGGCCTGTCGCGTTTCTACCTGTGCCTGGAGGATGACCTTCTGAGGATATTCGGGCCGGACACGCTGTTTGCCAAGATGATGAATTCGAACCTTGCCGATGGCGAGGCGATCGGTTCGAAATGGCTCTCCAAGGCGATTGAAACTGCGCAGAAGAAGGTCGAAGCGCGCAACTATGACGCGCGCAAGCAGGTCGTCCAGTACGACGACGTGATGAACGATCAACGCAAGGTGATTTACGAGCAGCGCGGCGAGATCATGGAAACCGACACGGTCGAGGAAGTCGTCACCGACATGCGGCACGACACGATTAATTCGATTGTCGGAACGGCATGCCCTCCAGGCTCTTACCCTGAGCAATGGGATATCGAAGGCCTCAAGGAAAAAGTCGAAGACGTGTTCGGCATTCAGCCGCCGATTGACCTCTGGCTTGAGGAAGAGGCAGTCGAACCGGAAATCTTCGAAGAGCGACTGCGTGAACAGACCGATGCGATCATGGAAAAGAAGGTCGCCGAACTCGAGGGAGGGATCTGGCGCCAGATCGAGAAGTCAGTCTTGCTGGAGCGACTCGATTATCACTGGAAAGAACACTTGGCGACGCTCGATGCGCTGCGCCAGGTGGTGTTCCTGCGTGCCTATGCCCAAAAGCAGCCGATCAACGAATACAAGCAGGAAGCTTTCGTCCTGTTCGATTCCATGCTCGATACCTTGCGTGAGGATGTGACGAAGATACTGGTCAAGGCGCAGGTTCAGCCGCAGCCGGCTCCGCGCCAGCAGTCCTTGCCGGACTTGCCGGACTTTCTTACCGGGCATATCGATCCGCTCACTGGTCTCGACAATTCGAACGATGGCGATGGCTCAGCTGAGCGGGCGGAGCTGTTCGGAACGTTGGCGGGCAGCCTGCGCGCAGCCGCCGGACCGGGCGGGGCATTTGTTGATGATCCCTACCGCGACATGGATGTGAGCCGTAACGCCCCATGCCCGTGCGGCTCAGGCAACAAGTACAAGCATTGCCATGGCGCGATTGGCGGCAAAGCACCTGCCGCTTAAGGGAATATGAACTGCGCGCCCGGGGCTATGCCGCGGCGCGCGGCTCTCTCACCATCGGGACAAGCGGTGGGCTGTCTGCAGTCGGATGGATCGGCTCGCCCAGCTGCGTGAAACCGCACGAATTGTAGAAGCCGGTGTTTGCAGGGTTGGAATTCTCCAGATAGGCGCGCAGGCCTGCCCGGTCACACGCGTCGAGCATGGGCTGGATCAGCTTGCGGCCCAGACCCTTGCCTTGTGCGGACGGGCGCACACCAATGCTGAAAAGATAGGCGTGGTCAAAATCCGGGTGTCGGGCCTCCATGGCTTGACCGGTCTTGATACCGCGCTCAATCGCTCCGGGACCCGATGTGAAGAGAGTGTTCATCGCGAAGATCGCATAATCCACGCGCGTGAAACTACCGTGATTGCCGGGCAGCATCCACATGCACGCGCCGTCATCGCGAGCGCGATAGCAAAGCCCACGCTTTGTGTAGATGCGTCTGGCCTGCATCCGGAACAGTGCCCGGATCCCCGCAAAATTGCCGAACAGCCATTGGTTGAAAGGATCATTGCGGAAAGCATCGGCGGTAATGTCACCAATCCGCTTTGCATCGCGCGGACCTGCGATGGCCAGACCAGGTCCAAGCTCGATATCATCCGGTCCCATCGGACATTCCCCCTCGCTCTAAACGCGACGGCCTAGCACTCCGCCGCGCGCGGAGATAGAGAGCGATCATGCCATGGCTTGCCGCTGCCTTTTTCGTGACTGCCTTGCTGTATGCGAGCGTCGGGTTCGGCGGCGGGTCAACCTATGCCGCGCTCCTGGCAGTTTCCGGGCTCGATTACCGCATTCTCCCGCTGATCGCGCTCGCCTGCAATATCGTGGTCGTAGCGGGCAGCACAGTGCGGTTCGCAAGGGCCGGAGTCACGCCATGGCGCGGTGCGGTAATCGTAACGGCGCTCGCAGCGCCGGCGGCTCTGCTAGGCGGCCTTACACCGATCGGCGAAGGGCCGTTCTTTGTCTTGCTAGGGGCAAGCCTGTTGCTGACCGGCGCCACCATGTTGCTGCCGGTATCAGAGACGCAGGCAGCCGAGCCGACGCGCCTTGCGCGGTTCATGCCATTGGCCGCAGCACCTCTGGGCTATCTTGCAGGACTGGTCGGAATTGGCGGCGGGATATTCCTTGCGCCATTACTGCATCTCACGCGCTGGCGCGATGCTCGCAGCATTGCCGCCACAGCGAGTTTTTTCATTCTGGTGAATTCGCTGTTCGGCCTTGCCGGACAGCTGCTGAAGCGGGGGCCGGACGCCTTTGCGGGCGCAATCTATGAGAGCCTGCCGTTGCTGATCGCTGTTGCGATCGGCGGCCAGATTGGCAGCCTGATGGCTCTCAAACTGTTGCCGCCACGCTGGATAAGGTGGTTGACCGCAGCGCTGGTTATTCTTGTAGGAGCCCGCCTCCTGAGCGGGCTCTAGCCAAGATCAAACCGCGCGCAGCAATCGCTCGAACAGGCTCGGGCGTTCCATGGGCTGAATGCGGCCATGTTTGCGCATCCTGAGGCTCGCGTCGGAATAGGGGCGCGGGGCTACCCAGCTGTCAGGGCGGCTCGAATGAAAACTGTAGCGTGTCATGTCTGGCACTCCTTTGTCTCTGGCTTCGTATTGAGCGAGAAAAAGGTTGCGCGCCAGCGCGCGTTAAAGGGCTGTCCGCAAGCGGGATTGTCGATAACCTAAAGGTTAAAGCGCTTGATGAACTAACTGTTAGGCAAGGAAAATTTGGCTCCCCGAGTTGGATTCGAACCAACGACCAAGTGATTAACAGTCACCTACTCTACCGCTGAGCTATCGGGGAGCAGCCTTTACGGCGAGCGCGAGCCTATATGGGGGCAGGAAAGGCTTTGCAAGTGGGTTTTCACCCCGACATCAAGAGTTTTGCAAGATTTGCCCGAACGATCCGGCGGTGCAGCCTTAGACAACGAATTGTTCTGCAACGATACGCTCGTCCAAGGCATGACCAGGATCAAACAGCAGAGTAAGCTCCGTGTCGCGGTCGATTTTCAACGCGACCTCAGCAATATCCCTCAGCTCCTTCTGGTCGGCCACAGCAGAGACCGGACGTTTCTCCGGCTCCAGCACACGGAAGGTTACCGCGCTGCGATCGGGCAGGATTGCACCGCCCCAGCGCCTCGGGCGGAAAGCTGAGATGGGAGTGAGTGCCAACAGCTCCGAATCGAGCGGCAGGATCGGTCCGTTGGCTGACAAGTTGTATGCGGTCGATCCGGCAGGGGTCGCCAGCAAGACGCCGTCACACACCAATTCCTTGATCCTGACTCGGTCATCAACCGAAACCTCGATCTTTGCGGTCTGCCTGGTTTCACGCAGCAGGGATACCTCGTTGATTGCCCGCATGGCATGGCGCGAGCCATCCTTGGTGACCGCCTGCATGGTGATGGGCGCAATGCGCAGAGCGCGCGCCTTGGCAACACGCTTCGCCAGCGTCTTGCCGTTACGATAGCGGTTCATCAGGAAACCGATCGTGCCGAGGTTCATGCCGTACGCCGGAATGATCCGGTTTGTGTCGAGCATTGCGTGCAGGGTCTGCAACATGAAGCCATCACCGCCCAATACGACAAGCGCGTCGGCTTCATCCTGAGGGACCCAGTCATTGGTCTGGACCAGTTCCTGAAAGGCTTCTTGCGCGCGCTCGGTGTCCGATGCGATCAGCGCAAGACGCTTTATCTGCTGGGCCTCTTGCGATTGGGGCATGTCCATCATCCTCTGGTCTTGCCACAGGTTTGCATCAGCCTGCGCCTAAGGGAGTCTCCTAGGTTTGGTTGTGCCATTTTTCAACGCTTCGCAATCTCCACATGCGAGCCAGACGATCTGGGGTTAGGCGAGCTCCATGGAGTCGCATAACACCTTGCCGCCAATGAAGCGGACTGTCGGAATACCACCGGCACTTGAAAAGTCGCTCGCCAGGGACATTGCGCGGGCGATGCAGACGGACCAGATAGAGGTGCGTTTTCAGCCGCAATTCTCAGCCAAGTCTGGCGTGATGGTCGGCGCAGAAGCGCTTGCTCGCTGGGAGCACCCGGTTCTGGGCGTGATTGGCGCGCTGGACCTGTTCGCCATGGCGCAGCGGGTAGGGCTGGTCGGCGATCTGTCGCGCCACACGGTCCAGCTTGCTATCGCAGAGGCTTCCAGTTGGCCATCTGAACTGCGGCTTTCTGTCAATATCACGCCTGAGGAATTGGCCGATCCAGCCTTCGCGAGCGACCTGACCAGGCTGCTGGTCACGCATGGGTTTGCGCCTGCAAGACTGACACTTGAGATTACAGAGCAAACGCTGTTGGGAAACCTCAATGCCAGTGCGCGCGCCTTGACTGCGGTAGCGGCGACGGGCGTGCGCATTGCGCTTGATGACTTTGGCGCGGGCTTCTGCAACTTCCAGTATCTCAAGCGGCTGCCGATCAATGCGATCAAACTCGATCGCAGCATGTTGCACGGAATTACCCGGAGCCAGCGTGATCTGGAGGTGCTGCGCGCTATCTTGCGGCTGGCTGAAGCGCTCGAGCTGGAGACCGTTGCTGAAGGGATCGAGACCGAAGGGCAGCGCAGGGTCGTGATCGATGAGGGGTGCGATGCCTGGCAGGGTTATCTGTGGGCTGAGCCGCTCGGCGCGAGGCAGATGCGGACGCTCGCCAACGTCTAGGCTTTCACTCGCGCAGCCTTGCGCACGATATTCGAAAGCCCCTTGGTAAGCTGGAACAGGCCATTGAGGCGGCTTTGCGGATCACCCCAGGCACGGTTGATCACCAGCTTCATGTCGGGACGCAGCTTTGCCGTTCCCTGGAGCTTGTCGACATAGGCAATGAGGCCCGGTCCATCGGGGAAATCGTCATTATGGAAGGTGACGAGCGTGCCGCGCGCACCGACATCGATCTTCGCGATGTTGGCGGTGATCGCCTGGTGCTTGATCTCGATCAGCTTGATGAGATTGCTGGTAGCGGACGGCAGGTCGCCGAAGCGGTCGATCATCTCAGCTGCCAGCGCTTCGATCTCGCCCTTGTCCTTCGCATCATTGAGCCGTCGGTAGAGCGCCATGCGTACGGTCAGGTCCGGGACGTAGTCTTCGGGGATCATGATCGGCGCATCGACTGTGATCTGCGGCGAGACGGTTTCGCGCGCGGGCTCAAGCCCCATCTCTCCCGCCTTGGCCGCAAGGATCGCGTCCTCCAGCATCGACTGGTAAAGTTCGAACCCGACTTCCTTGATGTGGCCTGACTGTTCATCGCCGAGGAGGTTGCCCGCGCCGCGAATGTCGAGATCATGGCTCGCAAGCTGGAAGCCTGCACCGAGCGAATCGAGATCGCCGAGAACTTTCAGGCGCTTCTCAGCAATCTCGGAAAGCTGCACGTCCTTGCCATAGGTAAGGTAAGCGTATGCGCGCAGCTTCGCGCGGCCCACGCGTCCGCGCAACTGGTACAGCTGAGCCAATCCGAACCGGTCCGCGCGGTGGATAATGATGGTGTTTGCGCTTGGGATATCGAGGCCCGATTCGACGATGGTGGTGGAAAGGAGGATGTCGTACTTCTTGTCGTAGAACGCGCTCATGCGCTCCTCGACTTCGCCCGGTGCCATCTGGCCGTGGGCGGTTACAACCTTCACCTCCGGCACCGTTTCGCGCAGCCATTCCTCCAACTCGCTCATGTCGGAAATACGCGGCACCACGATGAAGCTCTGCCCGCCGCGGTGGTGTTCGCGCAGCAAGGCTTCGCGCATCACTATTTCGTCCCATTCCATCACGTAGGTTCGCACCGCGAGACGGTCCACAGGGGGTGTCTGGATGGTCGAGAGTTCGCGCAGCCCGCTCATCGCCATCTGCAGCGTGCGCGGGATCGGCGTGGCGGTGAGCGTCAGGACGTGGACGTCGGCGCGCAGCTGTTTCAGCCTTTCCTTGTGGGTGACGCCGAAGCGCTGTTCCTCGTCGACTATCACCAGGCCGAGATTGCGGAACTGCGTGCTTTTGGAGAGGATCGCATGGGTACCGATGACGATATCGACATCGCCGCTCGCAAGGCCTTCGCGCGTATCTGTCATTTCCTTGGCCGGAACGAGCCGCGAAAGACGTCCAACTTTCAAAGGGAACCCGGCGAAACGCTCAGCGAAATTCTGGTAGTGCTGGCGCGCTAGCAGGGTGGTTGGCGCGACCACGGCGACCTGCTGGCCGTTCATTGCCGCGACAAAGGCCGCGCGCAGGGCGACTTCGGTCTTGCCGAAGCCGACATCGCCGCACACCAGCCGGTCCATCGGGCGGCCGCTCTCCAGATCGTGCAGCACATCGGCAATCGCACGGTCCTGATCGTCGGTTTCCTCCCACGGGAATTTCTCAACGAACTGGTTGAAGCTGCTTTCCTCGGCTTCCAGAACGGGCGCTTTCTTGAGCGCGCGGGCAGCAGCAACCTGCATCAGCTCGCCGGCAATCTCGCGGATGCGTTCTTTCAGGCGCGCTCGGCGTTTCTGCCATGCTTCGCCGCCGAGCCGGTCAAGCATGACCGCATCTTCAGCCGAACCATAACGGCTGAGTACGTCGATATTCTCTACCGGGATGTAGAGCTTATCGCCGCCCTTGTATTCCAGCATCACGCAGTCGTGCTGGCTTTTGCCGACGGCAATGGGTTCAAGGCCCAGATACTTGCCGATCCCATGCTCGACATGGACGACGAGATCACCCTTACCCAGCGCCTGAAGTTCGGCGAGAAAAGCGTCTGAATCCTTGCGACGCTTCTTGCGGCGGACAAGCCGGTCGCCCAGCAGGTCCTGCTCGGTCAGCAGTTCCAGCTGGTCATTGGCAAAGCCGGTTTCGAGCGGGAGGACCGTTGCGACGGGTTGACCCTTGGCGGCGAGGCCCAGCGCTTCCTGCCAGGTGTCGGCGAGCTTCGTCTCGCATCCCGCTTCGGACAGGATGGACGCAATGCGGGCGCGGCTGCCGGTGGAGTAAGCCGCCAGGAGCGGTTTCTTGCCGGCCTTGGAGATGCTCTGCAGGTGCATGGCCGCGGCCTCGTAGACGTTGTCACCGCGGGCGCGCTCAGGCGAGAAATCGCGCGCTGAGGCAAAGCCAAAGTCAATCACACTTGCGCCTTCGGGTTCGGCGAAAATGACAGATCTGTGTGCGGGGCAGGCGGCGAGCGCTTCGCGAAATTCCTCTTCGCCAAGATAGAGCGATTCTTGCGCCAGCGGGCGATAGCTGCCCGCGGCCTGACCTGCCGCTTGCTCGCGCGCCTGGTGGTAGTCCGCGATATCTTTCAGGCGCTCATCCGCCGACTGTTGAGCAGCGCTGTCGATTACCACTACATCATCTGCGGAGAGATAGTCGAACAGCGTGGCAAGCTTGTCTTCGAACAGCGGCAGCCAATGCTCCATGCCCGCCAATCGCCGCCCATCGCTGACCGCTTCGTAGAGCGGGTCCTGTGTTGCCGTTGCACCAAACAGTTCGCGATAGCGGCTGCGGAAGCGCTTGATGCTGTCTTCATCTAGCAGCGCTTCGGATGCCGGCAAAAGCAAGTGCTGCTTGAGCGTGCCAGTGCTCATTTGCGTAGTCGGATCGAACAGGCGCAGGCTTTCCAGCTCGTCACCAAAGAAATCGAGCCGCAGCCCCTGATCCAGGCTCGAGGGAAACACGTCGACGATCGAGCCGCGCATCGCGAACTCGCCATGGTCCACCACCGTATCGGTGCGGCTGTAGCCTTGCCGCTGGAGCAACGCGGCCAGGCTGTTGTGGCCGATCTCGGTACCGGGTTTGAATTCGCGCACGCTTGCGCGAATGCGGAAGGGCGTGAGGACGCGCTGGAGCGCTGCATTAGCGGTGGTCACCAGCAGCTGCGATCCGGTGTTGCCGTCTCTTTGGCCCGATTGCAGCTTGTAGAGCGCAGAAAGCCGTTTCGCGCTAACCGAAAGGGCAGGGCTCGCCCGGTCATAGGGTAGGCAGTCCCACGCCGGGAATTCGATCACTTCGAGCTCGGGTGCGAAGAATTGCGCAGCCTCTGCCACAGAGCGCATCGCCGCTTCATCCGGTGCGATGAACACCGCGCGCGATTTGGAGGCGCGCGCCAGATCAGCGAGTACCAGCGGCTGCGCCCCGCGCGCAAGAAAGGAAAGCGTCAGCGGTCTGTCCGCTGAAAGGATGCGGGATAGGTCTGGCATGTGCGTCAGTTCAAAGTTTGGACCAGCGGGACGTTCCCACGAGCGTGAGGCCCCTAGCGCGGGATGTCCACATAATCGAGCTGCTGCATCTTCGCGATCAGTTCACCCCGGAACCGCAGTGGCACTTCCGCTGTCCCGAACACCCAGGCGAGGATGTCCACGTCATCTTCTTCGAGCAGCGACTCGAACCAGCGCAGTTCTACCTCGCCCCACTCCTCTTGGTAGCGATCAAAAAAGCCACCGATTGTGAAGTCGGCTTCGCGGGTGCCGCGATGCCATGCACGGAATTTGCAGCGCTGCTTGCGGCCATCGAGGGTCAATGCTTCGGGCATAGCGCCCGGTTAGGGGACTCGCACGAGCCGCGCAAGCGGCTATAGCGGGGTCATGCGGCCCGAAGTGCTCAATCCCCTGTTTGTCGAGACCGGCGCGCTGGAAGGCGTGGGGCCGAAGCTGCAGAAGCCGCTTGCCAAGCTGGGCCTGACGCGGGTGCGCGACCTGGCCTATCACTTGCCCGAACGCTTTGTGTCGCGGCGTGCTGTCAGCAATCTGGATGAGGCCAGCGAAGGCGAGCAGATCATTATCGCCCTGACGCCCACAGAGCATCGCGCGAGCCGCAGCAACCGCGGGCCCTACCGCGTGCTGGCGCAGGACGCGGTGGGCAATATCTGCGCGCTGACCTTCTTTGGGCGCGCGTCCTACACGGCCAAGAAACAGCTGCCGGTGGGCGAGCAGCGCTGGGTGTCCGGCAAGCTCGAACGATACGGCGACATGCTCCAGATCGTTCATCCAGACCATGTTGAGACCAAGGCCGATGCGGGCCTGCAGCGCCTCAACGAGCCGGTCTATGCGCTGTCTGCAGGTCTCACTCAGCCGCGGATCGCGTCGCTGTGCCAGCAAGCGCTCGCCAAGCTGCCGGAGCTGCCTGAATGGATCGAGCCGGGGCAGTTTGAAAAGGAAGGCTGGCCGAGCTGGCGCGATGCGCTGATGCTTGCGCATAAGGGTGCCAACGAACGCGCCCGTGACCGGCTCGCCTATGACGAGCTGTTCGCCAATGCGCTCGCGCTGATGTCGGTTCGCGCCGACAATCGCAAGCGTCGCGGGCAGGCTCTGCAAGGCGACGGGCGTCTGCGCGACAGGTTGCAATTGCCTTATTCGCTGACGGGTGCTCAAGCGCGCTCCATTCGCGAGATCGAAGGCGATCTGGCGCAGGACGCGCCCATGCTGCGGCTGCTGCAAGGCGATGTGGGAGCAGGCAAAACCGTGGTCGCGCTCTACGCGATGCTGATTGCAAATGAGGCGGGCAAGCAGGCGGCCTTGCTTGCGCCGACGGAAATCCTCGCGCGCCAGCACTATGAGAGCCTGCGCGCAATGGCGCAGCCAGTCGGTGTCGAGGTCGCGCTGCTGACAGGGCGCGACAAAGGCAGGGCGCGTGAGAGCATCCTGATGGGGCTGCTCGACGGTTCGATCGACATTGTCGTGGGTACCCATGCGATCTTTCAGGACAGCGTCGCTTACAAGGATCTGGCGCTGATCGTCATCGACGAGCAGCACCGCTTCGGGGTCCAGCAGCGCCTCGCACTGGCGAGCAAGGGACGCGCGCAACCGCACACGCTGGCGATGACAGCAACACCGATCCCGCGCACGCTCACACTCGCGCAATATGGCGAAATGGATGTAAGTAAACTCGACGAGATGCCGCCCGGTCGTCAGCCGATCGACACGCGTGTCGTTGCGCAGGACCGTATGGAAGATGTCGTCGCAGGCGTCGCTCGCCACATCGGCGCCGGTCAACAGGCGTATTGGGTCTGCCCCATGGTCACGGAGAGCGAGACCGACGATATTGCCGCAGCCGAGGCCCGCTATGCGGCGCTGAAAAAGCGGTTCGGCGAGGATGTCGTGCTGGTGCACGGGCAATTGAAACCCGAACTGAAAGACGCCGCGATGGAGCGCTTTGCGTCCGGGCAGGCCAAGTTGCTCGTTGCCACCACGGTCATCGAAGTCGGGGTGGACGTACCTGCGGCAACGCTGATGGTGATCGAGCAGGCCGAGCGCTTCGGCCTTGCGCAATTGCACCAACTGCGCGGCCGGGTAGGGCGGGGGAGCGAAAAGAGCGTCTGCCTGCTCCTGCGCGGCGGCGCGCTGTCAGAGACCGGGCGCAAACGCCTCGCGCTGATGCGTGACACGCAGGACGGCTTCCGCATTGCAGAGGAAGACCTTGCGCTGCGCGGGGGCGGCGAATTGTTAGGGACCCGCCAATCAGGCGAGGAAGCGTTCCGCATTGCCAGTCTTGATCAGATCACGCGGCTCTTGCCGACCGCTCACGCCGATGCGCGGCTGCTTATGGACCGCGATGGCGGTCTGGCATCCGAACGTGGAGAGGCTGCGCGTATCCTGCTTTACCTGATGGAGCGTGACTGGGGCGTGCAGCTCCTGCGGGGAGGCTAGCGAGCAAGCTCAGCGACCAGCGCCTCTGCAGCCATGGTCACATCTTCCCAGGTGTCGCGGAAGTTTTCTTCGCCGCCGTAATAGGGGTCCGCAACCGCAGCGCCTTCGCGCCCTGCGACGACATCAAGCAGCAAGCTGACCTTGGCGGTGCCATTGTCCGGCTCGATCCGCCGGATATTGCGCAGATTGTCGTGATCCATTGCGAATATGTAAGTGAAGCGAGTGAAGTCAGAGACTTCGATCTGGCGCCCGCGCAAGTCGGAAATGTCCACTCCATGAAGTTCCGCAGTTGCAATGGCGCGCCCGTCCGGCGGCTCGCCCACATGATAGGCTGCTGTGCCGCAGCTGTCTGTCTCGACTTCGAGGCCGGCCCTGGCGGCGGCTAAGCGAAATGCCCCTTCTGCCATGGGAGAGCGGCAGATATTGCCAAGGCAAACAAACAGGACCGAGTGGCTCGTCATACAGGGATTGTCTCCAGCATCTCCTCCACCAAACGGCGGAGATTGATCACGGCTCCCAGTCTTGCGCCAAGCAAGGCCGTGCCGCTGACCTTCCTTTGCACGAATAATGTTTCAGCTGGAGGAATATGCCAACTGCCTTTGTCGCGCGCGATTGCCATGCCTTCTTCGCGCAGCACCGGCACGAATTCGCGGTTGCCGAAGTCGAACGGGGCATCGCGGCTCATTTCTTGGGCTATGATCGCGATCATCCGGTCGAGCGTTGCGCCTTGCCGTTCGATCACTGCTTCGTTGATGAAGCCGGCATTGAGTGCTTCCTGCCGAATTCGCTCCGGATCAGCGACAAGTCCTGCTTCCAGCAATTTGCGATAAGCGAGCGTTACTTCAGGCGCGACATCGCGCGATGCACCAAAGTCGAGCAGCACGATCTTTCCGTCAGCCTTGCGATAGCGGAAGTTGGCAAAGTTCGGATCGGTTTGCATCACGCCGAATTCGAACAGCTCGCGCATGACCAGACGAACCATTTTTTCGAACGTCTCATTGCGGAGCTCTTGCGATGCATGGACGAGATCCTCAATCGGGCCGCCTTCTTCGAAACTCATTGCAAGGATACGTGGCCTGGTGAGCGCTTCGTGCAGGCGCGGCACAATGAAAGTCGGATTGCCCGCCAGCCTGTCTGCATACATCCGCATTTGCTCGCCTTCGCGGATGTAGTCAGCTTCTTCCTTGAGCTGCTCCTTGGCCGCTTTCAGGAGTGGCTCAATATCCAGTTCCCCGGGCAGCAGGCCAGACAGTTTGAGCAGGCTCGCGACATTGTCGACATCGCTGTCGATACTGTTGGCTACGCCCGGATACTGAACCTTGATCGCCAGCAGTTCGCCTTCGCGGGTCAGCGCCTTGTGGACCTGGCCGATCGAAGCTGCGGCAATCGGGCGCGGGTTGAACCACTTGAAATTCTTGCGCCAGTCCTTGCCCCACTCCGCAATCAGCACCTTGTCGAGCTGACGGGTCGGCATGAAATTGGCCTTGTCACGCAAGGCGGCAAGAATTTGCGCAAGCTCGGGCGGCAGGAATTCGCCTGCATCCATGCTGATCATCTGACCCATCTTCATCGCCGCGCCGCGAAGATGTGACAGACGGTCAGTCAGGCGCTGGGCGTTGCCCGGGGTCAGGATCAACTCATCCAGGGTCGGTCGCTCACCCGCTGCGAGACGCTTTGCGCCCTGGCCGATGACCGAACCTGCGACGCCAGCGGCAAGCCCGCTAAAGCCGGCTAGCCGCGACAGTCGGCCGCTTGGCACGGCGCGCTGGCGGCCCCATTTGGTGTCGTCGGTCATTCTTCAGGCTTGCATCCATGATCGGGAGTGAGTGAAACGGCCCGGCCGTGTGACGGTTCCGCCAAGGCCGGAACGCTTGGCCCAGCTGTGCTTTAATGGCACCATGAACGCGAATTCAGACCAATCGAGCCTTACCGCGGCCCCGCTTGCCTTGGGCTATGCCGGCCTGCTTCCGCAGCTCATCGCTCTCGGCCTTGTCGTCATGGGAGGCGAATGGGGCTATGTCGCGATGGCCGGAGGTTTTGCCTATGGCGCGCTGATCTTCAGCTTTCTGGGCGGCGTGTGGTGGGGACAAGCGATCGCAGACGGTCAGGGGGGAGCGAAATTCTTTGTGGCAGCGGTCTTGCCGAGCCTCATTGCCCTTGCATTGTTCCTGCCCTGGACTTTCGGGTGGGAATGGCCGGGTCCGGCCTTGATCTATCTTGGCCTGTTTATCGGACTGTCCCCGCTGGTCGACAATTGGCTGGGGCTTGCAGACCGGGCATTTATGCGGCTTCGCATTCACCTGTCGCTTGGGCTGGGTTTGCTCACGATCCTGCTTGGGGTGGTTACGCTGCGAAGCCTTTAGGCTGAGTTCCTTATGATCGGCTCGATCACCCGCGCGCGAAAGCGGCTCTTGATGGTTCGCTTGGCCTGCCAGTTGGCATCGCCTCGACTTGCCTCTGATCCTCTCGCGAGGATCGCGTTCTCGATGTCTGAGAACGCATTGCCCAGGACCGCCGTTTCCCATTTCCGCCAAGCGTCCAGCACGTCGCTGCGGCGCGGTGAATGTTCCGCTTCGACCGTTCCTGTCTTGGCCTGAAGATAGGCATCAGTGAGGCTGGCTGCATTGTCGCGCAGCTGCGAGCACTCCTCCCAGCCGGCCGCCGGAGGGAACAGAGCTGCTGTGTCAAACCTTCGGGCCAGAGTGGCAAGATCGGTATGCATCGTCAGCGGCCAGTCCACAGGCTCGGCAGCTTTGCCATGAGGCCGGTTATGAAACGCCTCGTCCATCTCATCGAGCAGATACTCAGTGAACAAACGATGTTCGAGGCTGTCTTGCGCGTTAAGGCCGGCGGAATAGGCTTGCCACAATTGCAGGGCTGGCGAAATTGATGTCGCAGTCTGATCTGCGGGCAAAGTCGGCTGAGCGCTTGCTGAGGAATGCGATGCAGCGCCAATTGCCTTACCCAGCCGCTCCCAGTCTCGCGCGACGATAAAGCCGAACAGAGCTGGGATCTCGCGTCTTGAGATGGGTTTGCGTCCCTCAGGGGTAATGCGTTTCTGACCGATCCTGGCAAGGATCGGATCATCGAGGATCGATGGATCAAGCTGGTATGGTTCAAGTGCTTGCGCGAGTTGCTCGAGCACTGCGGCGCTCTCCCGATCCTCGTGTCGCACGGGTATGCAGTCGTGCAGAAGGTTCCATTGCCCAAGCAAACGCATGAGGAAGAAACCCAGATCACGCTGAAAGGCTGACGATTCCTGCGGATAGTGTTGCTCCAGAAATCCGCAGGTCTTGCCAATCGAGCGGATGAGCTGCCGGAACTGTTCCGGGTTCTCACGCTCGGTCGACATGGAGGCTCCGCGCCTGCGCCAGACGTGCGGGTAAGCATCGAACATGGAAATTCGCTGCGCCGCTTGCAGGACTTCGACTGCGTAGAGGTGATCGACATATCTCAGCTGCGCTTGATCGACGCGCAATTCGTTTTCCCTGATAAAATCCCGTCGGAACAGCCACGACCAAGTCGCCACGCTATAGCGAAGCTCTGGTGCATCATCGATTGTAAGGCCCGATCGGCGCTTGGCGAGCAGTTGCCTGTCGCGCTCAAAGCGTTCCCATGCACCGTAGCGCGGGCGGTAGCTGAGCGACGGCAAATGGGTCACATCGGCCCGGGTCTTGGCGGCAAAGTCTAGGGCAGAGAGCATGCTGTCGCGGAGCAAAAGATCGTCCGCATCCAGGAACATCGCAAACTCGCCGGACGCAGCTTCCATGCCGACATTGCGGCTCCCGGGATGCCCCAGATTGCGTTCATTATGGATCAGCTGGATCTTTTCACGACCCTGCAGTCCATCGAATAGGGCAGTGTCAAAGCCCCGCAGTCCATCATTGACGATAATTACCTCGTGCAGCGCATCTTCCAGAGCAAGGCATGATGCGACGGTCTGGCGAATGAAGATCGTCTCATCGTAATAGGGTATGACTACACTGAGTTTCATGACTATGAGACTTGCCCTTCAATCCGCGACCGCAAAGATACACAATGACCAACTGAATGCGTTGGGTATTGCACAGAAAGGGCAGGTTGAAGGCGGCTCGGGCCCAGTGCCTCATAGTGGCACGAAGCGGACATTGAGAGAATGTCTGAGAATTCTGGTCGGGGAGAGAGGATTCGAACCTCCGGCCCCTGCCTCCCGAAGACAGTGCTCTACCAGGCTGAGCTACTCCCCGACCGTGCAAGCCGCACAACAAAGCTGTGGGCTAAGGCAAGGGCGGCGCTATAGGGGCGCGCAGTCAGGGTGGCAAGCGGGCAAATTCACCGCTAGCAAGATCACCATGACCGGCCATTACGAACAGCAATATCTCGACCTGATGCGGCGCATCTGGGAGGAGGGCAGCGAGCGGATCGACCGTACCGGGATCGGGACGCGTTCGATTGCGGGCGCGATGCTGCGGTTCGATCTGGCAAATGGCGCCATGCCGCTACTCACCACGAAGCGGGTCTATTGGAAGACCGCGACGCGCGAGATGCTGTGGTTCCTGACCGGTGAAACCAATATCCGCCCGCTCGTCCAGCAAGGGGTCAAGATATGGAACGAGTGGCCGCACGCGCGCTACGTCAAGGAAACCGGCGAGGACATCGCGCTTGAAGGCTTCGTGCAGCGAATTGCCGATGACGAGGCGTTCGCGGCGCGCTGGGGCGATCTTGGCCCGGTCTATGGCAAGCAATGGGTGAACTGGCCGACCTATCGCTATCGCAAGGACGGGCTTTACGAGAAGGGCGAAGGCATCAACCAGGTCGCTGAGGTCGTCGAGAGCCTGAGGACCAGTCCCGGCAGCCGCCGTCATATCATCGAAGGCTGGAACGTGGCGGAGCTTGACCGTATGGCGCTGCCGCCGTGCCACAAGACCTATCAGTTCCATGTCGCGGGCGAGGGTGGCGAAGCGAAACTCAATTGCCTGCTATACCAACGCAGCTGCGATGTCGCGTTGGGCCTGCCTTTCAACCTTTGGTCAGCAGCGCTGCTCCAGCGCATGATCGCACAGCAGGTCGACATGGAACCGGGCGAGCTGATCTGGATGGGCGGGGACGTCCATCTTTACCTTAATCACGAGCATCTCATCACCGAGCAGCTCAGCCGCGAGCCACAGGGCCATCCGCGCCTTGAAATATTGCGCAAGCCGGAAAGCATTTTTGCGTACGAAATCGGGGATTTCGCGGTGCATGACTATGCACCCCTTGCGCCGATCAAGGCGCCGGTCGCGGTATAGTTCGTCCGCTTGACCGAATCCCGCGTTTGAAATAAAATATCGCTATCGCGAAATTTATGATTGGCCATTTGAGCGTGCTCGAGTGGCGAGCGCGGGAGAGCAATATGGCCGGAAAGGCCCCCCAAAAGGCAGGCCCAAAAGCGAGCGCAGCGGGCAGCAACAAGCCTTCGCTGACGCTACATGTGCCTGAGCCGAAATTCCGGCCCGGTGACAAGGCGGATTTCAGCCATATCGATATCGGCACAGCGGGCAAGATGCCGCGCCCGGACGAAGCAAGCGCGCCTGCCGATATGGTTGACCTTGCCTATGGCTTGGTCCGCGTCTTGGGCGAGGACAACAACGCGCACGGCCCCTGGGACCCGAAGCTCGATCCCGAAACGCTGCGAACAATGCTCGGCCACATGGCGCTGGTGCGCGCGTTCGACGAACGCATGTTTCGCGGCCAGCGGCAGGGCAAGACCAGCTTTTACATGAAGTGCACCGGTGAAGAGGCCACAAGCGTCGCCGCCTCGATGGCGCTGGCCAGTGACGACATGGTGTTTCCGAGCTATCGCCAGCAGGGTATCCTGATCGCGCGCGGCTATCCGATCGTCGACATGATCAACCAGATCTATTCGAACAAGGCGGACAAGCTGAAAGGTCGGCAATTGCCGATTATGTATTCGGCGCGCGACCACAGCTTCTTCACGATCAGCGGAAACCTCGCCACGCAGCTGCCGCAAGCGGTCGGCTGGGCGATGGCGAGCGCGATCAAGGGTGACACGCGGATTGCTGCGACCTGGGTGGGTGAGGGCTCGACCGCGGAAGGGGACTTCCATTCGGCCTGCACCTTTGCGGCGGTCTATAATGCACCGGTTATCCTCAATGTTATCAACAACCAGTGGGCGATCAGCAGCTTCTCCGGTTTTGCCGGCGCAGAGCGGACCACCTTTGCCGCGCGGGCGCTGGGCTACGGCCTTGCAGGTCTGCGTGTCGACGGGAACGACGCGCTGGCGGTCTATGCCGCGCAGCAATGGGCGGCAAACCGCGCGAGGGCCAATGCAGGACCGACGCTGATTGAATACTTCACCTATCGTGCAGAGGGGCATTCCACCTCGGACGATCCATCGGGTTATCGCAGCGCGCAAGAGCGCGAGGAATGGCCATTGGGCGACCCGATCATGCGCTTGAAGAACCACTTGATCTGTATCGGCGAATGGGACGAGGACCGCCAATCCGCGATGGACCAGGACTGCGCTGAGCGGGTCAAGGCGGCAACCAAGGAAGCGGAGAAGAATGGCATCCTCGGGCACGGGCTGCACCATCCGTTTCGCACTATGTTCGAAGATGTGTTCGAGGAACTGCCCTGGCATCTCAGGGAGCAGGCGGAGCAGGCGACGCGCGAGCGGCAGATTAAGTGGCCGGACAGCCATCCCAAGGACGCTGCCGGTTCGGGGCAAGGCAAATGAGCGCTGAGACAAAGACCAAAGCTGCCGCCGAACACGGTGCAGAACGCCGCCGCAACATGATCGAGGCGATCAACGATGCGCTCGACATCATGTTGACCCGCGATCCCGACGTCATCGTGATGGGCGAGGACGTCGGCTATTTCGGCGGGGTGTTCCGCTGCACGGCTGGCTTGCAGGAAAAGCATGGCAAGACCCGCGTGTTCGATACACCGATTTCCGAATGCGGCATAATTGGCGTCGCGGTGGGGATGGGGGCCTATGGCCTGCGCCCCGTGCCGGAGATCCAGTTTGCGGATTACATCTATCCTGGGCTCGACCAGCTGGTGAGCGAGGCGGCGCGGCTGCGCTATCGTTAGGCGGCAGAATTTATTGCGCCGATGACTGTCCGCTCACCCTTTGGCGGAGGCATTTTCGGCGGACAGACGCACAGCCAGAGCCCGGAAGCCTTGTTCACGCATGTTTCGGGCCTCAAGACGGTTATCCCGTCCACGCCTTATGATGCCAAGGGTCTCTTGATCTCTGCGATTGAAGACAATGATCCGGTGATCTTCTTCGAGCCCAAGCGGATCTATAACGGGCCGTTCACCGGCTATTATGACAAGCCAGTCGAGCCATGGAAGAAGCACAAGGACAGCGTCGTGCCGGAAGGGTACTACAAGATCCCGCTAGGCAAAGCGCGCACTGTAACCGAAGGCGAGCAGTTTACTGTCCTCGCCTACGGAACCATGGTCCATGTGGCCGAGGCCGTCTGCCGCGAGAAAGGTGTCGATGCGGAAATCCTCGACCTGCGCACGCTGGTTCCACTTGATATCGAAGCGATCGAAGCCTCGGTAAAGAAGACCGGCAAGTGCCTGATCGTGCACGAGGCGACGCGTACTTCCGGCTTTGGCGCTGAGCTTTCCGCGCTCGTCACGGAACGCTGCTTCTATCACCTCGAAGCCCCGGTCGAACGTGTGACCGGCTTCGACACTCCCTATCCACACAGCCTCGAATGGGCCTATTTCCCAGGTCCTGTCCGTATCGGCGAGGCGATCGACAAGCTCCTCAAGGACTGACGCCATGGCGACATTCACATTCAATATGCCCGATGTGGGCGAAGGCGTGGCGGAAGCCGAAATCGTCGAATGGCACGTCAAGGTGGGCGACACTGTCAGTGAAGACCAGCACCTGGTCGACGTGATGACCGACAAGGCAACTATCGACATCGAAAGCCCGGTTGATGGCGTCGTCAAGGAAGTTGCCGGTGAAGTTGGCGATACGATCGCGGTCGGTGCCATGCTGCTGGTGATCGAGGTTGAAGGCGAAGTCCCAGACGAAGTCGGAGAAGAAAATGCAGGTACGGTTGAAGCACCTGCCGAACCTGAGCCAGCGCCGGAGCCAGATCAGGAACCAGAACCAACGCCAGAACCAAAGCCAGAGCCATCTCCTGAACCAAAGTCAGTTACTGTTGAGCCTCCGGCAAAGGTTCTCGCCAGTCCCGCTGTGCGCAAGCGTGCGCGTGACCTCGGGATTGATTTAGCGCAGTTGAAGCCAGCCGAGGATGGCCGCATTCGTCATGGCGATCTCGACCAGTTCCTGGCCTATAATTCCGGTGGCGGGTTTTCCGCTGCGGGCACATCGCGTGCAGACGAGGTGATCAAGGTCATCGGCCTGCGCAAACGCATCGCTCAGAACATGGCGGCGTCGAAGCGCAACATCCCCCATTTCTCCTATGTCGAGGAATGCGACGTTACAGAGCTTGAGCGGATGCGCGCGCAGCTCAACTCGGCCCGTGGAGACAAGCCCAAGCTCACCATGCTGCCTATGCTGATAAGTGCGATTTGCAAGCTGATCCCCGATTTCCCGATGATCAATGCGCGTTATGATGACGAGGCCAATGTCGTTACCCGGCACGGCTCGGTCCATCTCGGCATGGCGACGCAGACAGATAACGGCCTGATGGTGCCGGTCATTCGCGATGCGCAAAGCCGCAATCTGTGGCAGCTTGCGCGCGAAATCGGCCGTCTGGCAGAGGCCGCGCGCGTTGGTTCAGCCAAGTCGGAAGAGCTTTCTGGCTCGACCCTGACGATCACGTCGCTCGGCCCGCTCGGCGGGGTGGCGACAACCCCCGTCATCAACCGTCCTGAAGTGGCGATTATCGGTCCCAACCGGATCATCGAACGCCCGATGTTCGTGCGCGGTGAAGACGGGCAGGAGCGAATCGAGAAGCGCAAGCTCATGAACATCTCGATCAGCTGCGACCACCGGGTAGTGGACGGCTATGATGCTGCGAGCTTCATCCAGGAGATGAAAAAGCTCATCGAAACCCCGGTCTTGCTGCTGGGCGATTGAGCGGACGAATAAAGTTTGAAATTTCGCGCCAATCGCCGTTGACAGCCTATCCCACCGGCCCTATTTGCGCGGCTCCCAAGTGGCTGCGCGGGTGTAGCTCAGTTGGTTAGAGTGTCGGCCTGTCACGCCGAAGGTCGCGGGTTCAAGTCCCGTCACTCGCGCCACTTGGGGCATTTCCCACCCGGTTGAAGCTATTTCGCGTCGCTTTCTTGCGGCGCGCTCCATTTGCCGGTTTCCATCCAGATCAGGAAACGCTTTAGCGGCAGCAGCCAGATAATGCCGAGGACGAGGTAGATCAGGGTCTGTAACAGGGTGGGCCATGTGCCGATGATGCCCGGCGCGTAGCGCGCGATCACGATGCTATAGGCGATCAGCGCAGCGAACAGGCCGAGAATGCCAACGGGAATTCGCCAGGTCGGGGTCTCACGCATTGAAGGGTCCATACATTCGGGTTGGCGTGACAATCGCATGTAGCGCCATGTCATGCGGCTCTGAGGGAAGCGTGTCGCATAGCTGCACATCCCATGCGAGCCCAATCCGCAGAGCCTCAGGATGTTCCGCGAAATAGCGGTCATAATGTCCGCCGCCCTGACCAAGCCGCGCGCCGGAGGCGGTAAATCCCACCAGCGGCACGAACAGCACAGTTGGTTCAATCTCGGCTGCGTCCTGCGCGGGTTGCATTATCCCGAATGCGCCTTGCTTCAGATCGCTTTTCTCAAACGGGTCCATGAACACGGCGAAGCGCATCGGCGCTTTCTCATCCGCAAAACGCGGCAGGGCAAGCGTATGTCCAGCTTCCTGAAAGAACCGGGCATAGCCCATGGTCGGCGCTTCTGAAGCGTTCGCATCATAAATCCCGATCACAGCATCAGGCGCGATAATATCCAGCAGCGGGGCGGGGGGGCGATTGAACAGCAGTGCGCGGATGGCACTGGGCTGTGCTGCGGCGTGCTCGCTGCGCAATTTTCGCAGTTGTTTGCGGAGAGTGGCTTTTGATTGCACTCATTTTCCTCCCGTCATTGCGACGCGACGCAGTCGCCGCGGCAATCCAGAGAATCGTGCGCCTCACTGGATTGCTTCGCTCCGCTCGCAATGACGAAGCACTCGAGCCGGCATGTCCGCGCTCAAGTAGCGAAGCGGTAGCGCAAATAAAAGTGACGGAACCACCATGGGTCGTTTGCCCTAGAAATCCTCTGACGCCTCAACGTCAGGTGGGCGCCGTGTGCCCCAGTCCCCAGGACGAACCCGTGGACCAAGGTAGGGACAGCTCCCTAGGATTGCTTATAGCCTCAGGGATATTCAAACAGCTCGTACCGGGCAGTCCCGCCGCTGCCTATTTAGGATGCAAGCAATGGGTCCTCAAGCTTTTCGGCAAGCTTTTCGAGCCGCGCTGCCACTTTCTCCAGTGCAAGAGCCGCCTTCTGTTCTGCATCCGGCCCGGCCTGCACCGGTTCCTGGCCCTGCGCCTCAACCAGTTCGTCAGCGAGGAACAACGCGGCGAAGAGCAAATTTTGCGCATCGTAATTGGAGCGTGAGCCATTGAGGCTGGCGATCTTGCTGTCAATCATCGCGCCGAGTCGGGTGATATGTGCTTCTTGCCCGGCGGCACAGGCGACAGTGTAATGCTTGCCGCCAATCGAGAGCGTGACGTCGCTCATTTTTCCAGCCCTGAAATGAGATCGTCCAGCGCGGCGAGCGTATCGCGTACATCCGACTGCATCTTTTCGTGTTGCGAGATCAGTTCCAGCTCATTCTGGTTGGAGCGGGGTGAGCCAGTTTGCGAAGGGCGTGAGGCAAGTGCCGCTTCCAAGCGGTCCATTGCAGCGCTTACCCGTTGCACCGCATTATCCAGGCGGGCCTCTTCCATGCCCCAATCATTATCAGCACAGCACAGGTCGTGCAAAGCCGTGGCGACGCGTTGTTGATAAGTGGTGCTCGGCTGACTTCACTGACTGATTTTCCAGCGGTCTTGTCCATTGTTCGGGCAAGACGGGGAATGCACTGCCAGAGCGCTTGACCTTGCTTGCTGGCTCCGCGAAGGCTTCGCCCGCGACGAATCGCCGAGAATCGGGCGGGAGACCTCAAGACAATCATGTCTCGCTGCGCCGGAAAATTGCAGGAGCACGCCTTTTCATGAGCCCAATGTCATGAGCCTTGATCCCGCCCGCTTGCAGAACATGGCCAATGCCATCCGCGCACTGTCCATGGACGCCGTGCAAGCAGCCAATTCAGGTCACCCGGGGATGCCGATGGGCATGGCCGATGTAGCAAGCGTCTTGTGGGCGAAATATCTGAAATTCGACCCGGCGCAGCCGCATTGGCCAGATCGCGATCGCTTTGTGCTCTCCGCCGGTCACGGATCGATGCTGATTTACAGTCTGCTGCACCTGTCTGGCTATGACGCCCCCACGATGAATGACATCCGCAATTTCCGCCAGCTGGGAAGTCCATGCGCGGGACACCCGGAGAATTTCCTCCTCGACGGGGTGGAATGCACCACCGGTCCTTTAGGGCAGGGCCTTGCGATGGCGGTTGGCATGGCCATGGCGGAGCGGCATTTGAACTCAGTCTTCGGAGACGATCTGGTCGATCACCGGACCTGGGTTGTTGCTGGCGATGGCTGCCTTATGGAAGGGATCAACCACGAGGCAATCGGGATCGCCGGGCACTTGAAACTCGGCCGGATGATCGTGCTGTGGGACGATAACAACATCACGATCGACGGCGCCACCGACCTTTCCACCAGCGAAGATATCAAGGCGCGCTACACTGCGACGGGCTGGCACGTTGCCGAGTGCAACGGCCACGATTTTGCTGATATTGAGCGGGCACTTGACGAAGCGGTCGCTGATGGCCGCCCGAGCCTGATCGCTTGCAAGACTGTGATCGGCAAGGGGGCGCCAAACAAGCAAGGCACCAGCGCAACGCATGGCGCACCGCTGGGTGCGGATGAGATCGCCGCCGCGCGCGAAGAACTTGGGTGGAGCGCCGAGCCGTTCGTTGTGCCGGAAGACATCCTCACAGACTGGCGCGCTACCGGTGAACGGGGCCGTGCCGCCTCGGCTGAATGGACCAACCGTCTGACATCGAGCGAACACAAGGCCGAGTTCGAGCGCCGCATGGCGGGCGATCTGCCGCATGGCGATGCAATGAAGGACTACGTCGCTTCGCTGATCGCGGAGCCGGTGAAGGTCGCAACGCGCAAGGCCAGCGAAATGGCGCTGGCTCAGATCAATCCGCGCTTGCCAGACACGATTGGCGGGAGCGCTGACCTGACTGGTTCCAACAACACCAAGGCAGGCGGTATCGAAGCCATGACCGCCGATGATTATTCTGGCCGCTATGTCTATTATGGCATTCGCGAGTTCGGCATGGCGGCGGCGATGAACGGCATGGCGCTGCATGGCGGCGTGATCCCCTATGGCGGCACGTTCCTGGTATTCACTGACTATGCGCGCGGCGCGATCCGACTTTCAGCCCTGCAGCAGACGCGCGTAATCTACGTGATGACGCATGACAGTATTGGCCTTGGCGAAGATGGTCCGACCCACCAGCCGGTCGAGCATCTCGCGTCGCTGCGGGCGATGCCGAACCTTTTGGTGCTGCGTCCGGCCGACGCGGTTGAGACTGCCGAGGCGTGGGAAATCGCGCTCAAGCAGAAAGACCGGCCATCTGTGCTGGCATTGAGCCGTCAGAACCTGCCGCAGATGCGGCTCGAAGATGCGGGCGAGAACCTGTCGGCCAAGGGCGGCTATCGTCTCAGCGCGGCGCAAGCAGAGCGCAAGGTTGTGCTGGTCGCGACCGGCTCGGAACTGCATGTCGCAGCTGAGTGCGCGGCGAAGCTGGAAGAGCAAGGCATTGGCGCAGACGTGGTCTCGATGGTTTGCACGGAGCTGTTCGACGAGCAGTCCTCGGATTACCGTGCAGACGTATTCCCCGCCGATTGCCTGA
The DNA here is from genome assembly GCF_043702085.1 of Altererythrobacter sp. GH1-8. GTDB lineage: Bacteria > Pseudomonadota > Alphaproteobacteria > Sphingomonadales > Sphingomonadaceae > Erythrobacter. Next base: position 2,545,800 of record NZ_CP171690.1, on the reverse strand, counting down.
CCGTTTCGATAGAAGCGGGCACGACTTTTGGTTGGGAACGCTACACGGGCCGTGACGGTCTCAACATCGGAATGGATCGTTTTGGGGCATCGGCGCCTGCCGAGCAGCTTTTTGAAAAATTCGGCTTTACTGCGGAGCAGATCGTTCCGCAGATCATCAACAAATTGAACGGATAAGCAGGAGTTCTTTTCATGGCGACTAAGGTTGCAATCAATGGATTTGGCCGCATCGGGCGGCTTGTGGCACGGGCTCTGCTGGAGCGGACCGACCACGATTTTGAGCTGGTCGCAATCAATGACCTCGCCGATACGAAGTCGAATGCGCTGCTGTTCCAGTACGATTCGACCCATGGTCGTTTCCCCGGCAAGGTCGAAACGGGTGACAACACGATCACTGTTGACGGCAAGACCATCGCGGTCACCAGCGAGCGCGATCCGGCCAATTTGCCGCATGGCGAAATGGGTGTCGACATCGTGCTCGAGTGCACCGGCTTCTTTCAGTCCGACGCCGCAGCGCGGCCGCATATCGCAGCGGGCGCAAAGCGTGTTCTCATCTCTGCGCCAGCTTCGGGTGTGTCGAAGACGATTGTCTACGGCGTGAACCACGAGACGCTGACCGCCGAGGACGATGTCATCTCAAATGCGAGCTGCACCACCAACTGCCTTTCGCCGGTGGCCAAGGTGCTGCACGATCTCGTCGGGATCGAGCGCGGCTTCATGACGACGATCCACAGCTATACCAATGACCAGCGCATGCTTGACCAGATGCACTCCGACATGCGCCGTGCGCGCGGCGGGGCGCAAAACATGATCCCGACGACGACGGGTGCTGCGCGCGCGGTTGGCCTGGTGCTGCCGGAACTGGCTGGCAAGCTGGATGGATCCTCTGTCCGCGTGCCGACGCCGAATGTGTCGCTGATCGACCTCGTGTTTACACCGAGCCGCGATACCACAAAGGAAGAACTCAATGCCGCGTTGAAGGCTGCGGCCGAAGGCCCGATGAAGGGCGTTCTCGACTATACCGACCAGCCGCTCGTTTCGAGCGACTTCAATCACCACCCGGCCAGCTCAACCGTCGACAGCCTTGAAACCGCTGTCCTCGAAGGCAAGCTTGCCCGCGTGGTCAGCTGGTATGATAATGAATGGGGCTTTTCCAACCGCATGATCGACACTGCGGGCGTGATGGCGAAGTTCCTTTAAGGACAAACGGCATGGCTGCTTTCAGAACCCTCGACGATCTTGGCGATGTAACCGGCAAGGTCGCGCTCGTGCGTGTCGATTTGAACCTTCCAATGAAGGATGGCTCGGCGAGCGATGTGACGCGGGTGGAGGCAGCCAAGCCGACGATACTTGAGCTGAGCGAGAAGGGGGCGAAGGTCCTGCTGCTTGCTCATTTCGGACGTCCCGGCGGCATGCGTTCTTCTGTGCTGTCCACCAGCATGGTCGTCGGCGATGTCGAAGGCGTGCTGGGCAAGGAACTGATGTTCATCCCCGAGGTCACGGGGCCGGTGGTCGCGCAATCGATCGGCATCCTTCGCAATGGTGATATCGGCCTGCTCGACAACGTGCGGTTCTGGCCGGGGGAAGAAGCCAACGATGCAGACTTCGCCAAGGCGATCGCTGAAAACGGCGACTTCTATGTCAATGACGCTTTCAGCGCCGCACACCGCGCGCACGCGACGACCGAAGGCCTGGCGCATCATCTGCCGGCCTATGCTGGCCGCGCGATGGAAGCTGAGCTCAAGGCGCTTGATGCCGCGCTCGGTTCGCCGCAGCAGCCGGTGGCGGCGGTGGTTGGCGGCGCCAAGGTCTCGACCAAGCTCGCTGTGCTCGAAAACCTTGTCGGACGCGTGCAGCACCTCATCATCGGGGGAGGGATGGCAAACACCTTCCTCGCCGCGCGCGGGGTCGATGTCGGCAAGTCGCTTTGCGAGCATGATCTAACGGACACCGCCAACCGGATCATGGACGAAGCCGACCACGCGGGTTGCACTGTACATCTGCCCTATGACGTTGTGGTGGCTAAGGAATTTACGGCGAACCCCGCGAGCTTGCGCACCTGCAATGTCCACGAAGTGGCCGAAGACGAGATGATCCTCGATGTTGGGCCAAGCGCAGTCGAAGCGCTGGCTGACGTTCTCAAGACCTGCCGCACGCTTGTCTGGAACGGACCGATGGGCGCATTCGAGACCGAGCCTTTCGATGCGGCGACAGTGGCGCTGGCAAGGACTGCTGCGGCTCTGACTCAGGAAGGCTCGTTGGTATCGGTGGCCGGCGGGGGTGATACAGTGGCAGCGCTTGCTCATGCAGGCGTAAAGGATGACTTCACTTTCGTTTCGACCGCTGGTGGTGCGTTTCTCGAATGGATGGAAGGCCGCGAGTTGCCGGGCGTCGCCGCACTTTCGAAATGAGCGAAACAGGATACGGCAAATCAGTCCGCTGCGAGGAAGGCGAATTTGCGGGCTGGTATTACTGGACTCACGATCCGTACGAGCGCGCGGCGGGGGGCCCATTCTACATGCAGCGACAGGACGATGGCAGCTATGTGAGCGCCTTCCGCGCCAAGGAATGCCACATGAACGGCGCTGGCTTCATGCATGGCGGGTGCCTTCTGACCTTTGCCGATTATGCCCTGTTTGTGATCGCGACGGATCACCTCAGGGATCAACTGGCCGTTACCATGAACCTTTCAGGCGACTTCCTCAGCTCGGTCCAAGAGGGCGCGCTGGTCGAAGCCCGCGGAGAAGTTACGCGCGGCGGGGGCAAGACCTTGTTTGTGCGAGGGCTGGTCACAGCCGATGGCGAGCCGGCGCTCAGCTTTACCGGGATTATCCGCAAGGTCGGACCACGAACAACGTGACCCAAATCGCGCCAACACTTGGAAAAGTGGCGTTATAGGGCGGCTTAGCGGTTGCCGGTTCGGGTCAGTCTGGCTACATCGCCGCTCGATGCAATCGTATGCATTGAATTCGCAATTACAGGGGCAAGCTCGCCATGAATTTCGACCAGATGACCGCCAAGATCGCAACCGGCCAGGGGTTTATCGCCGCGCTCGACCAATCGGGCGGATCGACGCCGAAGGCGCTGCGCGGTTACGGCGTTGAAGACAGTGAGTGGAATGGCGATGAGGAGATGTTCGCGCGGATCCATGAAATGCGTGCCCGCGTGATCACTTCGCCGAGCTTTGCGAACGGCAAGGTGATCGGCGCAATCCTGTTCGAAAGGACCATGGACGGCGAAGTTGGTGGCCAGTCGACGGCAGATGCCTTGAAGGCGCGTGGCGTCGTACCCTTTATCAAGGTCGACCAAGGGCTCGCCGACGAGCAAGAAGGCGTACAATTGATGAAGCCGCTCGACAAGCTGCCCGCACTGCTGGAGAAATCCGTTGCCAAGGGCATGTTCGGCACGAAAATGCGTTCGGTCATCAAGTCGGCGAACCCGGAAGGGATCGCGGCGATCGTCGCGCAGCAGTTTGAAGTCGGCAACCAGATTGCGGATGCTGGCCTCGTCCCCATGCTTGAGCCGGAATATGACATCACAGCGACAGATCGCGCCGAGGGCGAGAAGATCCTGTTGGCTGAGATCCTGAAAGGGCTCGATGCTCTTCCAGAAGGCCGCAAGGTCATGCTCAAGCTGTCGTTTCCGGTGGAGCAGGGTCTTTATACCCCCGCTATCAACCATCCCAACGTGCTGCGGGTCGTGGCGCTGTCGGGCGGTTATTCGACTGACGAGGCGTGCGAGCATCTCGCCAGGAACCCGGGCATGATTGCAAGTTTCAGCCGCGGCCTGCTGCAGGACCTGCGCAAACAGCAGTCGGATGCAGAATTCGATGCAGCGCTGGGCGGTGCGATCGACAAGATCTGCGAAGCGTCGGTCGCCGGCTAGGGCTGCTCGAAAAGCCGGAAAAGGGATTAGCCGTTCGGCTGGAACTCCAAGTCCAGCCGGTAGCGCTTCAGCCGGATCGCGCCCTTGCTGCTCGCGGGGGTGGTTGTGCCTGTCAAAGTGAGCGTTCCACCATCAAGCCGGAGCGGCTGTCCCATGGCGAGCGCCACTTCGCGATCCTGCCCGCGGTAATGGACAACCGCGGCGACAACCAAACGGTTGTCGTCAAAGCAGAATCGCTCGCTCGCACAGCGCGAATCTTCGATAATTCCAAAGCTTGTCACTGCGAGTTCATCCGTCAACTGAACGCGTTCAAAGATCGCGGTGCTGTCGGCGACGACCGGTGCAGAGGCATTGGCGATGGCGAGTAATGCGCCGGATAGTGCGAGATAGGGCATGGCAGACTCCCTTGGACTTCATATGCCTCTTACCATGGTTGCCAGAATCCTAACGAAAAGCCTTTCGATTGTCCCATAGAGGCACGATTTTGAGTGCTTGGCGCGGATAGAAGCGGGCGCTATCAGGCGCTGCCATGAGCGACATCGTGATCCCGACCCAGCTTTACCTGATCTCTCCGCTGGATGTGTCCGGCGACTTTCCCAAGCGGCTTGAGAACGCGCTGCAAGCGGGGAAAGGAGTCGTGACGGCTTTCCAGTTCCGCGTGAAGGGTCTGGGTCAGCACGAAGCCGCGAGCCTGGCAGAGCCCTTGCAAGCGATTTGCGCTGCGTATGACGTCGCCTTCATCGTCAATGACAGCGTGGCGCTTGCGAAGCGCTTGAAAGCTGATGGCGTGCATCTGGGGCAGGACGATGGTTCACTTAGGGAAGCACGCGAAGAGCTGGGCAGAGAGGCTCAGATCGGAGTAACCTGCCATGCGTCCAAGCATTTGGCGATGGAGGCGGGTGAGGCAGGCGCGGACTACGTTGCGTTCGGCGCGTTCTTTGACAGCTCAACCAAGGATAAGGGCGACGCTGAGCGGCCAACACCTGAAATCCTAGATTGGTGGTCTCGTGTGTTCGAGATCCCATGCGTCGCAATTGGCGGGATCACGCCGGTTAATTGCCGTCCGCTGATTGAAGCAGGGGCTGATTTCCTTGCCGTTTCGGGAGCAGTGTGGAATGGCGATGAGGCAGAGGCTGTCAAGGCCTTCAGTGATGTGATCGCCGGAACTCCTCGCCCCGAACGCTAGGCCGGCTCAGCTGCCCCGGCGTACGCACAGCAGCCGGGTCTCATTTCCTGCCGCATCGATCTTGCGGAGTCGGTTCTCGCCCTTGCGGATATAGCGATCGCCCTTCTTCGGGCCGCGGGTAAACGTGAAGACATCGCCCTTCAGAAGATAGGTCCCGCGTCCTTCGGCGTTACGGTAGCGCGACGCGCCGCTGAGCCGAAAGTCTTCTGCTTCCGCGCGCTCGACAGCTTCGCCCGCCGCTGAGCCTGGATAGCCGCATTGATATGTCCCGTGCGGCATTGTGCGCAGCATGCCGCCATCCTGAGCGAAGGCAGGCGCGGCGAATGCCAGCAGGCTCGCCCAGATGATGGCAGGCAGATGCTTCATGAGGCAGGGGGGTAGCATGTCACCGTCCCTATCTCCAGCTAGCTTGCGCTACGCTTTACGTGAAGGCAGCGACAAGCTAAGGGCGCTGGCGACAGCAGCAAAGGCTGCGTTCCTCACACATTTCAAGGCGTATTCTCATGAAGATCAGCGGCGTCGATATTCGCCCCGGCAATATCCTCGAATATGAAGGCGGCATCTGGAAAGTTGCCAAAATCCAGCACACTCAGCCCGGTAAGGGCGGGGCCTACATGCAGGTCGAAATGAAGAATCTGCAGGATGGCCGCAAGACCAATGTCCGCTTTCGCAGTGCGGATACGGTTGAGAAGGTGCGTCTCGACACGCAGGAATACCAGTTCCTTTATGAAGACGGCGATATGCTGGTGTTCATGGACAACAACACCTACGAGCAGATCAACCTGCCATCGGACTTGCTCGGCGATGCGCGCCCGTTTCTGCAGGACGGCATGGAGGTGAAGCTCGAGCTGTGGGAAGAAAAGCCGATCAGCGTTGAATTGCCGTCGCAGATCGAAGCGACCATCGTTGAAGCCGATGCTGTGGTGAAGGGACAAACCGCCTCGTCCAGTTACAAGCCTGCCGTGCTCGACAATGGCGTTCGGATCATGGTCCCCCCACACATCGAAAGCGGTACGCGCATCGTGGTCGATGTGTATGAGCAGAGCTACGTCGGGAAGGCTAGCTAATGTATAAGTCGACTTCTCGGAACCAGCAGAAAGCTGCTGGCCGAGTTGTCAGTAGGCGGTTTATAATTCGAAATTATCTGGGTAAGCGCCAAGCTCGCGCATTCTTCTTCCCGGTTATCTTCCATGCCGCCCAGAACAGTCTTGAATTGAGCCAAGTTCAAAAGATGCCTTATTGGCTGATAGCCGAAGTCGCTCGGCTGGGCATTGTCGATTGGCTTGAACGAAACATCAAAGACCAAAGGCCGGACACGATCGCGCGCCTTCGAAGGTCGTTGAGGGATGAAAGAATCATCCCAAAGAAAAAGCTTAGGAAGAAGAAATAGATGTCGATGTATTCCGGCCTCATTCGCGTCATGGAAAAGGCAGCCCGCAAGGCAGGTGGCCGTTTGCGGCGTGACTTTGGCGAAGTCGAGCATCTGCAGGTCAGCCGCAAAGGCCCTGCAGACTTCGTGTCCAAGGCCGATATGCGGGCTGAACGCGCAATATATGATGAGCTGCTCCATGCGCGGCCCGACTGGGGATTTGTGCTGGAAGAGGCCGGGATTATCGAAGGCGATCCGGCCAAGCCTCGCTGGATTATCGACCCATTGGATGGGACCAGCAACTTCCTCCATGGCATTCCGCATTTCGCGATCAGCATTGCCGTGCAGGAGCCCAAGCCGGACGGTTCGGGCTGGGGCGAAGTCACGGCCGGGGTAGTTTACCAGCCGATCAACGACGAGACCTTCTGGGCGGAGAAATCGCGCGGTGCATGGTTGCAGGATGCCAGATTGCGGGTCTCGTCACGCTCACGTCTGTCCGACGCGCTCATCGCAACCGGTATTCCCTTTCAAGGCGCGGGTGATCCCGCTGAATGGATGAAGATATACTCTGCGATTGGGCCGGAAGTCGCCGGGATCCGCAGGTTCGGGGCGGCCTCGCTCGATCTCGCGTGGCTTGCGGCGGGCCGCTACGATGGCTTCTGGGAAAGCGGGCTTTCCGATTGGGACACTGCGGCGGGCTGTTTGCTCGTGCGCGAAGCGGGCGGTTTCGTCAGCGATTATCGCGGGCGCAGCGAACCGATCCACGCAAAACAGGTACTGGCTGCGAATGACACGCTGCATTCCCGCCTGCATAAATTGCTGGTCGGCGCGCTGAAGGCTTGAAGCCCGCGGCAAGTGCGGCTATCCGCGCCTTCCGCTTGCAGTGCCCCTGTGGTGGAATTGGTAGACGCGCTCGACTCAAAATCGAGTTCCTTACGGAGTGCCCGTTCGAGTCGGGCCAGGGGCACCAAACTCCCGATACCTTCGGTCCGACCGCGAGATGGCGATACCGCTTGAGCGGAATTCGCTTGTAATTCTGCGCGAGCTTTGGGATTCGCTGCTTCCAAGCATGATTGAAATGCCATCCCTTCACGCAATCGCAGCCATGGCGGTGACGATCTGGATGTTCGTCGCCTTTGCGCGCGGCCGCATGTCGATCGAGATCGTCTCTTTGCTGACCATCGCGGTGATTGCGGTCGGCCTCTATTTCTTCCCGCTGGAAGGCAGCAAGACCTTTGACGGATTGGAGCTCGCCTTCGGAGGGTTCGGTCACCCGGCGCTGATCACGATCTGCGCGCTTATGGTGATGGGCAGAGGACTTGTGGTGACAGGCGCACTTGAACCGGCGGCGCGCTTCTTGGGACGCATGTTTCAGATCAACTTGCAATTGGGGTTGCTGATTTCGCTGCTGATCGCCTTTGTCTTTTCCATGTTCATCAACAACACACCGGTTCTGGTGCTGATGATCCCGATCTTTGCCGCGCTTGCGCACCGCGGCGCAATGGCGTCTTCAAAAACCTTGATGCCGCTCAATGCTGCGTCGCTGCTCGGCGGACTGTCGACAACCATCGGCACCTCGACCAATATCCTCGTAGTCTCGATCGCGGTCGATCTTGGAATGCGCCAAATGGGAGTGTTCGACTTTACGCCGATCGTGTTGATGGCATCGCTTGTCGCATTGCCATACATCTGGCTGGTGATGCCGCGGATGTTGAAGGACAACAGGGTAGCGTCAGAGCATGAAAATCGCCGTTTTCACACCCGGCTTCGGATCGGGGGCGATAGCGAGCTGATCGGGCAGGAATTTGCTGCGATCATGCACAAGCTGCCAGGCGACATAAAATTCCACGACCAAAGCAAGGGGCCGGTCCAGCCGCAGCAGCGGCTCCATATTTCAGGCACGCATGAGGGGCTGGAGGATGCGGTTCGTGTCCTCAAGGGCGAGCTCGCCCCGAGCTGGGTCCTCGACCGGATACGGCGTGAATCCTCGGCCAAGGGACAGGATATCGTTGCAGTCGAAATGACCGTGACGGCTGACTCACGCCTTATCAACCGGACCTTGCCAACGTCGGGTATTGCCGACCTTTATGGCGTGGCTGTGCTCGGCATTCACCGGCCGGACCGGCTCATGGGTGAGAAGGACCAATACAGCGAGGGAGGCGACCTCCGCATCAAGGAAGGCGATGTGCTGCTTGTCATGGGTCTGCCGGCGGAACTTGAGAAGTTTTCTCGCAGCGACAGCCTCCTGATGCTTGAGGGCGCGCGCGAATTGCCACGCAAGTCAAAAGCGCTGCTTTCCGCAGTCATCATGGGCGTTGCCGTTTTCACTGCATCCATCGGCGTTTTCCCGATTGCGATCTCGGCGCTCGCCGGAGCGATCCTGATGTTTGTGACCGGCTGCGTGAAATTCGACCGCGTAGGGAGAGCCTTGTCCGGGCAAGTGATTGTGCTGATTGCGGCCAGCATCGCGCTTGGACGGATCATTCTTGAAAGCGGGGCTGCTGGCTGGCTTGGCACCGTCCTGTCTGCTGGGCTGCAATTCCTGCCGCCTGCGGGCGTCATCGCCGCCATCATGTTGTTTGTGACAGTGCTGACGAACTTCGCTTCCAATGCGACGGCTGCGACAGTCGGAACCCCGATTGCCTTCGCGATTGCCGCGCAGTTGGGAATGCCTGCCGAACCGCTGGTGCTGGCCGTGCTGTTCGGTTGCAACCTGTGTTATGCGACGCCAATTGCCTATCAGACCAACATGTTGATCATGTCCGAAGGCAGCTACAACTTTGCTGACTATGTGCGTACCGGCGTGCCCCTGGTGCTCATCATGGTGACGACCTTGTCGTTCCTGCTGGCGGTGACCTACGGAATGTAGGCTGCGCCTTTTGCGCCTGCGCGGTCATGGCATCCGATGGCGCGCGCTGTAGGAAGAGCGGTAAAGCCAGCTTTCCTACTCTGACCTCATCTGGCACCGATGACACATGTCTTTTCCATTAATATCCAGTGGTTTGAGCGGTTCGGAAGTCGAAATCCAGCATCAGGATTCTTTGCCCCCTGGACTGTGTAACATGCTTATCCAACATGGTCTTGGGTAAGCGGTGCTGGACCACACAAACAATGACGGCCGCCAGAGCCTTGGGGTTGCTCTGACGGCCGTGCTCTCCTCCCCAGGAGAACTGGTTGTGGCGGTGCCTCGCTTACCCGTAATTGCCGAGGCGGTGGTGAAGCGCGTTGATCTTGGCCAGCTCTTCGCGGTCTTCCGTTGCCTTTGCATGGCTTTCCAGCGCACGCCGCAGCAGTTTGAAATCTGCGGTCGAAAGCAATGCGCGTGCCCGGCCTGGTTCTCTAGCGGTTGTTTCTTCAGTCATAATCACTCTCCATGGCTGCTCTCTAGACGACTGTTGCGGTCAGGGTTGGTTCCCGGTGAGGCCATTGGACTTCACCGGGTTCCTCTCCGATTGTCAGGCAGCCTTAATCTGGTTCCGATGAGGTGCCGTCAAGCAGCCTCGAACTGGTTCATGGTGTTGTCCTTGCCGCCCGCCTTGAGGGCTGCTTCACCAGCGAAGTACTCCTTGTGATCATCGCCGATGTCACTGCCGGCCATGTTCTGGTGCTTCACGCAGGCAATACCCTGGCGGATTTCCTCGCGCTGGACGTTCTTGACGTAGCCCAGCATGGCCTGCTCACCGAAGTATTCCTTGGCAAGGTTGTCCGTGCTCAGCGCAGCCGTGTGATAGGTCGGCAGCGTGATCAGGTGGTGGAAGATGCCTGCCCGGCGGGCCGCATCGGCCTGGAAGGTACGGATCTTTTCGTCAGCGGTCTGGGCCAGCTCAGTGCTGTCGTAATCTGCGCTCATCAGCAGATCGCGGTCGTAAGCAGACAGATCGCGGCCTTCCGCCGCCCATGCGTCATAGACCTGTTGACGGAAGTTCAGCGTCCAGTTGAACGAAGGCGAGTTGTTGTAAACCAGCTTCGCGTTCGGGACGACTTCACGGATACGGTCCACCATGCCGGCGATCTGCTCGACATGTGGCTTCTCAGTTTCGATCCAGAGCAGGTCTGCGCCGTTCTGGAGCGAGGTGATGCAATCGAGCACACAGCGGTCTTCACCCGTGCCAGCGCGGAACTGGTAAAGGTTGGACGGCAGGCGCTTGGGCGCCATCAGCTTGCCATCGCGGCTTATGAAGACCTGACCATTGGTGATGCTCGACGGATCGACTTCCTCGCAATCGAGGAAGCTGTTGTACTGGTCGCCCAGATCGCCCGGCTCCTTGGAGTAAGCGATCTGCTTCGTCAGGCCAGCGCCGAGCGAGTCGGTACGGGCAACGATGATGCCATCGTCAACGCCGAGTTCGAGGAAGGCATGGCGGCAGGCGCGGATCTTCTGCAGGAAGTCCTCGTGCGGCACGGTAACCTTGCCGTCCTGGTGGCCGCACTGCTTTTCGTCCGAGACCTGGTTTTCGATCTGGAGCGCGCAGGCGCCTGCTTCGATCATCTTCTTGGCGAGCAAGTACGTTGCTTCAGCATTGCCAAAGCCCGCATCGATGTCGGCGATAATCGGAACGACATGGGTTTCATGTTCGTCGATCTTGCGGATCAGGCGGTGAGTGTTCACTGCATCGCCTTCAGCCTTGGCCTTGTCGAGTTCGCGGAACAACCCGCCAAGCTCGCGCGCATCGGCTTGTTTGAGGAATGTGTAGAGCTCTCCGATCAGCGCGGGAACGCTGGTCTTCTCGTGCATCGACTGGTCCGGCAGCGGGCCGAACTCGCTGCGCAGGGCTGCAACCATCCAGCCGGACAGGTAAAGGTAGCGCTGCTTCGTCGTGCCGAAGTGCTTCTTGATGGAAATCATCTTCTGCTGCGCGATGAAACCGTGCCAGCAGCCGAGCGACTGCGTGTAGTTTGCAGGGTCCGCATCATAGGCTTCCATATCGGCGCGCATGATCTTCGCGGTGTACTTCGCGATGTCGAGGCCGGTCGGGAAACGGTTCTGGATCGCCATGCGTGCAGCGCTTTCGGGATCGATTGCGCCCCAGCTCGGGCCATTGCCTGCGATGGTCTCGCGGAGTTTCTGGACGGTTGCAGTGTAAGTCATTGTCATATTCTCCTGTCAGGGCGGGGAGGCGCCCTTTGCCCGCCCGAGATGGCGGATCGACACTTGATTCGACAGAAAATTCACAAAAAAACTTGTCTCATTGCGGTTTGAGTGCGAAAAACAACTGTGAAGGTGTAAAAATAATTACAAAAATGGTGTAGCACGCTTGTGCGGCACACCGCGCGATCAGGAGCACGAGATGTCTGACGGTTCGGTCTTCGCAGGTCCAGCCATCCGCCGCCTGCGCAAGCGCAAGGGTCTCACGCAGGCCTCGATGGCGAGCGCGCTCGGGATATCACCAAGCTATCTCAACCTGATCGAACGCAACCAGCGACCGCTTTCTGCGCGCGTCCTTGTGCAAGTCATCGAGCAGTTCGAGTTTGATCCCCGTACCCTGCGGCAGGACGAAACGATTGGCGGGCTCGATGGCCTCGCCCGGCGGCTCAATGACGAGCGCTTTGCAGATCTTGGCATCGACCGCGAGGAGATCGATGAATTCCTCTCGACCGCTCCCCAGGTCGCTGCGGCCTTTGTGAGGCTCTATGACAATGCTGCGCCAGAGCCCTCCGGGGTCAACTCTTCGCTGGCTGCCTCGCGCCGCGAGATCGAGCGTTGGCAAGGACATTTTGCGGATCTTGACGCCGAGGCGGAGAAGCTCGCCGATGAATTGCGGCTTTCGCGCGGTGATATTGGTGACGCCTTGACCGAGCGCCTGCGCGAGCGCCACCAATTGTCGGTTCGCATTCTGCCGCTTGATGTAATGCCGGAGGCAATGAGGCGGCTCGATCTTCACGCGCGGCAATTGCAACTGTCCGAAATGCTCGATCGCTCCTCGCGCAGTTTCCAGATCGCCTTGCAGATCGCTCAACTCGAGCAGCGCCAGGCGATTACCAATCTGGTCGCAGGATCAAAGCTCACCGACGATGCATCGCGCCAATTGTTCGAACACCATCTCTACAGCTATGTCGCTGCGGCCATTCTGATGCCTTACAGCCGCTTCCTAAGAGCATGCGACCAGACCGGCTACGACATCACCGTGTTGCAGCGGCGCTTTGGCGTCGGCTTTGAACAGGTCGCGCACCGCCTTACGACGCTGCAGCGCGTGGGCCAGCGCGGCTTGCCGTTCTTCATGGTGCGGATCGACAAGGCCGGCCAGTTTTCGAAGCGCTTTTCGGGTGCAAGCGGTGCGACCTGGCTTGAAGGCGATACGAGTTGCCCGCTTTGGATTCCGCATGAGGCATTTGAGCGGCGCGGACAATTGTGTGTCCAGAATGTGAAAGTCGACGGCGCAGACGCGGGACCTTCGCATTGGTTCACTATGGCGCGCACGGTCGAAGCCATTGGCGCGGGTACGAAGGCGAGCTTCGTGATCGTCCTCGGCCTGGAAGCCCGGCTCGCCGGAAGTCTCGCTGCTGCACAAGGTGTGCGCCTTGATCAGGATGCGGCGCAAACCATCGGTCAGGGCTGCGCGCGCTGTTTTGTCCAGACCTGTCGACAGCGCTCGCTTCCGCCGCGCGGCGCGGCCTTGCGGATCGACCGGATCAGGCGCGGCGTTACGCCGTTTGCATTCGGTGAGCCTCGCCAAGCGGGTTCGTAACCCGATTTTTACCCTGGAAATTCCTAAAAATCATCTAGTTAGGAAAGGGTGTAAAGTTTACCGACAGGTAACTTCTCTCCTTTAATTTCTGCATCTGTCATGTTTGGTGAAACCTTCCTGATCGGCCTCAGCTTTGCTGGCTATTTTGCCGGCGCGATCATCTGCGCTGTTGGCGCCGTAGTGGTGCTGCAGCGCGGCGACCGTGCGCGCCCCGACCGTCAGGCTCAGATTGCAAACCTGGCGCTGCTCGCTTTGTGGAGCGCGCTGGCGGCGACTGCGGGTGCGTTCTCCGCCTACGCGCTTGTAACCGAGACCAGCCGCATTCTTGTGACGATCTGGCTGCTGCTGCGGCTGTTTGCAAATGACGGGCGCGATGAGAGCATGGGTCTGGTCAAACCGGTCGTGGCAGCGCTCGTTTTCGTCGAATTGCTGCAACCGCTGTTGTTGCTGGTCGCTATCGCGGGCGACAACGATGCGATGGTTTTCCAGATCGCCATGGCGATGCGGATGCTGGGTGCGATGGGCGCGCTTGTCTTGCTCCACAACCTCTATTCAGGCGCTGCGGGATCTTCGCGCCTGTTGCTTCGCTCCAGTGCGATTGCTCTTGCGTGCCTTTGGGCGTTCGATCTCAACTATCACATGCTGGCCTGGCTCGGCGCGCAGCCTCCTGCGCTCCTGAGCGCATTGCGAGGGTTCGCCATCGCGATGATTGCGATCCCGTTGACGCTCGGTGCCAGCCATTCGGCGACGCAGCTCGAATTCCGACCGAGCCGAAAAGCCACTTTCCAGTCACTCTCTTTGCTGATTGTCGGCTTTTACATCGTTTCCATGCTGGTAATCGCACATTCGCTTGATAGCGTTGGCGGCGACCTCAGCCGGTTTACGCAAGTCGCCTTCCTTGTTGTTGCAAGCCTCGCTGCTCTGTTGTGGCTCCCATCGCAAAGGTTGCGTTCGTGGTTGCATGTCACCGTCGCCAAGCACCTGTTCGCGCACCGCTACGATTATCGCGAGGAGTGGCTTCGTTTCACCAAGACGATCAGCCGCCCATCCGACAGTAATGCGACCCTGCACGAACGAGCGGTCAAGGCGCTCGCTGACATAACTGACAGCAATTCCGGCCTATTGCTTGCCCCCAACGAGGACGCGCAACTGGAGCTCGTGGCGCGCTGGCAGTGGGGCACGATCGAAGTTCCGGCAATCGCTGCGTCCTATCAGCTGGCAGGCCTGCTTGAAGAGCACACTTACATCCTCAATCTGGATGAGCTGCGTGCCGGTATCGATCGCCATGGCGAGGCCCAGCATGTCCCCGAATGGCTGATTACGAATAACGATGCATGGGCAGTCGTGCCGCTGCTGCATTACGACCGACTGGTGGGAGCGGTCGTCCTGGCGCGGCCGTCAACACAGCGACCGATTGACTGGGAGGATCTCGACTTGCTGCGCGTCGCCGGCCAGCAGCTTGCCAGCTATCTGGCTGAGCAATCCGGTCAGGAAGCGCTGATGGAAGCCTCGCGCTTTGACGAATTCAACCGCCGTATCGCTTTCGTCATGCACGACATCAAGAATTTGGCGAGCCAGTTGAGCCTGCTCGCCCGCAATGCCGAAAGGCATGCGGACAACCCTGAATTTCGTGCTGACATGCTTGTCACGCTCAAGAACAGTTCTGACAAGCTCAACGCGCTCATCGCCCGACTCTCGCGCTATGGTTCGGGCCAGTTGGCTGGAATTGAACCTGTCGACCTGGCGCTGCTTGTGGGCAAGGTTGCCGAGCGTTTCAAACACGGGCATGCCGTGGAGCTTGTGCGCCAGGACGAATGCGAAGTGCTGTGCGATCCCGAGGCCCTGGAGCAGGCCCTGATTCATCTGGTGCAGAACGCTGTCGACGCAAGCGACGCTGCCAAGCCTGTGTTCCTCGATGTGACCAATGACGGGATGTTCGGCCGGGTTGAGATCATCGATAGCGGAAAAGGCATGACTCCCGGTTTCGTGCGCAACGGCCTGTTCAAGCCATTCGTCTCTTCCAAGGATGGTGGATTTGGCATCGGTGCATTCGAAGCGCGCGAACTGGTGCGCACGATGGGCGGGCAGATGGAAGTCGAATCGCGCGAAGGGCTTGGCACGCGCTTCTGCGTCAAACTGCCCAAATTCAACACTGAGCGGCTGAGCTCAACCAGTGATCCAGATTTACAAAGTGAGGTGGCGTGATGGCCGACAAGAAACCGGTCCTGCTGGTAGTGGAAGACGATGAAGGTCTGCAGGCCCAGCTGAAATGGGCGTATGAAGACTTTGAAGTCGTGATCACAGGTGATCGCGAGAGTGCACTTGCAGCCTTGCGCCAATATGAGCCCGCGGTTGTAACGCTGGACCTGGGACTGCCGCCTGATCCGGACGGGACGACGGAAGGCTTTGCCGTGCTTGATGCGATCATGGCGCTGAAACCGGATACGAAAGTCGTGGTTGCCTCAGGCCATGGCGCGCGCGAAAGCACGCTTCAGGCGATCGAGCGCGGCGCCTACGATTTTTACCAAAAGCCGGTCGATATTGACGCGCTGGGCCTGATCGTGCGTCGCGCGCATAATCTACATCAGATCGAAGCCGAGAATCGGCGTCTCACCGCCAAGGCCGGCGAAGACAGCAAGGTTCTGGGCCGCTTGATAACCGATGCACCCGAAATGGTGCAGGTTGCTCGCACGATTGAGCGAGTTGCGAAGACCAAGGTTTCGGTGATGCTGCTGGGAGCCAGCGGCACGGGCAAGGAACTGCTCGCACAAGGCTTGCATGATGCGAGCGACCGCAAACACGGTCCGTTTGTAGCGATCAACTGCGCGGCTATCCCAGAGAACCTGCTGGAAAGCGAGCTGTTCGGTCACGAAAAGGGCGCTTTCACAGGAGCAGTGAAGACTACGGAAGGCAAAATCGAAAGTGCGCATGGCGGTACGCTGTTCCTCGATGAGGTTGGCGACATTCCCCTTGCGCTCCAGGTAAAGCTCCTGCGTTTCCTGCAGGAGCGAACGATCGAGCGGATCGGGGGGCGCAAGGAAATCGCGGTTGATACGCGCATCGTATGCGCGACGCACCAGAACCTCGAAGCGATGATCCTCGACGGCGGTTTTCGCGAAGATCTTTATTATCGTCTTGCCGAAATCGTTGTGAAAATTCCGACACTGGCTGAGCGGCATGGCGATGCGACCTTGCTCGCCAAAGCATTTCTCAAACGCTTTGCGAACGAGATGAATCCGTCGGTGCAGGGCTTTGCCGCTGACGCGCTTGCGGCAATTGATGGGCACGCCTGGCCGGGCAATGTGCGTGAGCTGGAAAACCGGGTAAAACGCGCGGTGATCATGGCTGATGGCAAGCTCGTATCTGCGGGGGATCTGGACCTGCAGGAAAGCGCCGAGGGCCGGGACGATGTGCTCAACATCAAGGTGGCTCGTGAGGAGGCAGACCGCAGGGTGATCCGGCATGCCCTAGCGCGAAGCGAAGGCAACATCTCGAACACAGCCAAAATGCTCGGGATCAGTCGCCCAACGCTATATGACTTGCTGAAGCAGTACGATCTACAGGCCTGACCAGCAGTCGGGGTATCTCGACAAGTGACGCGGTGCAGGGCAGGGAGAAGACACTGATGTCTCAGCGTCTTGCCATGTTTGCCGATCCGATGATTGCGGTGTTGCTGGTCGCAACGCTTGCGGGCTTTCTTTTGCCTGCGAGCGGCGGGGCTCGCGAGCCCGCCCAGCTGATTACGAGCCTTGCGATCTTCGTCCTGTTCCTCGTCAATGGAATGCGCGTCGCGCGGGCAGAGATTGTCACCGGTTTTGTAAAGTGGCACTTCTTCGTACCACTGCTGCTGTTCGTGTTCGGCGCGATGGCGCTGATGGGACTGGGTTTTGCACGCCTCGCGGCAGCAGTCCTGCCACCCATGGTGGCAATCGGCTTTCTCTATCTCGGCACGCTGCCATCCACGATCCAGTCGGCGATTTCCTATACCACTCTTGCTGAAGGCAATGTTGCCTTGTCAGTTATCGGCGCCGCGCTGATCAACATTGTCGGCGTATTCGTGACAGCACCGATATTCGCGGCGCTGGGCGGGGGCGCAATGGCGCAGATCGGGAGCGATGCAATTATCCGCATTGGGCTCATCCTGATCCTCCCCTTCGCGATTGGGCAGGCAGTGCAGGGATGGACGCGTCAATGGGTGATCGAGCGCAAGGCGAAGATCGTTTGGCTCGACCGGATTGTGATCGGGATTGCGGTTTATGTCGCGTTTTCTGGCGCGGTAGAGCAAGGATTGTTGAGCATGTTCGGCGCTGCCGAATGGAGCGCTTTGCTTGGCCTGGTTCTCGCATTCCTACTTGTAGCGAAACTTGCGGCTTGGATCGCGAGCGCGACGCTGGGTTTCGCGCTCCCTGACCGCAAGGCCTTTCTGTTCGCCGCCTCGCAGAAGAGCGTGGCAATCGGCGCGCCGCTCGCTGCGATCCTGTTTGCACCCGAGATTGCGGGCTTTGTGATCGCGCCGCTCTTGCTCTATCACCTGCTGCAACTCATTATTGCCGCGCCGCTGGCTAGCCTGCTTGCTCTCCAGCAAGATTGATCTCTTCTTTGCCAAATTTGCGATTGTGCCGGACTGACCACCACAGGCTCAGCCCGATCAGAATGGCACCGATCAGCCCGGTAATGGTCTCTGGAATATGGACCTTGGCTGAGATGAGCATGATAACTCCCAGCACGATGATCGCCCAGAACGCGCCGTGCTCGAGGTAGCGATACTGCGCCAGTGTACCTGTTTGTACGAGATGAATGGTGATGGAGCGAACGAAGATCGCGCCAACCGAGAGACCAAGCGCGATAATGACCATATTGTTGGAAAGAGCGAACGCGCCGATCACCCCGTCGAAGCTGAAGCTTGCATCCAGGACTTCGAGATACAGAAACCCGCCAAGCCCTGACCGCACGATCTCGCCGGCGGCCTTCTTGCGTGCCTCGCGCTGCTCGATGATTGCCCCCAAGGCATGGACACCGATAAATGTGACGAGCCCGAGGATACCAGCAGTCAGGAAAGTGAGCGCGTCTTCGGGTGA
Source organism: Altererythrobacter sp. GH1-8 (assembly GCF_043702085.1). Lineage (GTDB taxonomy): Bacteria > Pseudomonadota > Alphaproteobacteria > Sphingomonadales > Sphingomonadaceae > Erythrobacter. The sequence continues at coordinate 2,527,597 of NZ_CP171690.1, read as the reverse complement.
AAGCAGCGTTGAGACACCGTAGATAAGGCTCAGCACGAGGCCGATCTCCACCGCGGGTACAGTCGAGAACTTATTGATGGTCCGCTCGAGTACCCCGATCCAGTGGACGTCCTTGTCTTCTTCGAAGAAGAACGTCAGGCCAACCATAGCGAGGAACGCGCCGCCAAAACCGGCAATCCCAATGTGCGCGCCGGATACAATCCGTTCATATTCCTCAGGATCGTTGAGCGAGAGGTTGATGGCTTCAAGGGGGCCAACGCTGGCAGCGATCGAAACAATCGCGATCGGAAAGATGATCCGCATACCGAACACGGCGATCAGAATGCCCCAGGTCAGGAACCGGCGCTGCCAGACAGGGTCCATCTCACGCAGGACCGTGGCATTGACTACTGCATTGTCAAAGCTCAGCGAGACTTCGAGGATCGAAAGAACAACGACAATCCAAAGTATGCCGAGAGTGGCCGTGACCGATCCGGTACTCGCCCAGCCATACCACCCCGCCAGAATGAAACAGGCGAGTGTGAACAGCAGTGAGAATTTGTAATAGCGCAGAAGCGTCTGCATGAGCGTGATCCCATCCCTCTAGCGCGAGGGAGCTAGGGGAGTGCGGCGCTTGGCGCAAGCGACAGGATTATTTCTTGGGCTGGTAAGTCTGTTCTTCGCCAGGAAATGCGCGTGAGCGGACTTCCTCAGCATAGGTTGCAACAGTCTTTTCAATGATGGCCGCAATCTCTTCGTAGCGCTTCACGAAACGTGGCACGCGTTCGAACATGCCCAGCATGTCTTCGGTGACGAGGACCTGCCCGTCGCACTGTGCCGACGCTCCAATACCAATGGTGGGGCAGGAGACGGCCTTTGTTGCTTCGATTGCGATGGGCTCGACCACCCCTTCGATCACGATCGCAAAGGCTCCTGCTTCATCGAGTGCTTTGGCATCGTTCACGATCTTGTCTGCTTCTGCGTCGGAGCGTCCGCGTGCCGCATAGCCGCCAAGCACGTTGACCGCCTGAGGAGTGAGGCCAACATGGCCCATCACCGGAATACCGCGCTGGTTAAGGAACGCGACGGTTTCCGCCATCGCTTCACCGCCTTCCAGCTTCACTGCCGCCGCGCCGCTGTCCTTGAGCAGCCGCGCTGCGCTTTCGAAGGCTTGCTCTTTAGAGGCTTCATAGGCTCCGAACGGCATGTCGACCACGACGACAGAGTGGTACGATCCGCGCACGACAGCTGCAGCGTGGTTCGCCATCATATCCAGAGTCACCGGAACCGTCGAAGGCAGGCCGTAAATCACCTGTCCGAGCGAATCCCCGACCAACAGCAGGTCACAATGCGCGTCGAGCAATTGCGCCTGCCGCGCGGTGTAGGCGGTGAGCATGACCAAAGGCTCTTCCGTCACACCATCCTGCTTGCGCGCCCGGATCCTCGGGACAGTCAGGCGGCGAACCGGCGAAGGCGTAGGGTTTGCACGGCTGGTCGATGTGTCGAGTTGAAAAGTCGTAGACATGACGCGCTTTTAGCCGAGCGGGGGATTCGCGCAAATGTTCGCTCGACTATGCGTATGTTTCACGGCATCAAGACCGCTCACATACGTCCAGGAAAGACGAAAGAGGATTGGAAGTCATGGCAGGTACGGTAGCGGCGGTCGAAGGTCGCGACGGATGGTCATCACGCACAGCGTTTGTCCTTGCGGCGATAGGTTCAGCAGTCGGATTAGGCAACCTTGTCCGGTTCCCGGCAGAGGCGGGCGCCAATGGCGGGGGCGCGTTCGTGCTGTTCTATATCTTCTGCATTGTTCTGATCGGCTTGCCGGTCCTGCTTTCCGAGACCCTGATCGGACGTCACGGACAGGCTGCAGCGCCAGAAAGCTATCGCAAGATGGCAGAGGAGTCAGGCGCTTCCAAACAATGGGAGCTTGTCGCCTCGCTTGGCGTGTTGTCGGCCTTTCTGATCCTGAGCTTCTACTGCGTCCTGGGCGGCTGGGTGCTCTATTACATCGGTGCATTCGCCGGCGATGTGCTGAGTTCCGGCGCAACAAGCCCTGCCTTTGCAGGTTCGACTTTTGAGGAAGTGGAGGGGCTTTTCCCGGCGATGATTGCCAACGGGCCGGTGACTGTCGGTCTCAACATTCTGTTCCTTGCCATAACTCTGTTCTTCGTCATCCGGGGCGTTTCGGGCGGGATAGAGAAGGTCGCGGTGTACCTGATGCCGATCTTCTTCATCCTGCTGATCGGGATTACGGTTTATGGCTTGTTCGGCGGTGCGATGAACGAAACGCTGGCCTATCTGTTTACGTTCGAGCCTGAGAAGCTAACCGCCGAGGTTATGCTGGCTGCGGTAGGCCAGGCGTTCTTTTCGCTGTCTCTGGGCGTCGCGGGAATGGTTACTTACGGGGCCTATGTTGGCCGCGATGTGAACCTTGCCAAGACCTCGAGCATTATTGCTGGCGCAGACACGGGCGTGGCACTGATTGCCGGGCTTTGCATTTTTCCGATCGTCTTTGCCGCGGGTCTTGCCCCCAATGGCGGTTTGGGACTGATGTTCCAGACGTTGCCGCATGCCTTTCAGGAGATCCCTTTCGGGACTCTCATTGGGCTTGCCTTTTTTGTCATGGTGGCCTTTGCGGCGCTGACCAGTTCGGTTGGTCTGATGGAAGTGCCTTCTGCCTGGGTGATGGAACGCTTCAACTTTCCGCGTTCGGTGGCTGTGCCTGTCGTAACGGTTGGCGCAGCTGCGCTGGGGGCCTTGTCAGCGCTGTCGACGGGGATGTTGTCAGGGTTCCATCCCTTGGGTTTCATCCCCTTGTTCGAAGGCATGGGGATGCTGGACACCCTTGATACGCTCACAGGCAAGATCACTATGCCGATCTGTGCGCTTCTGACGGCGGTCTTTGTCGGCTGGATTGCGGAAAAGCGCCTGATTGATTCGGAGAACGGACTTTCGGGCGGGTTGCACCGGTTCTGGTTGTTCCTGGTTCGCTGGCTTTGCCCGGTTGCACTGACTGCGATCCTACTGTTCGGCCTGTTCGGATAAGGCATAAATCAAATTTCGTTTCGCAGGCGCGCAAACAGGCCTATTGATTATCCATGACTGGCTGAGCGGGGAGGGCTCGCTTCGGGTCATTGGAAATCCGTAAGATGTTGCTTGATCGGATCAAGCCGCTCGATGCCATTCTGGCGACGGCGGAGAAGAAGTCGCTACACCGTACACTCGGTGCATTCCAGTTGATGCTCTTCGGTATCGGTTGCATTATTGGCACCGGCATCTTTGTCCTTACTGCCGCCGGCGCTCAGAAGGCCGGGCCGGGCCTGATGCTGGCCTTCGTTATCGCTGGGGCTGTCTGTGTCGTTGCAGCGCTCTGCTATGCAGAGGTCGCCGCCATGATCCCTGTGGCGGGGTCCGCCTACACCTACAGCTATGCCACCATGGGTGAATTCCTCGCCTGGACAGTAGGTTGGGCGCTGATTCTAGAATATGCGATTGCGGCAGCCGCAGTCTCGGTCGGCTGGTCCGGCTATTTCGCTGGGACCGTCCTCAACGAGTTCATGGGGCTCTACCTGCCGCAATGGCTCGCCGCTGGCCCGCTGGCCTTGGGCGGAGAACCTGGAGGTTTCATCAACCTTCCCGCGTTCGTTATCGCATTGCTAGTGACCTGGTTGCTGATGATCGGCACCAGCGAGAGCGCGAAGGTCAATGCAGTGCTGGTCGCGATCAAGGTCACGGCGCTGACCGTCTTTATCGGGCTTACGCTGACGAGCGCCTATTTCGATCCCGACAGGTTCAATCCGTTTCTTCCTGCCGGCATTTTCGGCGGTTTCGGGACTGGTCTGGGCGCGGTTGGAGCTGCGGCGACGATCTTTTTTGCCTATGTCGGTTTCGACGCCGTCTCGACTGCGGCGGAGGAGACCAAGAACCCGCAGCGCAATGTCCCGATCGGGCTGGTCGGTTCGTTGCTGTTCTGCACGGTGTTTTACATCCTTGTGGCAGCAGGCGCCATCGGTACCATTGGCGGGCAGCCCATCATGGGACCGAATGGCATTCCGTTCCCCGCCGGGTCAGAGCAGTTGGCGGTTCAGTGCGCTATGCCGCAATATGCAGGCGCGCTGGTCTGTTCAGACGAGGCGCTGGCGCATGTCCTGCGGCAGATCGGGTTTTCCGGGATTGGCAACATGCTTGGCATTGCCGCGTTCCTTGCCTTGCCTTCGGTTATCCTGGTTCTGTTGTTTGCGCAGACGCGCATCTTCTTTGTCATGAGCCGTGACGGCCTGCTTCCAGAGGGGCTGTCAAAGGTACATCCCAAGTGGAAGACGCCCTATATCGTGACCGCCATCACCGGTGTGATAGTGGCGGTTGGAGCCGCCTTCTTCCCGGTCGGCCAACTCGCTGATATTGCCAATGCAGGAACGCTTTATGCGTTCATGATGGTGGCAATTGCAGTGATGTTGTTGCGGCGCAGCGATCCGGATCGCAAGCGGGATTTCCGCACACCGATGCTGTGGTTTGTCGGACCCGCGACAGTGTTCGGCTGTGTGTTCCTGTTCCTCAATCTGCCGGTCGAAGCGATGCTTGTGCTTCCGGTCTGGACGGGGATCGGGTTCCTTGTCTATTTCGGCTACAGCCGTCGTAACAGTCACCTGGGCAAGGGAATTGTCGAGGTGGTTGACGATATCGAAGGGCAGGAATTCGCAGTGCCGATCGATACTCCTGGCAGTCACCGTAACTAGCAATCTGGATGCAAAAAAGGCCGCTCCAAGCGGAGCGGCCTTTGGCGACCCGTGCTGTTCGGGCGTAGTACTTAGAGCGCCGTCTCGACCCTCTTATCGCTCACATCGTCGCGGACGTTTTTGCCCAGTGCCATCTTGGCAGTGGTCATCAGGCTGAGGTCACCGCTCCAGATTTCTGCATCGTCGAGGTCCATGCGCAGGAAGAGGATGTCAGGATCGTTCTTGCCGCCGTCGAACCAGGCCTTCACGAAGTTGGTCCAGAACTGCTCGAAGCGGCCCTGGTCGGATTCGATGGCGAGCGTGCCCTTGAACCGTGCGAACACGTCGTGGTCCTTGCCTTCAAAAGTCGCGGTCACCGGTCCGAGCTTTGCGAAATTGCTGCTCTTGTCCGTAAAGAACCAGATCGCGCTGTCGGCGTTCTTGTCCAGCTGTGCGGTCATCGGTACTGCTGTGTCGGGATCGGCATCGCGCTGGAGGAACAGGAATGGCGAATCCGCCAGTGCGTCCCAGAATTTTTTCTTCAGTTCGTTTGCGTTGCCTTGATCATATTTCATATAAGCTATGTGCTCCTTTCGAATATTATATCAATGAATTAAAAGGGAGTTTTGTTCCGAGCGCTCGCTGAGCGGGTGCTCAGAAGAGATAAGCTGCATCATGGATTGCGAATCACTGGGTGATGGAACATAATAGGAACAAATAACCCTCTAACGAGTCGTTCCAACTATGTCTCTCGTGCAGCTTTCTCATACCCGCGATATGCTCCCACTCGCTGCACTGGCCGCTGACAATGCGGCTGCTCAGCGCTGGCGGCCCGGGCTTGCGCCTGCCTTGCATAACGAGATTTTTGGAAGCGCCGACGAAGCGAGCGGGGCGGGGTTGGCGCTCGCCTTGGCGTGTGACGCTCTGGCAAAGCAGGCACGGCAGGCCAAGTCTGATCCTCTTGCCCTCAGCGACGATAATCGCAGCATATTATGGGTGCAGGATCGCGCTGCCATCCGCTTGAATGGCAGGCCCTATCGCGCGGGCTTGCCTGAAGGCATGCGCGACCGTGTGATTCATGTCGCAGCGCAAACACCTGAAGATGCTCTGTTCGCGCTGGAGGAGGGGCTGCGCTGCCGTGATCTCGCTTTCGTGATCGGAGAGATCGCAGACAATCCGCGTGCGCTTGATTTCACTGCATCGCGCCGATTGTCGCTCGCAGCTGAGCGGCATGGTGCGCCTTTGTGGCTGGTACGGCTCGATGCCAGACCTGACCTGTCTTCTGCCCGGATGCGCTGGCAGGTCCGCTCACATCCTTCATCACCGCCGCGTTGGAACCGCACAGCCCCTGGCGCTTCAGCCTGGCAGGCAGAGCTGTTTCGCGCGCGCTCTCACCCACCCGGTCAATGGATACTGCGCAATGACAATGGACGTCTCGTCGCAGATCGACACGGCAGTGCAAATGACGAAGCCGAGCATTTCTCCGCCCCGCCGCATCATGGCGATCTGGCTCGCCCGACTGTCGGTCGATCGCTGGCGGCTCTCTGAGAACCTCAAGCCGGGCGAGGGCGCGGATGCTGCCCCGCTCGCGCTGATTGCGGAAACCGCGCATGGACCGCGGATCGAAGCGGTGAATGCTGCAGGGGCGGAGGCGGACGCGCGTGCCAGCATGATGCTGGCCGATGCGCGTACGCTGTGTCCTCAGATTCAAGTGCGGCCTGCGGACCCGGCGGGCGACCTCGCTTTTCTGGAGAAGATTGCATTGTGGGCGCGGCGGTGGGGGCCGTGGAGCGCTTTGGACCCGCCTGATGGCGTGCTGGTTGATGTCAGTGCTGTCTCACATCTGTTCGGCGGCGAGCAACGCCTTCTGGCTGATGTCCGGGCGCGCTTTGCAGCGCGTGACCTGACTGCACGGGCGGCAATCGCGCCGACGGCTGGCGCAGCCTGGGCGCTCGCGCATTATGGCGGGGATCGGACCATTCTTGGATCGGAGGAGAATCCTGCAGACCGGCTTGCAGGATTGCCGGTTGAATCGCTGCGGCTTGATACGGATGTACTTACTGTCCTGAGGCGGCTTGGTCTCAAGCAATTGGGCGATCTCACCGGGGTCAATCGCGATGCCTTGCAGCGCCGCTTTCGCAATCGCAAATCGCCTGCGGCAAGCCCGCTTTTACGGATGGACCAGTTGCTCGGGCACTTGCCTGAGCCGCTCTTGCCGGTGATTCCGCAGGATATGCCGCTGGTCCAGCGCCGGCTGATGGAGCCGATCAGGCACCGTGATCTGCTCGATCAGGTGCTGGCCGATCTCGCGGGCGACATGATCCGCGTTCTGGAAGGGCGCGGACAAGGCGCGCGCAGGCTCGAGCTGGGCCTGTGGCGGGTGGATGGCGAAGTGCTGGTGCGCAGTCTGGAGCTCGCCGCAGCAACTCGCGATGCGGGTCATATCTGCCGCTTGTTCGCAAGCCGGCTGGATGATGTGGAGGCCGGGTTCGGGATAGAGACAGTACGGCTGCGGGTCAGCTGGTCTGAACCGCTCGCTCTGGAGCAAAGCGATATCGAAGCCTCGGCTGAAGCGCACGGGACTTCGCTGGCAGCTTGTATCGACCGGCTCACCGTACGTTTGGGTCAGCGCGCGGTCAGCCGTCCGGTTCCTTTTGCCAGTCACCTGCCAGAGCGTGCTCAGCGTTGGCAGTCGCCGCTGGAGGCTGAGCCTGTCTCGCAAGGCGAACTTGCTTTCCACGCACGCCCGCTCAAACTGCTCGACCGAGCGGAGAAGATCGCTGTTCTGTATGCTTCGCCGGACGGCTATCCCCGCTCCTTCCGCTGGCGTGGCAATGTGCGCGAGGTGGTGCGTGTGGAAGGGCCTGAGCGGGTTGCACCGGAATGGTGGCGGCAACGCTCTACCACGCGATTGCGCGATTACTACAGGATCGAGGATGCGGAAGGGCAGCGTTACTGGATCTATCGTCATGGCTTGGCCACTGATGGCCGCGGAGGAATGCCGGACTGGTATCTGCAGGGTCTTTACGGATGAAAGCGTGTCCGAGGAGGCAATAGACTCCGATTAAATTTCGGCATTTCAAAGGTAAACCAGGGTTAACTGCCTAATTACCTTTGACCGCTAGAAGGTCATCAGAACGAGAATAATCTGACGGGATCACAGCAACGCCATGGATAATTCCACACATGGGCGGCAAACAGAACGCAGACCCCTCGACATTCTGGTCGATGGTCGCATGCGCTCGCGTCCGATTTGCGTTGAATTGATCGACGTTTCCGAAGGTGGCTGCAAGATCAAGGGGCGTCACGGCTTTGCTGAAGTTGGTGAGCATCTGTCGCTCAAGATCAATGGTGTACGCTCTCCGTTAGGCAAGGTGGTATGGGTCGACGGGCAGTTTGCAGGCGTAGCTTTCGAAGGCCGGATGCACGAGGCGATCGTCGATCATCTAAGCCGCGAAACGCAGGCAAAGAAGCAGGGGCAGCAGCGACGCGCTAACGGCTGATCCCCAAGGGGTCTTCGAGAACGCAAAGCAAGACGGGGGGCTCTTCCCAGAGCGCCCCGTTTGCTTTTAGCTAAGCCGCTTCGCCTGAGCCCCATTTTTGTCGTCAGATTGTCAACTCCGGGCCGCTTGGCAACTGCCTGTTCCATACATGATGGAGAGATTAGCCGGTCCGTGAATGCGTTCCGATCTTGGCTTGAGCAAAAATGGAACATATAAAGAACATTTACCTTTGAGTCCTATGCCTGAAAACGACCTCCAGATACCCAAACGCAGGATCGAACTTGATCCGGATTTGATCGAAGCGCCGCCGCGCGCGAGTTTTGTCGAGTTGGGTCTTGTCAGCTGTTTCAGTTTCCTGCGCGGCGCCTCCGATGCGGTTGATCTTGTCATGCGGGCTCGCGAGCTCGGCTATGATGCGATCGGTGTCGCTGATGCAAACTCGATGGCAGGGGTGGTGCGGATCCATAGCGAAGCGAAGACATTGAAGCTGCGCCCTGTTATCGGCACGCGGGTCGAGACAGTTGAAGGCCTCGCCTTCCTCGCATATCCGAAGAACCGTGCAGCTTATGGGCGGTTATGCCGGCTGATCAGTGCGGGGCGCATGCAGACGCTCAGCGGCGAATGGCAGGAAAAGGGCGTATGCGAGATCAGCCTCACCATGCTCGCCGCGCATAGCGAGGATGTGCAACTGATCCTGCTGCCGCCGAATGATCTTGATGCGGTGTTCACAGTCCCTGCATGGGCGAGCAATGTTGTTGCGCTCGACGGCGAAGCTTTATCGGATAATGTGACAGGGCGCTGTGCAGAGCTTGTCCCACATCTGGCTGCAGGCCTCCCGACGCTCCGCCATATCGCTGCGAGCTATCTTTATCGCGGTGATGACGTAGCGCGGATTGAGCGACTGGACCGCCTCACCAAAGCGAATGGGCTTGCGCTGCTTGCGACCAATGACGTCCATTACCACGTCCCACAGCGCCGCCCCTTGCAGGACGTCATGACAGCAATCCGCCACAAGACGACCGTGGCTGAGGCTGGCCACCTGCTCCATCCCAATGCCGAGCGGCATCTGAAATCGCCGGAGGAAATGGAGCGCCTGTTTGCGCGCTGGCCGCATGCGATTACCGCGGCGCGCGAAGTTGCTGATGCCTGCGAGTTTTCGCTCGATGAACTGCGCTACGAGTACCCGGAAGAAATTCACCCTGACGGGATGAACCCGCAGCAATATCTCGAAAGCGAAACCTGGAAAGAGGCCAGGCGGCGCTATCCGGAGGGCATACCTGACAGCGTAGGCCAGACATTGCAGCGCGAGCTTGCGCTGATCGGCAAGCTCGACCTTGCCCGCTATTTCCTGACCATCAAGGACATTGTCGATTTTGCGCGTTCGGTTGAGCCGCCGATCCTGTGTCAGGGGCGGGGCAGTGCGGCCAATTCCGCGGTCTGCTATTGCCTGGAAATTACTTCAGTTGATCCTGCCAAGCACCAGCTGCTGTTCGATCGCTTCATCTCCGAGGAGCGCAAGGAGCCGCCCGATATCGATGTCGATTTCGAGCATGAGCGGCGCGAGGAAGTGATCCAGTATATCTACGCAAAGTACGGTCGGCACCGGGCCGGGCTGACTGCGACAGTAGTCCATTACCGCCCACGCATGGCGATCCGCGAAGTGGGCAAGGCGATGGGTCTGTCCGAAGATGTAACCAGCGCGCTTGCCCGCACGGTATGGGGCTCGATGGGGCGCGAGATAAGTGAGCGCCACGCCGCGGAAACGGGCATGGATATCGCCGATCCGCATTTGAAACGTGTGCTGGCGCTGACCGAGCAGATGATCGGCATGCCGCGGCATCTGTCCCAGCATGTTGGCGGGTTTATCCTCACTGAAGGCGCGCTGACGGAAACCGTCCCGATCGGCAATGGTGCGATGCCGGAGCGCAGCTTCATCGAGTGGGACAAGGACGATATCGAGGCGCTCGGCATCCTGAAAGTCGACGTGCTGGCACTGGGCATGCTCACCTGCATCAAGAAGTGCCTCGACCTGCTCGAGGATCACCATGATCGCAAATTGACGCTTGCCACGGTCCCTCGCGAAGACCCAGAGACCTATGCCATGCTGCGCAAGGGGGATTCTCTCGGTGTCTTCCAGGTTGAGAGCCGTGCGCAGATGAACATGCTGCCGCGTCTGCGTCCGCGTGAGTTCTATGACCTGGTGATCCAGGTTGCGATTGTCCGGCCTGGGCCGATCCAGGGCGATATGGTGCATCCCTATTTGAAGCGGCGGCGCGGGGCGGAACCGGTACAAATCCCCGCTCCAAGTCCTGTACATGGTCCCCCGGACGAGCTCTCCAGCATCCTCGAACGCACTTTGGGTGTCCCGATCTTCCAGGAACAGGCGATGAAAATCGCGCTGGATGCGGCGAAGTTCTCCTCGCTCGAGGCTAACCGGCTGAGGAAAGCCATGGCGACCTTCCGCAGCCGCGGGATGGTCGATGAATTGCAGGACATGATGGTCGGCCGCATGGTCACGCGCGGGTATGATCCCGATTTCGCGCAGCGCTGTTTCAACCAGATCAGAGGTTTCGGCGAATATGGCTTTCCGGAGAGCCACGCAGCGAGTTTCGCGCATCTGGTCTATGTGTCGAGCTGGCTCAAATGCCATTTCCCCGCAGCTTTCTCCTGCGCGCTGCTCAATTCACAGCCGATGGGATTCTATGCGCCCGCACAGATCGTACGTGATGCGCGCGAACATGGCGTCGAAGTGCGTCCCGCTGATGTGAATGAGAGCATGTGGGATTGTACTTTGGAAGAGAGTCGTCACCCCGGCGGAGACCGGGGTCCAGATGGTACAGCGCCTGAGCTGGATTCCGGCCTTCGCCGGAGTGACGATCAAGGTAGGCAAGACAAGCATATCGCTATGCGGCTCGGCCTGCGGCAGATCGACGGCTTGCCTGAACACGTCGCGGCCCGCTTGATCGCAGAACGCGAGGAGCGCGGTCTTTTCAGGGACGTGGCTGAGCTGCGCGAGCGGGCAGGGCTTTCGCCAGCGCATATCGAACGGCTTGCCAGCGCGGACTGCTTCAGTTCGCTCGGGCTTTCGCGGCGTCAGGCCTTGTGGGACGCACGCAGCCTGATCGCTTCGCCTGAACTGCCGTTATTCGCAGCAGCAGATGCGCGTGATGAAGGCTCTGAGAAAGTACAGACGAAGCTGCCACAGATGCCGTTGTCGGAAGAGGTCGTCGCAGATTACCAGACGACGCGGCTGAGCCTTAAGGCACACCCCATGTCGTTTCTGCGCGCATCGCTGGCAGAACGCGGCTTTATCCGTGCCAGCGATCTGAGAGACCGCAAGTTTCGTTCCATGGTTCAAGTCGCCGGCGTCGTTCTGATCCGCCAGCGTCCCGGCAGTGCCAAGGGCGTGTGCTTTATTACACTTGAAGATGAAACCGGAGTGGTTAATCTCGTTATCTGGCCGGACTTAAAAGAAAAACAGCGCCGGGTCGTCATGGGGGCACGCCTGATGGAGGTGCGCGGACGAGTGGAGTATGACGACGAGGTGATTCACGTTATTGCGCATCACATGACTGACGCGACAGCGTCGCTTCATGCACTTTCTGATGACTTACTGAACGCGCCGGTGGCGCGGGCTGATCATGTCAGCAGTCCGCTCCCCGCAAAGGCGGGCAGACTGTCCCAATCGCGCACGAATGCACGTTCCCCCTTGCAGGTGCGTGATTTGATTGATGAATTGCCACCCACGCGCGGTCATCCGCGAAATGCACGAATTATTCCCAAGTCGCGAGACTTTCACTAAGGCATGAGTTTGAGGTGGGATTAAGGCCATGAAAGTCTGGAGTATTTCAAGAGCGGTGGGCCTGTTTACAGGCGACAGTCGCGCACTCCTGATCATGATTTCAGGCGCTGTCCTGCTCGCCGGGTGGATCTGGTTGCAGCAAAACCCGCAGCATGATCCGCTCGCACCCCTTGACCTCAACGACCCTCCAGGCTGGGCGACTGCCGGAAAGTTTGCGGACCTTCCGGGCAATCAAGCGCTGTGCCATCAGGTGCTTACTCGCAGCAATGTTGCTTTCACGGCGCTTCCGGGTGTCGGCGACGGGCCATGCGGACTGCCCGATCGCACGCAGATCGATAATCCCATGGTAGTTCCCGGTAATGCGATTGCGACTTGCCCGGTCAATGCCGGCCTAGCTTTATGGCTCAATCATGGAGTGCAGCAAGCGGCGCAAGAGCATCTCGGCACACAAGTGACGCGCATCCTGCACCTTGGTACGACCAATTGCCGCAGGATCAATGCGAGCCAGACCGCGCCATGGAGTGAACACGCCACTGCCAATGCCATCGACATCAGCGGTTTTGTCCTAGCCAACGGAGAGTATGTCAGCGTGCTCCAGCACTGGGGCGAAGGTGAGAAGGGCGACTTCCTCGAAGCGGTACGCGACAGCGCGTGCTACAGCTTCCGTACAGTTCTGTCGCCGGAATACAACGCCGATCACGCTGACCATTTCCATCTCGACCAGGGAACGCGCTGGGCTAGGGTGTGCCGCTAAGGTAGCTGCCGAGCAGGCTGCTTTCGGCCTTCAGACAGCTTCGAACGAATAACCGGCTGAGCGCACAGTGCGGATCGGGTCCCTTGCATTCGCGATCTCGAGCGCCTTGCGCAAGCGGCGAATATGGACATCAACCGTTCGCAGTTCGATATCGCTCTCCGTTCCCCATACACCGTCCAGCAATTGCCCGCGGCTGAAGACACGCCCAGGGCTCTCCATGAAGAACTTGAGCAAGCGATACTCGGTGGGGCCAAGCTGCAGGGCATTACCCCTGCGAACGACGCGATGAGCAACCGGATCGAGCTTGATATCGCCAACTTCCAGGCTCTCGCCTGCCAGCACTGGACGAATGCGCCGCATGACAGCCGAAACCCGCGCCAGAAGCTCGCGCGGCGAGAAGGGCTTCGTCAGGTAATCGTCTGCACCGGTCTCGAGACCGCGCACCCGATCATCTTCGGCCTCGCGCGCAGTAAGCATGATTATCGGAACATGCGCCGTCTTCTTGTCCCGCCGAAGCCTGCGACAAACCTCGATCCCGCTTGTCCCCTCGATCATCCAGTCTAGGATGATGAGGTCAGGGACATCTTCTGCCGCGAGTATAAGCGCTTCATCGCCATCAGGGGTCGACCGAACCGCATAGCCTTCGTTCTGAAATCTGAACTCAAGCAATTCGGACAGCGCTGTGTCATCTTCGACAAGCAACAATTTCGCGGAAGACATAGGCGAATCCTTTAAGGTCACCGCAGACATCGCACGTCTTTTGTTTCAATTTCGCGACGAGAAAGTGACCGCTGGAGAGGGAGCCACAGGACCGGCCTTTCAATCGCCGGAATCGTGAAAACCTCAGTCGCTTTCATCGTCCGGATATGTACCGGTCGCCGCGAAATGGACCATCTCCGCGACATTGGTCGCATGGTCGCCAATCCGTTCGATGTTGCGTGCGACAAACAGAAGTTGAGCGGCGCTCGAAATCGTCGCAGGGTTCTCGACCATGTAGCTGACCAGGTTGCGGAAAATCGAATTGTAGAACGCATCCACTTTTTCGTCCGCTGCAATCACCTCCTTGGCGAGTTCCGGATCGCGCGCGGCGTAGGCGGTAAGCACGTCATGAACCATCTCGCTTGCCAGTTCGCCCATCGCGGGCAACAAGGTGAGTGGTTCAAACCGGCTGCGGCCTTCAATCTCGCCAACTCGCTTGGCGATGTTCTTCGAATAGTCTCCAATCCGCTCGACCACTCCGCCGATCTTGAGCGCGGCAATCACTTCGCGAAGGTCATCCGCCATCGGCGCGCGCAAGGCAATCAAGCGAACAGCGAGTTTGTCGACCTGCATTTCAAGATCGTCGAGCTTTTTGTCGCGCTCAACCACCTTTGCTGCGAGTTCCTCGTCACCTCGCACCAGCGCGTCGAGCGCTTCCTGGATGGCAACCTCTGCCAGGCCGCCCATCTCGCCGATGAGCCCACGCAGGCGAGTGATATCCTCGTCGAATGCCTTTACTGTATGCTCAGCCATATCGTCCTGTGATGTAGTCTTTGGTCCGGCCCTCGATCGGATTGGTGAATATATCAGACGTGCGACCATATTCCACGATCTTCCCGAGGTGGAAGAAAGCCGTGCGCTGTGAGACGCGGGCAGCCTGCTGCATGGAGTGGGTGACAATCACGATAGCATATCGCCCGGCGAGTTCTGCAATCAATTCTTCGATCTTCGCGGTGGCAATCGGATCGAGAGCGGAACAAGGCTCGTCCATGAGGATCACTTCGGGATCGACTGCGATCGCGCGAGCAATGCAAAGACGCTGCTGCTGTCCGCCCGAAAGTGCTGTTCCGCTGTCTTCTAAGCGGTCCTTTACCTCTTCCCACAGGCCCGCGCGCTTGAGCGAAGTTTCAACCACGGCGTCAAGTTCATCCTTGGTCGAGGCGAGGCCGTGGATCTTGGGGCCATAGGCGATGTTGTCATAGATCGACTTGGGGAAGGGATTGGGCTTCTGGAACACCATCCCGACGCGCGCGCGCAACTGTACGACATCCATGCCGGACTTGTAGATGTCTTCGCCATCCAGCGTGATCTCACCCTCGACCCGGGCAGTCGGAATCGTGTCGTTCATCCGGTTCAAGGCACGCAGAAAGGTGGACTTTCCGCAGCCGGAGGGGCCGATAAAGGCGGTCACGTACTCGGTGGGAATGTCGATCGACACTGAATCGATCGCCTTCTTGTCCGAATAGTAGACGGAGACATCGCGCGCGCTCATCTTGGCGGCGGTGTCTTCAAGGTTGGGATGAATGACTGTCACCACTTTTTCTCAAACTTGTTGCGCAGGTAGATGGCAAGGCCGTTCATCACCAGGAGGAACAGCAAAAGGACAATGATCGCAGCGCTGGTGCGTTCAACAAAACCGCGGTCGATTTCATCCGACCACAGGAAGATCTGAACCGGCAATACCGTAGCGGGCGATGTAAAGCCATCCGGCGGGGTGGCCACAAATGCACGCATGCCAATCATGAGCAGCGGCGCTGTCTCTCCGAGCGCGCGGGCCATGCCGATAATCGTGCCTGTCAGGATGCCTGGCAGCGCAAGGGGAAGGACGTGATGAAATACGACCTGGACTTGCGAAGCGCCGATCGCGAGCGCGCCATCACGGATACTGGGCGGCACGGCCTTGATCGCGTTCCGGCCTGATATCACGACGACCGGCATGGTCATCAGAGCCAGCGTCATCCCGCCGATCAAGGGGGCTGAGCGATAGCTGGGGAACATCCACAGGAAAACAGCAAGACCCAGCAGGCCAAAGATGATCGAAGGCACAGCCGCCAGGTTGTTGATCGAGACTTCAATCAAGTCGGTCCAGCGGTTCTTTGGGGCATATTCTTCGAGATAAAGCGCTGCGAGAACACCGATCGGGAATGCGAGCAAGAGGGTCACGATCATCGTGAGGAATGAGCCCTTGAGCGCACCCCAGATACCAACCTTCTGGGGATTCGTGGCATCCGAGCGGGAGAGAAAGCCAGGATCGAAATTCTTCGAAAGCGCGCCCGCAGATGATAGTTTCTCAGCCAGGGCCTGCATTTCCTGAGACCCCTCGCCAGCAAAACCTGCGGCAAGGTTGGGAGTAGCGGCAAGATCAAACGTTATTTCGCTGCGCAAAAGGCTAGGATCTGCGATGATCTCGGCTGCAACCTCGCGCCACGCATTGGGATCGAGTTCCTTCGCCGCTTCTGCTCCCAGCGACTGTTCTGCATAGAATTCAATGACAGCCGGCAAGCCCTGGGCTTCCAGCGACTGGAGTGCGCCCGGTTGCTGCATTGCAATCGGATCGGCAGCAATGCCCGACTCAGTGAAATCTACCGGGACGGACAGTTCGACTCGCTGGAATCCGCCGATCCCGTTCAAGGTCATCGAGCCAAGCAGGAAGACAAGCACGGCAATCGAAAACACAATCGCGCTCAGCCCGACCGTGCGGAATCGCCGCTCCGACTTGTAACGTTGCTTCAAGCGCGCTTCGAATTCAGGCGTACGAGTGGGGCGGACACGCGACGCATCGTTCTCCATGCCGGCCTCGCTCGTCAGAGCAGCAGAGATATCTGTATCACTCATATGCTTCGCGGAACCTCTTGACGACGCGCAGAGCGACAAAGTTGAGGCCGAGTGTCACCATGAACAGCACGAAGCCGAGTGCAAATGCGCTAAGCGTTGCCGGATGGTTGAAACTGCCTTCGCCGGTCAGCATCGCCACGATTTGAACGGTTACGGTGGTCATCGAATCCAAGGGATTGGCACTTAGATTGGCTGCCGTTGAAGCGGCCATGACAACGATCATTGTCTCGCCAATGGCGCGGCTGATCGCCAGCATGATCCCTGCCACGATACCCGGCAGCGCGGCCGGTACGAGCACTCGCTTGATCGTCTCGCTCGTGGTTGCACCCATTGCCAAGCTCCCATCACGCATCGCTTGAGGGACCGCGGCAATCGAATCGTCAGCCATTGAGGAAACAAACGGGATGATCATAACACCCATCACGACACCAGCCGCGAGTGCACTCTCGCTCGATGCTCCGGCAATGCCAACGCTCTGTGCAAAGTCGCGGATCGCAGGGGCGACGGTCAAGGCGGCGAAATATCCGTAAACAACCGTGGGTACACCCGCGAGGATTTCCAGCGCCGGTTTGACCCACGCGCGCAGCTTGGGATTGGCATATTGCGTGAGATAAATTGCGCTCATCAGACCGAGCGGGATCGCAACAATCATTGCGATGATCGCGCCGATGAAGATTGTCCCCCAGAACAGCGGGATCGCGCCATAACGGGTCGGGTCAGGATTGTCCGGATTGGCCATTGGATCGGGGGCCCAATGGGTCCCGAACAAGAAATCGAACGGGCCGATCATCGTGAAGAAGCGCGCTGTTTCGAACACCAGGCTCGCGAGAATTCCGATGGTGGTAAGAATGGCGACCAGCGATGCGATCAACAACACGGACATCACCGTCCGCTCGACCCGTGTACGGGCAGCAAAGTCAGGCTTCAGACGCAGGAAACCGAACGCCCCGCCGAGAAAGCCGATCACGCAGGTCGCGGCAAAACCAACCCATCCGTAAAAGCTCTGCGCTTCGCGGAAGAGTTCGACAAAGTCACGCGCAGCCGGATTGAATACCGCCTGGCTGGAGCCATTGGCGACCGCGCGTGCCTCAGAGAGGATCGCCTGACGCTGCATGTCAAAGTCCGGAAGGTTTGCCGCTTCCGGGCTTGAGAGCACCGCCTGCATCACGAGACCGGGAGCGAAAAAGCTCCAGATGCCGACAAAAAAGAGGATAGGAATGACGATCCAGAGGGCCACATACCAGCCGTGATAACTCGGCAGGCTTGGCAAGCGCCCGGTTTTGCTCTCGCGAGCAAAAGTCCAAGCGCGCGCACGGGCTGCCAACCATCCGGCAAGCCCGAGGCCCAAGGCCAAGAGGAGCAAGATGGTTGGCGACATGCGTGATACTTACCTTACTTCAGCTCAGAACCGTCGATGGTCGTGAATTCTGTGGCCGCCTTGAGATTCTTTTCCATCACGTCAGCAGGTGACGCAATGAGTCCAATCTTCGTGAGCGGGCCATCCACGCCCCACATCTTGGTCCACTGGAGGAGATATTCTTTCAAGCCCGGGATAGCGTCAATGTGCGCTTTCTTCACATATACGTAAAGCGGACGCGCGCCGGGATAGGCGAAGCTCGAGATATTCTCATAGGTAGGCTCGACACCGTTCATGGGCAGGCCCTGCACCTTGTCGGCATTTTCCTCAAGATAAGAATAGCCGAAAACCCCAACTGCTTTCGGGTTGCTTTCAATTTTCTGCACGATGAGATTGTCTTGCTCGCCCTGATCCACATAGGCACCGTCCGAACGGACTTCCGTGCAGACCTGATCGTAGCGATCTTCGTCGCTCTCCTTGAGCGCCTTCATGTCTGCATTGGTCGTGCAGCCGACTTCCAGCACCAGCTCCTTGAGCGCGTCGCGCGTGCCAGAAGTGCTTGGCGGGCCGTAAACAAGGATCGGCTCGTTGGGCAGTGACGGGTCAACATCCGACCAGTTCTTGTTGGTTTGCTCGCCGCCATAAGGGCTTGCTGCGATGGCTTCATAGACCTGCTTTGGCGTCAGGCTCATCATGATGCCGCCTTTTGCAGAAGCGAACGCGATCCCGTCGAGACCAACCTTGAGCTCGATGATATCGGTCACGCCATTGGCCTGGCAGTCAGCGAATTCGCTCGCCTTCATACGGCGCGAAGCATTAGCCATGTCGGGCGTTGCGGCGCCAAGGCCCTCGCAAAACAGCTTCATGCCGCCGCCTGTACCGGTTGACTCAATGATCGGCGATTTGATGCCCGAATTCTCTCGTGCGAGACCCTCGGCTACAGCCTTGGCAAACGGGAAGACCGTCGATGAACCCACGGCGCGAACCGAATCGCGTGATGCGCCATCGCCTCCTGCGCCTCCACATGCGGCAAGGGCGAGGGCGGATGCAGCTGCAAAAATGAATGTCTTAGTCTTGGTCATGGTTTCTCTCACTTTTCTTATGAGAAGCGCAGAAGCGCGCAATTGTTACACTGTAGAGACGGAGGGATTTTTCCTTGTGGATATGCGCGATCAGAAGTCGATCTGTGCGCGCATTCCGAAGACATCGACGGAGTAGTCCGTGTCGCCCGCAACGGTCGGGAATACAGCGTCAGAATAGTCGAGCTTGCCGTAGTTGGCGAGCAGCATGGTATAGTCACTCGGCTTCCAGACCAGTGACAGATAGTAACCGTCTTGAATGCCGCCGATTATGCCTGCATCGCTGAGATCAAGCCGATCATAGCGTGCGTTCAGCTGGATCGAGCCAATGCCGCCGTTTCCGACTGGATTGGCTGGTTTCGTGCGGTCAAATGTACCGCCCTTGTAGCCCCGCGTATCACCCTTCGTCAGGAAATAGCCAACCTCGGCATAGCCGCCGAAGAAGGTCGGGTCAGCCAGCATGCCAGGCCTTGAAACCTTGTTCCAATGACCTTCGACCGCTGCGTGAAACGGGCCGGAAACGAGCGCGCCTTCGAGCCCGTACATGAACTCGCTGTCGGCTGAGAATCGATCAGTGTTGATGAAGCGCTCGTCCGTGAAGGCGACCAGAGGACGCTGGCGGTAGCGGGTCGTCGCGCCGTCCTCGAGCTCTCGGTAGTGGATCGAGCCGCCCAGGTGCAGTTGCGCATTGCCGAGCTTCGGCATGAAGACCACGCGGCCATCTGCACTCCATTCCTTATTGGAAAGCTCGTCCATATTGTCGCTGAACAGACCGGCCTGAACCAGCACGTCACCCTTGCTGTAGGTTGCGCCGACACCCACTCGGCGAATAAAGCCAAATGCATCGGTAAATGCCGCGCGCTCAATGAAGCTCGTGTGCAAGGAACTGGTCAGTTCTTCCAACGACTGGAAATTGTTGAACTGGCCGACGCTGATTTCAACATCCCCTGATTCGTAAGAGATGAGGGCGTCGGTTACAGCCACGTCGCTATTTGCAACATCGACTTCGAACTTGTAGCCAAAACCGCCTGGCATATCGCCCTGTACCCCAAGCCGGGCACGGCGAACGTTAGTTCCCCAACCATCGTCAGCTCCGGTCGAAGACGGAGCGTTAACGAAGCCTGTGTCGTACTGAAGGCGGCCACGCGGCTTGAAGCTCCACCCGCCAGATCCTTTGATTTCAGGGCTTCCCTTGAAAGCGATGCTCGGTGCCTTCTCAGCCGTTTCCCGGGCCGCCAATGCTGTTTCGCTTGCGGCAGCGGCCGCAGCATTTGCTTCAGCTGCAGTAGCACTGGCTGCCTGAGCCTGCGCTTCTGCTTGCTCGAGCTCGCTTTCCAGCTGATCAACGCGCGCCATCAGGGCAGCCATCTGCTCGCGCAATTCAGCGAGTTGTTCTGCTGAGCTCGGTTGCCGGTCATCCGCTTGAGCTGGTGCGGCAACGAACGCGCTTAAAGCGGTGGCTGCGAGCAGGAGAGAGTGGCTTTTCATGAGAATCGATCCCCGATTTATTACTGTCGGGAGAGGCGAATATGACCCTCGCATTACAGTTATGTGACAGCCACTCTCAAGCAAGGGAAATGGGTGTGGATAAGCGGTGGGGAAGTATTACTAGATACCGCTTTCTAGGCCTCCGCTGTCGCGACATCTTCTTGCATGATCGGAAGCCGGACCGTCACTTGCGTACCTTCACCTGGCTTGCTGGTGATGTCCAGGCGCCCTCTGTGCCGCTCGACGATGTGCTTGACGATAGCCAGCCCAAGGCCAGTTCCCCCTGATGCGCGGCTGCGTCCGGGATCAGTGCGATAAAAACGGCGGGTCAAATGGGGTAGATGTTCAGACGGGATGCCTTCACCCTGATCCCTCACAGCAAAACGGGCATGACCGCCAGGCCCGCGTTTGAGCTCGACATTGACCTCAGAGCCTTCTCGGCCGTACTTGAGCGCATTGTCGACAAGATTACGTACGAGTTGTTCGAGCTGCTGGGTGTCGCCCCGCACCCTGAGGTCTTCGTCGAGATCGAGTTTCAATCGGTCCTTGCGCTCTGCCCCGGCCGCATCATTCGCAGCGCGCAGAACGAGTGAGCGCAGCTCGACTGTTTCGTCCGGCTCTTCGTGCTTTTCCGCTTCGACGCGGGACAAAGACATGAGGTCTGACACCAGATTGCGCATACGCTGTGCTTCGCGCAGGATCGTG
Source organism: Altererythrobacter sp. GH1-8 (assembly GCF_043702085.1). Taxonomy (GTDB): domain Bacteria; phylum Pseudomonadota; class Alphaproteobacteria; order Sphingomonadales; family Sphingomonadaceae; genus Erythrobacter. Next base: position 2,506,615 of record NZ_CP171690.1, on the reverse strand, counting down.
GCAAGGAACCGCTTTGATGTCTCTGAGTCGATGTTCTCGGGATCTTCGCTCAGTGTTTCGACATAGCCAATGATCGCGGCCAAGGGGGTGCGAAGTTCATGGCTGGCATTGGCAACGAAATCCGTATGCGCGCGGCTGATATCCGCTTCGGCAGTCTTGTTCGTCAATTCGATAATTGCGGTATTCTCGTCAATCGATTGCCGGTTGATTCGCCAGATATCCCGCCGGCGTGCCAGTCCCTTGACGATCGCGGTGCCGTCCCGATTGCTGCCGAACAATGCGACCGCTTGCGGTTGGCGGAAGATGACGCGGGTGTCCTGACCCACGATATGCCCGCCGAGCACCCTGCGTGAAACCTTGTTGGCTACCAGGACCTTGTTGCGCTTTGTGATAAGCAGCGGCGACTGTGCATTTTCGATCAACTGGCTCATGGAATCGGTATTGAGCCCGTTGGTTTGCCGTTTTGAGCTCGTATCTGGCGGCTGCTCGACCGCAAGGAAAAGCGACCCAACCCACACGATCAAAACCGCAATCGCGGCGACTGGATGGAGTCCAAAGATCGCTAGGGCAAGACTGCTGATGAGCGCCAGCACCAAGCTGGTGTAAGGAAACGGGGTCCGCGGTTCCATTGCATCTGCGCCCATAGCGAGGAGCGCTCAAACGGGAAAGTGCAAAAGGCTTCTGTCACATGAATCGGCTTAACGACGTACGCGAACAGCTGCCAATACCGGTTCTCCGGTCAGGGCAATTGTGCCGCGTTACAATCATTTGAAAGAAAGTCTCGCACTGATTGTGGTGAAAAATGGTGACCCGTACGGGAATCGAACCCGTGTTTCAGCCGTGAAAGGGCCGCGTCCTAACCGCTAGACGAACGGGCCACGCTCGTGTGCGAGAGCGCGCCAATAGGGGCGCTGCGCGTGGCGGTCAACCCTTGTTTCGCATCAATCTGCGAAGGCTGCATCTTCCAGGTGCAATTCGGTCTGTGGTCGGCTGCCCCAATCGTCGATCTTCACCCGTCCGGCAAAGTGGAAACGGCGTCCCGCAGACCTGTGAAGAAGGGTCTGGCCCATCTCGCTATCGGCTGATCGGAAGGCGATCGCCTTGAATGATCCGCCTTCCGGGCCGGCTGCAATTATTCTTACGTGGTCCTGACCGACTATGTCTGCCTTGACTATCCGCACCGGTCCTACCGCTACGCGCGGGGCAGGCCATCCAACGCCGTAGGGCCCCGCTTGCTCCAGCGTTTCGACCAGGCTCGTCGTGAGCCCGCCGGCGGAGACAGAAAGATCTAGTTTCATCGCCTGACTTGTCAGCGCCTTGCTCACATCGCTGGCGAGGCGTCCATCAAGGAAGTCGGCCAGAGCGTCAAGCTTGCCTGTCTCGACCGTCAGTCCCGCAGCCATCGCGTGCCCGCCGCCGGCAACCAGCAAGTCGTGTTCGCGCGCTGCGATGATGGCTGCACCAAGGTCGACACCCGAAATAGAGCGACCCGACCCTTTGCCGGTTCCATCTTCTGGATCGAGAGCGATCACGATCGAGGGCTTGCCGGTCTTTTCCTTGATCCGTCCCGCGACAATGCCGATCACCCCGGGATGCCAGCCACTACCGGAAACAGTAAGCACTGCACGGTTGTCCTGACTCGCGATCAATTCTTCTGCAGCTGATTGCACTTCGCGCTCGATCGCCCGGCGTTCTTCGTTGAGCTCGGACAATTGACGCGCAATCGCCCGCGCTTCTTCAGGATCCTGCGTTGTCAGGAGCCGTACCCCGAGCGTGGATTCGCCGACACGTCCACCGGCATTGATACGCGGCCCCAGCGCGAAGCCCAGGTCGCTCGCTATGGGCGCGCGGCTCAGGCGACTTGCATCGATCAGAGCCGCCATGCCGATGCGCTCGCGCTTTGCCATGACCTTTAGGCCTTGCGTCACGAAAGCGCGGTTGAGGCCGTGCAGCGCGGCAACATCGGCGACTGTTCCCAAGGCGACCAGATCGAGAAGCGCCATCAGGTTGGGCTCGTCCCGCTGTTCGAAATAGCCTTGGACACGCAAGGTGCGGACAAGCGCGATCGCAAGCAGGAACGCCACACCCACTGCCGCGAGGTGGCCGTGCGCTGCAGCGACATCACTCTCGTCTAACCGGTTTGGATTGACGAGGGCGGCTGCCAGCGGAAGTTCAGGCGAGCACTTGTGATGATCGACGACGATGACATCAACGCCTGCATCGCGCGCCTGAGCGAGCGCTTCATGGGCCATTGCGCCACAATCGACTGTAACAATCAGGCTGGAGCCTTGCTCGGCCAGTTTGACCAGCGCCTCTCCGCTTGGACCGTAACCTTCGAGCAAGCGGTCCGGAATGTAGTAGTCTGCGTCGAGCTCAAGTTCTCGCAGCAATTGCACGAGCAAGGCTGCGCTTGTGGCTCCATCGACATCGTAGTCACCGTAGATTGTGACGCGCTCTTGCCCGAGAACTGCTTGCGCGATGCGCTCAGCGGCTGCGTCCATGTCGCGGAATTCTGACGGGTCGGGAAGAAAGTCACGCATGGTCGGGTTCGCGTGGCGCGCGACGTCCTCGCGGGCAACGCCCCGCGTCATAAGCAACTCGGTGAGCAGGTTCTGGTCGAGACCTGCGCTCAATTCCATAGCGCCTCCTCGCCATTGCCAAGCCTTGCCGGAAAGCGATTGTCTGACGCCAAGAACGTGGGAAAGCGGTGAGGTTGCCATGGCTGATCTCTAGCCTAGTCTGGCTCCGAGCAACAGCCGTGACGCTTGGACAATCGACAATGATTGACATGGCGCCGGAGCCTGCGATTCTTCGCGGTATGGATGATCACACTCTTCTGATTGTCTGGCACAGCCGGACTGGAGCCAGCGAAGCCATGGCGCGCGCCGCGGCTGCAGGGGCAGGGGGCCGGGCCAGGCTGATGCGGGCTGACGAGGTGTGCCCAGGCGATTTCCTGTACTCCGGCGGCTATCTGTTCGTCTGCCCGGAGAACCTTGCCAGCTTGAGCGGCCTCATGAAGGAGATGTTCGATCGGTGCTATTATGGGGTACTCGGGCACACTGAAGGTCGGCCCTATGCCACTATCATCGCTGCAGGTTCGGATGGCGAGGGCGCGCAACGACAGATTGATCGGATCGTCACTGGTTGGCGACTGAAACGGGTTGTTGAGCCTATGATCTTCAACTTCGATGCACAGACTCCGGAGCGAATCCTGGCGTCCAAGAATGTTCCGGAAAGCACGCTCTCCACCTGCAACGAGGTTGGCGCGGCAATGGCGGAAGGTCTTGCGTCGGGCATGTTCTAGGCGGCTAGGCGACCGCCAATGAACTTTTTTTCAGCAATTTAATGACTCGACGTTGCGTGGGTTTCCATGCAAGTTGTCTGCACTAGATGCGGACAATTGGTGGGGATCAGCCAATCGGGTTCGAGCAAACTGGGGAGGGGTCGGCAAGGTCGACCAACCAAGGCGTTTGCCTGCTTTTTACACGAGGCAGACGTCCTGATGTTGCGTCTCTGAATGATTTTGCCAGATTGGCGTCAAATGTTTCCATCACGCATGTTCCAAGCTCCGCTGAGCATCCGTTGCGTGTCGTCCGGTCTGAAGAAGAGTCGGTGGAATCATGCTCGCAAGTCCACTGTGACCACAATCCGGCCTGGCTTGAGTTGCTTCGTGAAGGTTTGACATTTGACTGCGTTGGTCTTGCTCCGAGGCAACCGTGTGAATCGCCGCCAGTCGCCTTTCGTTTTGACATCGAGGAAAAGCTGGAGTTGCATAGCCTTGAAGGTATTCAACTCTCACCGGGATCCCACTTGACCGGCGGCGGACGCAGTTGGCCGGTGTTGCGGGGATTGCTCGGGCTTGCACGCGACATTGTTCATCATTTCGAGGATGCGAGGATTGCCTGCTGGCCCCCGTCGCAATCCGCCATAGGTCGACGTTTCTTTGAATCGACCATCACAGCATGGCTTGATGGCGGTCCGTTCCCTGCGCTCGGCCTGACTGCGTTTGCTGACGAAAGCGACGGGAGCCTGGTCAGCGTCGGCCTCGAACATTTCATCGATCAGGAACTGCGGATCGAGCCAGAGCTGGCGTCGGACAGACTGTCGGCAACGCGGCTTGGCCTTCGACTTGTAAACCAGCTCGTGCTTGTCGGCGGTATCGAACAGAGTGAACGTATTGTTGGGCCGGATGGGAGCCGGCTGCTTCTGCGACCTTCCCGCAATGGGAAATATGTGAGGGTCAGCAGAGAATAGAAGGGAGATCTCGGGGGGCTTTCAATGATTTCGGCTACATGCCGGGTGGAGAGGGTTTCCTTTCGCTCGGTCAATAGGCGCGGGTTACCTGGGTATGATCCAGGCCTCCAGCGCCATCATATCCTGCCGCGACAGCTTCTTTCGCGTCGATGCTTCGGACGAATGTTCGAAGCGATCGGCACGAACAGCGTGAGCTTTGACGACTTTCGCACCAATGGAATGCTGCTGCCCGCCAAGGAAGATACAGCGGTCCGGTTTGGCCTTCCATTGCATCGCGGTCCGCACCGCGCATACA